>NZ_CP092483.1:617083-925625 GCF_022429625.1 Devosia lacusdianchii | reverse complement strand
AAAGCAGACGCGCGAGGGCTTTGAGGACGGCTGGTCGACTGTCGAGTCGCTGCCGATCTTCGAGACGATCGAGCATATCGAACGCGCCAAGACCATCATCACCACCAATGACAGCCCAGACATCGGCTTTGAGCGCTCGATCAATGCCTATCGCGGCTGCGAGCACGGGTGCTCATATTGCTTCGCGCGACCGACCCATGCCTTTCTCGGACATTCGGCTGGCGTGGAGTTCGAGCGCGATATCTATGTGAAGGTCAATGCGATCGAGGCCCTGCGGGCGGAGATCGGGGCCAGGGGCTACAAGGTCAAGCCCATTGCCATGGGCACCAATACCGACCCGTACCAGCCGGCCGAACGCAAGCACAAGCTGACGCGCGGCATTCTCGAGGTGATGCTGGAAACCCGGCATCCAGTGATGATCACCACCAAATCGGCGCTGATCATTCGCGACCTTGATCTGCTTACCGAGCTGGCTAAGCTGGGCCTGGTCAAGGTGGCGCTGTCGATGACCTCGATGGACCATAAGCTCAGCCGCAAGATGGAACCGCGCGCATCGTCGCCGGCGCGGAGGCTGGAGGCCATCAGGCTGTTGAGTGAGGCCGGTGTGCCGGTGGCGGTATTTGCCTCGCCGATGATCCCCGCGATCAACGATATGGAACTCGAACGCATTCTCGACGCCGCCAAGGCGCAGGGGGCGGTCAGCGCCTCGATGATCCTGCTGCGGCTGCCGGGCGAGGTGCGCGACGTGTTCCGCGAATGGCTGCTGCGGCATTTCCCGGACCGGGTGCGCCATGTGCTGTCGCTGGTGCGCGATACGCGGGGCGGCAAGGATTATGACGCGCGCTGGGGCGTCCGAATGACCGGGGAAGGCCCTTATGCCACCCTGCTCCGCCAGCGCTTCGACAAGGCGCGCGAGCGCTATGGCCTCGACACCAGGCTACCGGGGCTGCGCAACGACCTGTTCATCGCACCTAAGCTGGAAGACCGGCAGATGAGTCTGTTCTAGGCGAGGGCTGAGACCTCTTGTCGGACCACGAGGTCAAGCGCGTGGAGGCCTTGGTGCCACGACCTCGTTCTTCGACAAGCTCAGGATGAGGTCTACTGGGAGAATTCTGGCTCGCTGACGGTGGCGTGGATGAAGACCAGGAGTGCTGGATCATCGTAGCTGTCGGCCGAAAGAACGGCGCCGGCGGCGCGCATGTCGGCGTCGACCAACGAAGTGCGGATGCCGATGGTGGCAAGACCGGCGCCGTTGGCCGAGGCAATACCGGTGCGGGAATCCTCGAAGGCGACGGACACGCGGGCATCAGCACCGAGGTGGCGCAGACCTTCGAGATAGGGCAGCGGATGCGGCTTGCCGTGGGCGAGTTCCTCGCCGATCACCAGCGCCTTGAAGCGGTCGCGGACGCCCAGCCCATCGAGGATGAGATCGGCATTGGCGCGTGGGGCATTGGTCACCGCCGCCATGGGCAGGCCGGCGGCATCGGCCAGATCGAGCAGTTCGAACAGGCCAGGCACGGCATGGATTTCGGTGCGAGCCAGATCGCGAAATAGCGCTTCCTTGCCGCGCATCACCGCGATCTGCTCTTCAGGCGGCAGGTCGGGGATGAAGCGGGCGGCGATGGCCTCGTTGGCCTTGCCTTGCAGCTCCAGCGCGAAGCGGGCCTTGTCGAAGTGATGGCCGAATGGCGCGAAGGTGCGGTTGAACGCTTCAAGGTGCAGCGGATCGGTATCGGCCAGCGTCCCGTCGATATCGAACAGAAGCGCAGAGCCAGGCAGGAGGATCATCGGGATTTCCGTCAGGCGATGTAAAGCGTGTGGACCCGATACCAAAAGTGCACGCCCGTCAACCGCTTGCCCGTGCTTGACCGGGTTTGGCGAATGGCGTCCAGCCCAGCGTCATGGCGGCGGCGGCGACCAAGATGGCCGCGGCGCCGAGCAGTTGCAGCGCGCCCAGGCGATGACCGAAAACAACGAAATCGACCACGATCGCGACCACCGGATAGATGAAGGAGAGCGCGCCGATGAGATGGGTCGGCAACTTCTGGATAGCGCCATAGAGCAGGATATAGACGAGCCCGGTATGGACGACGCCGATGGCGACAAGGCTGGCCCAGGTCTGGGGGCTGGTGGGTAGATCCGAAAGGCCGGCAAATGGTGCCGCCATCAGCATGCCAACGCCCACCTGGATTAGCGCGATCAGGTGCGGCGGCACGCCCGTGAGGCGTTTGGTCACCAGCGCGGCGACTGCATAGAAGAAGGCGGCGCCGAGCGCGAGCAGGATGCCCGCGAGGTAATTCGTGCCACCATCACCGGCCTTGGCATTGGCGATCAGCACCACGCCTGCAAAGGCGATACCGAGCCAGGCCAGCTTGTGCGCCGTCAGCCGTTCGCCGAGGAACAGCGCGCCGAACGCCACCAGCATGAACGGCTGGGTGTTGTAGACCGCCGTGGCGATGGAGATCGACGCCAGGGGATAGGCCGCGAATAACAGCAGCCAATTGGCGACGATGGCCACGCCGCCGAGCGCGGCCAGCAGGAACTGGCGTGGCGTGATGATATCACGCCGCAGCAATCCGAGCGCAGCGCAGGCGATCAGCAAGGGGATCGCCCCAAAGGCACAACGCCACAGCACGACATCGATGACGGGCTGGCCCGAGAATACGACGAAGGCGCCGACCGTGCCTGATATCGCCATGGCCGCTGTCATCTCGATGGTACCGCGTGTCGTGCTCATTGCTGCCTCGCTTTGCGTGCAGCGAAGATAGGCCTTCCCGGACCATCCATCCATGAGGCTTGTTAGGCGCAGGCCAAATCTGCTTTACATTGTTCGGCAGAATCTCGAATTCCCCTTGGAAACGAAAATGATCGACGAAATCGACCGACGGATTATCGAAGCACTGTCACGGGATGCGCGGCTTTCGATCAAGGAGCTGGCGCAGCGGGTGGAGCTATCGTCGCCCAGCGTGTCGGAGCGGCTGAAACGGCTTGAGGAGCGCGGCGTCATCGAAGGGTTCACGCTTGAGCTCGACAGCAGGGCGCTCGGTTACGCGCTGCAAGCGATCGTGCGGGTGAAGCCCCTACCCGGCAAGCTCCACATCGTGCAGAAACTGATCGAGGACATCCCTGAAATCACAGAATGCGACAAGGTGACGGGCGACGACTGCTTCATCGCGCGCCTGCAACTGCGTTCAATCGAACAGCTCGATCAAATCCTGGACCGGATCGCCGACAAGGCGGAAACAAGCACGGCCATCGTCAAAGCCCAGCCGGTAAAGCGCCGCCTGCCGCCGCTCTAGTATTGGGCAACCTTGCGGGCATAGGTGGCCATAAAGTCGATGGAGGCGCTGACGCCGCGCAGGGAGAGCCAGACATCCTTGCTGGTGCCGTCGCTGAGCGGCACTTTGAGCAGCAGCGAGTTGCGCTGCTTCATTTGTTCGAGCACAGCATCGCGCCTGGCCGGGTCGACCACGAAGAATTGGTTGACCGTGTTGTGGCGGGTCTCGAGATCGGTGGTGAAGTCGAAACGCTGGGGCTTCTCGCCGCCAAAGGCCAGAACCAGCGGCCGGGCGGGATCGGCCTCGACGCGGTCGGCGGCGATGGTGATGGCCACATCCAGATCGCCGGTCAGCCGATTGCGAATAATGGTGAGCTTGTAGGCCGGCAGATTGGCGCTGTTGAGCTCCTGGCTGCCGGTGCTGGCAAAGCAGGAAAAGCCGTAATAGTCGGTGGCGCTTTCGTCGATCACATCGGGACAGGCGGCAAGCCAGTCGCGGCTGTATTCTCGCCACTCGCCAAAGGGGTGATGAAACGGCTGCGCCGCGGTGGGCAGGGAAGATGCGAGGAGCATAAGAAAGGCGCTGCCGATTCTGGCGATCATTGAGTTCTCTTCTGCTGGCGCCCTCCGGCGGAACGGATTATAGCAACGCCCCCGGGCCCGGCACAGGGCTAAATCACGGAGAAGTCGTCATGAATGTCACCCAGCACAAGGGGCTCGTCATCTGCGAACTGCCGCCCGAGGGTGGCCTTCTCGGCGCGGATATGAGCGCTCCGGATGTGATCGGGGAGGCTTACGAGGCCAATCCGGACATCATCGCCGTGCCGGTCTCGCGACTGGCGCCGGGCTTTCTCGATCTCAGCAGCCGTATTGCCGGCGAAGTGTTCCAGAAGATGGAGCAATACGGGCGGCGGCTGGTGATCCTGGGCGATATCGAAGCCCGCGTCGCCGCCAGCAAGGCGCTGCATGATTTCGTCTATGAGACCAACCGGCGCGGGCATCACTTGTTCGTGCCCGATCAGGCGGCGCTGCTCGCCCGGCTGTGAACGGGTTGGCGTTGACTTGATCGGTGCGAGAGCGATGCTGGCAGCATGCTGTTCGATTCGTCCATCCAGACCGAGCCCGACTATTGCCATGAGCGCGAACTCCTCGCCCGCGGCGCACGCGTGGTTGCGGGCGTCGACGAGGCTGGGCGTGGGCCACTGGCTGGGCCAGTGGTGGTTTCGGCCGTCGTGCTCGATGCCAATGCAATCCCGCCGGGCCTCAACGATTCCAAGAAGCTGACCGAGGAGCAGCGCGAATTGCTGTTCCAGCAGGTCATCGACACGGCGCTGGCGGTATCGGTGGTGGTGGCGCCGCCTTCGATCATCCTGTCGCACAATATCCGTGGGGCAACCCTGTGGGGCATGGCGCAGGCGGCGTGCAGCCTCGGCATTCGTCCCGATCGCGTGCTGATCGATGGCCGGGACGTGCCGATGGGCCTGCCTTGCGATGGCCTGGCGCTGATCGGCGGCGACGGCCGCAGCGTCTCGATCGCGGCGGCGTCGATCGTTGCAAAGGTGACGCGCGACCGCATGTGCAGAATCATGGATTGCGACGCGCCGGGCTTCGGCTTTGCCGGGCACAAGGGCTATTCGACGCCCCAGCATATGCAGGCGCTGGTGCAGAATGGACCGTGCCGGCACCATCGCGAGGAATTCGCGCCGGTGGCCGAGGCCTGGGCCCGAGTGCGCGTGGCAGTGGCTTAGGCTTGCTGCCCAAAGCGTGGTCTCTTAACCTCCCGCTAACCCCTTGCGAACGCTCCATTAACCCTGAGCGGCTATAACGGCCTGGTTAGTCCTTTGTTAGGGTTAAGTGTATGTTGCGTACCGCGCGTACGGCCCCTGTGGCCGCTGCGGAGGAGCCTGTTCGGCTCCCTATCGATACCATCCTGGTGGGCGATTGCATCGACCACATGAATGCCCTGCCGGCCGGCTCGGTTGACCTCATATTTGCGGACCCACCGTATAACCTGCAGCTCGATCAGGGCCTCACCCGCCCGGACCAGAGCAAGGTCGATGCGGTCGATGACGACTGGGACAAGTTCGAGAGCTTTGCCCATTACGATGCCTTCACGCGCGCCTGGCTCAAGGCGGCGCGCCGCGTGCTCAAGCCCGATGGCGCCCTTTGGGTGATCGGCAGCTATCACAATATCTTCCGCGTCGGCACGGCGCTCCAGGATCTCGATTTCTGGATGCTCAACGACGTGATCTGGCGCAAAGCCAATCCGATGCCCAATTTCCGGGGCACGCGCTTCACCAATGCGCATGAAACCCTGATCTGGGCAGCGCGCAGCCAGAAGAGCCGCGTCACCTTCAATTACGAGGCCATGAAGCTGGCCAATGACGACACGCAGATGCGCAGCGACTGGCTGTTCCCCATCTGCACCGGCGCCGAGCGGCTGAAGGACGAGGATGACGGCAAGGTCCATCCGACCCAGAAGCCGGAGGCCCTGCTGTTCCGCATTCTCAATGCCACGACCAAGCCGGGCGATATCGTGCTTGACCCGTTCTTCGGCACCGGCACCACCGGCGCCGTAGCGCGCAAGCTGGGCCGCCACTTCATCGGCATCGAGCGGGAAGAAAGCTATATCAACGCAGCGCTCAAGCGCATATCGGCCATCCGGCCGGGCGTGTTCGAGGCGCTGCAATCGGTGACGCCCAAGCGCAAGGAAACGCGCATCCCCTTTGGCTCGCTCATCGAGCAGGGACTTATTGAACCGGGCACGCAACTCTTCGACTTAACGAAACGTTACTACGCCATGGTTCGTGCAGACGGCTCGCTCGTCTCGGGCACTCATCAAGGCTCCATCCACAAGGTTGGAGCTCTGGTCCAGGGCTCCGAGGCATGCAACGGGTGGACCTTCTGGCATCACGAGCAAAACGGGCAGATCAGCCCGATTGACGAACTTCGCACGGATATTCGTGCAAAACTTGATTTGCTTTCTGCCTGATCCTGACCTCCAATCATTCAGGCTCTTGAACTGGCCGCCGGTTTGCCCCGGCGGCCTCTTTGTTTCGGCGCCAAGCACACACCCTTTTAACGATATGAGCTTGTTGGCGCGCATTGTTCGCCCCGACGAAGCCGTCCGTTAACCGCCACGCGTCCACCATCCCCCCACTCTGTGACGGGCGGACCTTGTCGTGACCGTGATGATTGGCCTGAACATCGTTATTGCGGCGATCCTGGCGTTCACAGCTGCCATGTGTGCTGTCGCCAGCGTCGTGCTGCGGGGCAAGTGGCCGATGGCGTGGCTGGCTGCGGCACTGATCTGCGGCAGCGCCCAGACGCTGGTCATGACATTCGGTGCCGGCACGCCGGTCGAGCTCTTGGCCAAGGCCACGCTCGCGCCCATCGCCTGCATATTTGCCGGGCTCGGCATCAAAGCCATGAACCCGAAGGCGACGAAGGCGAGCTTGCCAGTGCTGGTGGCGGTAGGAGCGTTGACGCTGCTGGCTGTCGTATTGCAGGTCGCCGATGCGGCCTTCTTCCAGTTTGCGGTGGTGACGCAATTGGCCTGCACACTGGCGGCGACGCAGGCCGCGGTGTGGATGAGCCAGCAAATGCGCCACAACCTGCTCGATCTGCTGGTGACCGGCGGATTGGTCGTGATTGCGGCTTTCAGCGCCGTACGCATACCGCTGCTGCTGTTCTATTATGGAGCCGACGTCAGCTTTACCGAGTTCCGCCTGTCGGCGCTGGAGACGGTGCTGCTCAGCGTCTCGGGCCTGCTGGTGCCGCCGGTGATCTTCCTGCTGATTGCTCGCAACATCGCGGATACCATCAGGACCTTTCAGCACCAATCCGAGCGCGATGGCCTGACGGGCCTACTGAACCGACGTGCATTCGATGCCACGGCTGAAAGTTCAATGGGCCTGGGCGGCGCGGTCGTGTTCTGCGACATTGATGATTTCAAGCAGGTCAACGATCGCTACGGCCATCAGACCGGCGATGACGTGATCCGCACATTCGCGGCACTGCTCGCCCGCACCGGCCATCATGCCGGCCGCATTGGCGGCGAAGAATTCGCCATCCTCCTACCCGGCAAGGCCATTGGGGAAGCTCGCGACCTCGCCGAGATGATCCGCGCGCGCTTTCATGAGACGGCCCATACCGGCCTTACGGTCGAGCACAGGTTGAGTGCCAGCTTCGGCGTAGCCGTGCATGGCATCGGCGAGCCGCTGCGCGCGGCATTCACTCGAGCGGATTCGGCACTGTACCAAGCCAAGGAAACTGGCCGGAACCGGGTGGTGCTATTTGGCGACCCGGCACCGCTAGCCCTGCCGCGGCGTGGCAGGCACGCCGCCTAGGCCGCCTAATCCACGCAGCGATATCGACTCGACTATTGCTGGTTCTGCGGCAGCCCGTCGGTGATGTCATAGTAATCGCCCTTGTCGGCAACGAAGATATGCAACGACAGCTTGGTGTTGGTCGGCGTGTCGAACGCTCCCATCATGATGCCGATCCAATCGAGATGCGGCGGATCGAAGAAGAGTGACGAACCGCAGATCGAGCAGAAGCCGCGGCGCACCTTTTCGGACGAGTGATACCAGGTCAGCTTGTCCTCGCCGGTGATGGTGACGGCCGAGCGCGGCACATCGGTGCCAGCCTCATAATGCCCTGTGTGCTTGCGGCAGCGCGTGCAGTGGCAAGCATTAGGGGCGGGCAGATCACCCTCAACGGTGAAGCGCACGGCGCCACACAGACACGATCCCTCATGCATTTTCGGCTCCTTCAACGGGCGCCGCATAATGGAAACCGCGGGCGATCTAGGCAAGTCCGGCTTCGGCCAGCACCTTGCGGAACAAGGTCGGCAGGGCCTCGCCCTTGAGGGCACGCGCCTCGCCCCACCAGCCGCCGTCGAGCTTGTCCGGCTCAACTTCGGCCGACCAGACTTCCAGTTCCAGCCGGAAGTGGGTGAAGATATGGACGACCCGCCCGCGGTGTCGCCATTCGCCGCCTGCCGGGTAATCAGGGGCGGGCAGCGTTGCCGCCCAGTCGGAGCCTGGAACCTCCGTCATGCCACCCAGCAAGCCCTTTGCCGGGCGCGATTGCAGATAGACGTCGCCATCGGCGTCGAGCATCACATAGGCGTGGCCCTTGCGGATCGGACGCTCGGCCTTGGCTGCCTTGAGCGGATAAATCGTCGGGTCGCCGGCCTTGGTCGCGATGCATCCCGGCTGGATCGGGCATAGCATGCATACGGCGGCGCGGGGCGCACAAATGGTGGCACCGAGATCCATCATCGCCTGGGCGAAGTCGCCAGCGCGCGACGGTACCGAGGCTTGCAGCGCGGCGCGAAGTTCATCCTTGGCCTCGCGTACCGGAACCGGCAGCGCGTAATAGCGGGCGAGAACGCGATCGAGATTGCCATCGAGCACGGCGACGGGTTCGTCAAAACAGATCGCTGCGATGGCGGCGCTGGTATAGGCGCCCACGCCCGGCAGGGTCTGGAGCCCAACCGAGGTCTGGGGAAATATGCCATGATGATCACGCACAACGGCCTGCGCGCATGCATGCAGGTTCCGGGCACGCGCATAGTAGCCGAGGCCGGCCCATTCCTTGAGGACGCTGTCGAGGGGCGCCGCGGCGAGATCGAAGACCGTGGGCCACAGGCTGGTGAAGCGGAGGAAGTAGTTCTTCACCGCGGCCACAGTGGTCTGCTGGAGCATCACCTCGCTGAGCCAGACGCGATAGGGGTCGGGCCTGATGCCACGTGCCCGATCGGTTGGCGAGATGCGCCAGGGCAGGTCGCGGGCATGGCGATCGTACCAGGCGAGCACAGCCGGAGCGTCGATGGGCGCGGGAGCGGGGAGATGCATGGGTAATCGGATACCCCTACCCTGTCCCTCCCGACAAGGGGCAGTTCTATCTTGCTGGGGCGGCGAGGTGGGGGTACTTCATCGCCATGGCTAAGGATGAACCGCCCGAACCGAAACGCCGTAATCGGACGATGAACATTGCCGATGTGCTCGGCGGTGCGCTCGATCCGGTGCTGCGCAAACGCGGCTTTGCCAGCCGGGACATCATCACCCATTGGTCGGTGATGGCACCCAAGCCCTATGACACGGTCGCCATTCCCGACAAGCTGACCTGGCCGCGCGGTGAACGCAGCGAGGAGGGCGCGACGCTACTACTGCGCTGTGTGCCCGGGCATGCGCTGGCAATTTCACATGAGGGTGAGAAGATCGCCGCCGCGGTGAACCGCTATTTCGGCTTCGTGCTGGTGGGCGCTGTCAGATTGTCGGCCGAACCGTTCACCCCCGGTTCAGCGCGCCAGGCAGAAAACAATAACCAACCGAGCCAGAGCACAATCGCGAAGGTCGGGGCCCAAGTGGCCGATGTCGCCGATGATGATCTGAGGGAAGCGTTGCGGACACTTGGTCACGCGCTCTCCAGCAGATCGGAGCGAAAGAGCAAATAGAGCGTTCACCCAGCAGTGATGAACGTGCCCACTTGCCCACACATTTGCCCCGTGTAGTGTCGCGCACATCAAAACAGGAGCGTTAGCCGTGAAATTCAACCGCCGTGACACCCTCATTCTGGCCGCTGCCGCATCGGCTCTGAGCCTCTGCGGGGTCGCCACTGCCAGCGCCGCCGAAGGCGACATGATCGACGTTGCCAAGCTTGCTGCGCCGGCTGGCGGCTATGTGGACCATGTGCAGGGCAGCGACACCGCCCCTGTGACCGTCATCGAATATGCTTCGCCGACCTGCCCGCATTGCGCGACCTTCTCCAACGACGTGTTGCCCAGCTTCATCGAGACCTATGTCAACACCGGCAAGGTCAAGCTGATCACCCGCCCGTTCGTGCGCAACGTGCTCGACGCGGCCGTGTTCATGCTGGCCGAAGCCTCCGGCCCGACCAACTACCACAACGTGGTTTCGACCTATTTCAAGACCCAGACCACCTGGGCCACTTCGGAAACGCCGCGCGACGCGATCCTCGAAATCGCCAAGCAGCTGGGCTTTACCCAGGAAACATTCGACGCCGCATTGACGAATCAGGCGCTGTTCACCGGGATGGAAGCGGTTCGCGAGCAGGCGCTCAACGAATTCGGGCTTTCAGGTACGCCGACATTCTATGTCAACGGCAAGACACTCACTGGGGACAAGACGCTCGAGCAGCTCGCGGCTGAAATCGATCCGCTTGTGCCTGCCGATTTTGTCTCTACAGAAGCCGCTGCTCCCGCTGCCGCGCCAGCCACGGATGCAATGGCTCCTGCAGCCGACGCAATGGCGCCCGCTGCCGATGCCGTGGCTCCGGCCGAGCCGGCTGCTACGCCTGCTCAGTAATTTGGGCTTTGGCAGCGTCGCCATGGTGGCGCTGCCATGAAATTCTCCCGTCTCAAGCTGCACGGCTTCAAGTCCTTTTCCGACGAGATGACGCTGGTCATGGAGCCGGGGCTGACGGGCATTGTCGGGCCGAATGGTTGCGGCAAGTCCAATCTCGTCGAGGCCATGCGCTGGGTTATGGGCGAGAGCTCATACAAGGCCATGCGCGCTTCGGGCATGGACGATGTGATCTTTTCGGGCTCGGGTAATCGCCCGGCCCGCAATTCGGCCGAAGTCACCCTCGTACTCGACAATTCCGACCGCACGGCACCGGCTGCGCTCAACAATGCCGATGTGCTGGAAGTCACCCGCCGGATCGAGCGGGAGGCCGGCTCGGTCTACCGTGTCAATGGCAAGGAAGTCCGCGCCCGCGATGTGCAATTGCTCTTCGCCGATGCCTCCACCGGCGCCCATTCGCCGGCCATGGTGCGGCAGGGCCAGATCGGTGAGCTGATCGCCGCCAAGCCGACGGCCCGTCGGGCGCTGCTTGAAGAGGCCGCGGGCATTTCAGGGCTGCACTCGCGCCGGCACGAGGCGGAGTTGCGGCTGCGGGCGGCCGAGGGCAATCTGGAGCGCGTCGACGACATCATCGCCCAGGTCGAAACCCAGCTCGAAACGCTGAAGCGCCAGGCGCGTCTCGCCACGCGCTATCGCTCGCTTAGCGGCGATATCCGCCGGGCCGAGGCGACGCTTTATCATATCCGCTGGGTTGCAGCCCGGTTCGCCGAAAAGGAAACCGAGGCACAGCAGGCGGTGTTGATCCGCGAACTGGCCGACGCCACCCATCTCGAATTGCAGGCGCAGAAGAAGCTCGAAGCGGCCGATGCCGCATTGCAGCCGTTGCGTGATCGGGAGGCCGTCACCGGCGCGGTGCTGCAGCGCTATACGATCCATGCGGAGCAGCTTGCCGAGGAAGCGCGCCGAGCCGATCAACGCCGGGCGGAACTTGAAGACCGCATTCGACAACTGGCGGCGGACGGGACGCGCGAGCGCGAACTGGTGGCCGAGAGCGAGACAACGCTGGCGCTCTATGCCGAGGAACTGGGCAAGCTGCAGGTCGAAGGCGAAGCGGCGCAGGCCGACTTCGATCATGCGCGCCGCGAGGCTGATGCCGCGCGTGCGGAGGTCGCGACTGCCGAGGCTGATGCACGATCGGCCGCTGACACACTGGCCCAGGTGCGGGCGCGTCGCGCTCAGGCCATTCGCAGCGCGGGTGATGCAGCGGCCCGCATCCAGCGGCTAACGCAACAGGTCGCCGAGGTCGAGCACGAAGCAACCACAGTCGCCGCGAGCCTTGATGCCGACGAGACGCTGACGCTGAAGCGCGCGGCCTTGGCGGCAGCGCAGTCTGCAACCGCGGAGGCCGAGAGACTGGCGACTGTGGCCGAGGAGGCGACGGCAGGTGCGCAGACCAAGCTCGACGCTGCCCGTCCGCGCCTCGCCGAAATCGAGGCCGCGTTGAACCGACTTGAGGCCGAAGCGGCGACGCTGGCCAAGATGCTCAATGTCGGCGCCAGCCTGTGGCCGGCCATTGTCGACGAGCTGAAGGTGACGCCCGGCTATGAGACGGCGCTGGGCGCGGCACTGGGCGATGACCTTGAGGCCAGCTCGGATGCGGGTGCGCCGATGCATTGGTCGGTGCCGGTGGATCACACCGACGATGCCGCCCTGCCCCAGGCCGCCGAACCGTTGTCGCGCTATGTCACGGGCAGCGCATTGCTCAAGCGTCGGCTGGACCAGATCGGACTGATCGATGCCGCTGATGGCCCCGGCCTGATGCATGCGCTCAAGCCTGGCCAGCGGCTGGTGACCCTCGACGGGGCGCTCTGGCGCTGGGATGGGTTTGTGGCTGCGGCTGATGCACCGAGCGCCGCGGCACAACGACTGGCGCAGCGCAACCGGCTGACCGACCTTGATGAGGAAATCGCGCGCGCCAAGGGCGAACGCAATGGCTGGAAGCGTGACGTCGAGGCGCTTGGTGCAGCGCTTGATACTGCCCGGCAAGATGAGCGGGCCAAGCGGGAAAGCTGGCGCGCAGCACAGCATGCGATTGGCGCAGCACAGTCGGAAGTCGACAAGGCGCAGCGGGCCATTGGTGATCTGACCACGCGGCAATCGGCGTTGGAAGAAGCGCGTATCCGCCTGGCGTCGAGCTTGGCCGAGGCCGAGGGTATTCGCGCCGACGCCGAACGCGCGCTGGTTGAGGCTGGGACCGAAGTTGACGCAGCGCGCGTTGCCGAGGCGCGGCAGACGACGCTGTCGGCGGCCCGCGAACGGGCTGACCAGGCGCGGTTGAAACTGGGCAGCTTCGAGACGGCGGCGCGCATGCGCGAGAGCCGGATCGACCAGCTGGAGCGCGACAGCCTGAGCTGGAATCGGCGCCGCGACGGAGCAATGGCGCAGCTGTCGACGCTCGATCAGCGCAGCATGGAAGTGTCGGCGCAACTCGCTAGCATCAACGAAACACCCGATGGTTTTGCCGCGCGCCGGGCGCAGCTCGAAGACCAGATCGAGCAGGCCAAGATCGAACACAAGGCGGCTGGCGACAGCCTGAGCGTGGCCCAAACCGGATATCGCGAGGCCGACAAGGCGCTGAAAGCGGCGAGCGACATTCTCGCCAGCGCCCGGATCGAGCTGACGCGCATCGAGGAACGCGGCAAAGGCTTCATCGCCCAGCGCCAGCAGATCGAGCGGCAGATCGAGGAAATCCTCGACATTCCCGCCACCAAGACACTTGAGGCCTCCGGTATCCGTGCCGAGGATGCATTGCCGTCTGAAGCCGCCACCGAGCAGAAGGTGGAGCGTCTCAAGGCCGAGCGCGAGCGGCTTGGCGGCGTCAACCTGTCAGCGGAGAAGGAAGCTGTCGAGGTTCAGGAAAAGCTCGACCTGATGGTCAAGGATAAGGATGACCTGATCGAAGCCATCGCCAAGCTGCGTACCGGCATCCAGTCACTCAACCGCGAAGGCCGCGCCCGATTGAGCGAGGCCTTCGTCAAGGTCAATGCGCATTTCCAGGAGCTGTTCACCACTCTGTTCGGCGGTGGCACGGCCGAGCTGAGCTTTGTCGAAAGCGACGATCCGCTTGAGGCCGGCCTCGAAATCATTGCCCGCCCGCCGGGTAAGAAGCCACAGACCATGACGCTGCTGTCGGGTGGCGAGCAGGCGCTGACCGCGATGAGCCTGATCTTTGCGGTGTTCCTGACCAATCCGGCGCCGATCTGCGTACTCGACGAAGTCGATGCGCCGCTCGATGACGCCAATGTCGAGCGGTTCTGCAACCTGCTCGATTCCATGCGCCAGCGCACCAATACGCGCTTCATGGTCATCACCCACAATCCGATCACCATGAGCCGGGTGGATCGCCTGTTCGGTGTGACCATGGCAGAACGCGGCGTCAGCCAGCTGGTCTCGGTTGACTTGACCACGGCCGAGAGCTTCCGCGAAGCAAGTTAAGACGCCGCGCAGCCCGGGGCCGCGCGACGCATGGCGCTATTGGATGCTTACGCCAGCCGCCTCAATGACCGGTGCCCACCGCTTGACCTCGGCCTCAACATAGACGCCCAATTCCTCCGGCGTGGTGCCGACCACCACGGCGCCAACCTCCTGCAGTCGCGCCGCCACCGCTGGATCCTTCAGCGATGCAACGGCTGCCTCGTTGAGCTTGGCGATGACCTCCGGTGGCGTGCCGGCCGGCGCGAAAAGGGCGTTCCAGGTATTGGTCTCGTAGCCCGGCACACCCGATTCATGGATGGTGGGCAGATCGGGGAAGCTGGGCGAGCGTTCGCGCGTGGTCACAGCCAGAGCGCGCAGCGTGCCCGCCTTGATGTGCTCGCTGGCCGAGGGCAGGTTATCGAAGATGATCGGGACGGCGCCACTGATCGCGTCGACCAGCGCCGGACCCGAGCCCTGGTACGGCACGTGCACCATGTCCACGCCGGCCATGGATTTGAAGACCTCGCCCGAAAGATGCAGCGGCGTGCCATTGCCCGAGGAGGCATAGGCATAGTCCTCCGGCTTGGCCTTCAGCTCGGCAATCAGTTCTTCGACGGTTGCCGCCGGGAAAGACGGGTTGACCATCAGCACATTCGGCACGGTCAGGAGCAGCGAAATGGGCTCGAAATCGGCCACCGGATCGAAGGGCGGCGTGGCGTAGAGCGAGGCGCTGAGGGCATGGGTGGCGATGGTGCCCATGAGGATGGTGTAACCATCGGGCTCGGCGTCGGCCACAGCGGTCGCCCCCAGCGTGCCGCCGGCACCGGCCTGGTTGACCACCAGCACGGTTTGCCCGAGCTGCCCGCTCATCGCCTCGGCCATGATACGGCCCACTAGGTCAGTCGAGCCACCCGCAGCGAACGGCACGACGAGATTGATCGGTTTGTTTGGGAAATCCGACTGGGCGAGCGTCGGTGCGGCCAGGCCGATAAGGCCAGCCAGGGTAAGCATGGTCGAGGCTATGCGGTTCATTGTGGCTCCTCCACATGAGATGTCTGGCGCGTGGTTGTCTTGTCGCAACCGACGCCTGCTGAGCATCGCAAAGGGCGTGCCAACTCGCGCCCGGCGATATATTCAACAAAAACAGCGCGTTACGCAGAGCACGGCGCAAAGGTCTGGCGGATTTCCGCCGACTTTCGGCGTAGGCTGGCGAAGTTCCGCTCACTCCTGGGTAACGCGAAGCCCGTAGCGGGCGATCTTTTCGGCGAGAGTGCGACGCGGCAAGCCAAGAGCCTCGGCGGCCTTGGTGGTCGAACCACCAGCGCCCCGCAGGGCTTGCATGATGGCGTCGGCCTCAAAACGGGCGAGCCGTTCGGGCAACGTTCCGGCGACACCGATTGCGTTGGTTTCTTCCGCGAATGTTCGATTCTGGTGACGGAGCACATGGCGATCCGCCACTGCCTTGAGCTCACGCACATTGCCGCTCCAGGGGCGCATCTGTAGTTCCTGCATCGCCTCAGCGCCCAATTCGGGCTGCGGCAGGCCGAAACGCAGCGCGGCCTCCTCGCAAAACATCGAGAACAGCAACGGAATATCGGACGGCCGATCGCGGAGCGCCGGCAAGCTGACTTCTACCGTGGCCAGGCGGAAGTAGAGATCGGCGCGGAAGTCGCCGGCCTCGCTGGCGACCTTCAAATCGACTTTGGTGGCGGCCACGAAACGCACATCGATAGAGTTCGAGCGATTACCACCCAGCGGCTCCACCGTGCGCTCCTGAATGACCCGCAACACCTTGCCCTGCAGGGCCAGCGGCATGGACTCAATTTCATCGAGGAAAACCGTGCCGCCATTGGCAAAGGGAATGCGGCCGATGCGTTCGGCGATGGCCCCGGTGAACGCGCCGCGCGCATGACCGAATATCTCGCTTTCGAACATGGCCTCCGGGATGGCCGCGCAATTGATGGCAACGAACGCCCCTTTGGAGCGCGGACCCAGGTCGTGCAGGGCCCGCGCGGCGACCTCCTTGCCGGTGCCGGTTTCGCCCTGCAGCAGCACGTCCACGTCGATGGCCGCCAGCTGTTCAAGCGTCCGCCGCAGCGAGATCATCGCGGGGGAGTTGCCGACGAGGCGACTCTCCAGCTTGGAGACATCGGCGCGGGCCCGCAGCCGCTGCAATTCTCGCCCCAGCCTTCGCCGCTCCACCGCGCGATCGAGGACGGCGACCAGATGATCGGCGTCATAGGGCTTCTCGATAAAGTCATGCGCGCCTTCCCGCATGGCGGCCACTGCGGCAGCTACGTCGCCATGACCCGTCAGCAGGATCACGGGCATGTCCGTATCGATGCTCCGCAGGTGTCGCAGTAGCTGCTGGCCGTCGGTTCCAGGCATGCGCAAGTCAGTAACGACGCAATCGCAATTCGCGGTGTCGATGTCCCGTACAGCGCGCTGCGGATCGGTGAAGGTCTGGACGGTGAAACCGTTGACGCCCAACCATTCGGCTGCCGCGTCGCACAGCCGGGGTTCGTCATCGACGAAGGCGATGGTACCGCGCGTCATGCGGGAACCCGGGCGCGGTCTGCGACATAAGCGGGCAGCGTTACCGTGGCGATGGTGCCACCCTCCGGCGCTGCCTCGAACACCAGCGAGCCCGCACCCTCCTCGAGGATTAATTGCGTAATCGCCAGGCCAAGGCCCAGGCCCTCGCCCGTGGCCTTGGTGGTGAAGAACGGATCAAACATGCGCTGTCTCACTTGGTCAGAGATGCCGGCACCGCGATCGATGATCCGCAGGACCACCGAATTCTCGTCATGGCCGGTGGTAATAGCGACGACGTCGCCCCCGGCCAGGCTGGTGGCGTCGATAGCGTTGGTGAGCAGGTTGACGATGGCCTGCTCGATACGGATGGAATTGCCCGCGATGTCAGGCAAGCCACGCCCTGGCGAAAAGGTCAGGCGTACACTGCGTTCGCGCGCGCGCGGCTCCACAATGGCCATCGCCTCCTCGATCACACTCTTGCAATCTACCGGCTCGAAAGGGGCCGGATCCTGGCGCGATGAGAACGTCTTGAGGTGCTTGACCATGCGCTGCATGCGTCCCAGCAAGGCACGCGCCGAAGCCAAGGTGCGCTGAACTTCCGAGGGAGCCGAGCGCTGCGCATGCAGCCCCGCCGCGGCGACGAGACTATCCAGAGCTGAAAGTGGCTGGCTGACCTCATGCACGATAGCAGCCGACATGCGGCCGAGCGCGGCGAGTCTGGCCGCATGGATCAGGCTATCCTGTGTCTCGCGCAATACGGTTTCGGCATGGGCGCGCACTTCGACCTCATGTGCGAGGGCAGCCGTACGTTCGACGACGCGCTGTTCAAGCTCGGCATTCTGTCGCATGCGGAGTCGAGCCATCTGGCCTCGTTGCCGAACGAAAAGCATCACCGCCAAAGCCAGCAAGGAGGCCAGCGCCACAAGTCCGGCGGTCAATTGCGCTTCGTCATTGATCCTTTGCATGGGTAGCGCGGAAACCAAGGTCCAACCATCCGGCTCGATCGCGATCTGGGCCGCCATCATCGGCTGGCCGTTCTCGATGATCTGCCCGGCGCCTTCGGGGCCGAACCGATTGCCGATGGGCGGGCGTCCGGCAACCTCGATCGCGTTGTACCGTTGCTCGGCGGCGATCTCGGCCACGGCCTCTTCGTCGAGAGGATAAAGCGGGCGATAATGCCAGTCCGATGCGCCGGACAGGAAGACCACTCCGGCGCTGTCGGCTATGGCGGTGAGCTCGCCCGCCCTGCTCCAGGTTTCGGCCAGAGGCGCCATATCCACCTTGGCCACGACAACGCCAAGCGGGCGCGTGACGTCGCCGACGATCGACGACAGGAAATAGCCCGGTTTGCCGGTGGTTACGCCGACCGCATAATAGCGGCCCTCGCCAGTGGTCATGGCGTCGGAAAAGTACGGGCGGAAGTCGTAGCGGTTGCCGACGAAGCTGCCGGGCTCGTTCCAGTTGCTGGCTGCCAGGGTGAGGCCAGTCGTGTCGAGTACGTAGACCTCGTCGACACCGGACATGGCGCGAATGTTCTGCAGATAAGCATTGACCGGCGCGACATCCGACGGCTTTGCCAGCAACGATGTGACGCGTGGGTCCTGGCTGATCACGGCGGGGAGGTAGCGGAAGCGTTCGATTTCGGTTTGCACCGAGCGGAGGCTGACGGTCAGACGATCCTGCAATTCACTGGAGAGACGAACCCTGCCCCGCTCGGCGGCTACAAGCCAGCTCGCCACGCATAGGCCAATGATGGCGACGCCAACGACTGTTGCGGCCGCAAGCCACCTGATCGTGCCGCGATCCGGCAAGCGCCGCGATTGCATCCCTATATCGACCAGGTTCGAAGTCCTCCCGTCAAACCGGCTGGCAAACGTAGCATGTCCCGCCATTGCTCTGTCAAATTGGGCTCGGGGCCCGGTAGAATCCCACGGCCGGTGCCTTCACTTTGCCACAGACCATTGTGGACAGCATGCCGCACCCCTTATTCGAGCGAATTTCATATTATAATTCAACACGTTAGATGAAGAGCGCGCGTCTTGACACTCTCAGACCCCACCACTATGTTGCGCGCGACTTAGAAGGCGTCCCGGAAACACCCGGGAGAAAGCCGGCCAGGGGGAGCGCGCGGATGGCAAAACCGCAAGATACCGAAGGTCAGCCGGACAGCGCCAAAGGGGCGACGCACGATCTCGCATCGCGCATCGCCTCGGCCAAGCGGGAACGCGCAGTCGAGGACAACAGAGCCTCTGCTGACGCTTCCCCGGAGATGAGCGGTATGGCGCGCGGCATGCGCATCGGAACCGAGTTCATCGCCGCGATCCTGGTGGGTGCCGGTATCGGTTACCTCATCGATCTTGGCCTGGGGACCAGCCCCTGGGGCTTGCTCATCATGCTACTGGTGGGCTTCGCCGCTGGAATACTCAATGTCACCCGTGTGGTGGCGCAAATGAATGCCGCATCGCCTCCCCCGCCGGGGTCCGATCTTGGACCTGACGTGGAAGACGAGACAGACAAATGATGACGCTTAGAGGGTTCTATCTTGGCCGGTACTGATCCGATCCACCAATTCGTCATCCAGGACATTTTCAAGCTGTTCACCCTTGGCGGTGACGGCACCGAGGGTTCGGGCACCACTTTTGCCTTCACCAATTCATCGCTGTTCATGGTCGCGACCGTCGCGATCATCTCGCTTTACCTGATCCTGTCGACCGGCGCGAAGAGCGTGGTTCCGGGACGGGCGCAGCTGCTCAGTGAGCTCGTCTACGAATTCGTGGCCAATATGGTCAGAAGTGCCGCCGGCACTGCGGGCATGAAGTTCTTCCCGCTGGTGTTCTGCCTCTTCACCTTCATCTTCACGGCCAACATGCTCGGCATGGTGCCCTACTTCTTCACCGTCACCAGCCACATCATCGTCACCTTCGCGCTGTCGATGCTGGTCTTCCTGACCGTGGTGATCTACGGCTTCGTCAAGAACGGCCCCAAGTTCCTCAAGCTGTTCGTGCCGTCGGGCGTGCCCGGCTACATCCTCCCCATCGTGGCGCCGATCGAGTTCATCTCGTTCATGAGCCGCCCGATTTCGCTCTCTGTGCGTCTGTTCGGCAATATCCTGGCCGGTCACATCACGCTCAAAGTCTTCACCGGCTTCATCGTCACCATGAGCTCGCTGGGTTTCCTCGGCATTCTTGGTTCGGCGCTGCCGCTGATCATGGCCATTGCGCTCACTGGCCTCGAATTTCTCGTCGGTGCCGTTCAGGCTTACGTCTTCGCCGTCCTGACCTGCATGTATCTCAACGACGCGATCCACCCGTCTCACTAATCTACCAGTCACGGCGGGCTGTTCCGCCAGAACCCCCGCTAAAAGTCGCTTGAAAGGACTAAAAAAATGGAAGCTGAAGCCGCAAAGTTCATCGGTGCCGGTATTGCTTGTTTCGGTATGGCCGGTGCCGCCATTGGCGTGGCCAACATCTTCGGTAACTTCCTGTCGGGCGCCCTGCGCAACCCGTCGGCTGCTCCGAGCCAGTTCTCGAACCTGATCTTCGGCTTCGCCGTGACCGAAGCTCTGGGCATCTTCTCGTTCCTGGTTGCCCTGATCCTGCTGTTCGTCGCCTAATAGCGGCAACGCACACGATCTTCCGCAGCCGGGACATGTTCCGGCTGCGCGCACTTCTCCGGCCCTGGCCGGCTGACCGGATTTAACGGGACCTCACCTGATGGTAACGCAAGCCTACGCCCAAGAAGCGGCTGCACCGGCCGAAGAGCACGTCGAGGCGCCTGCCGCCGACGCGCATGCCGCTCCCGCGGCTCATGCCGATCCAACCGCCGATACCCATGCCACCACCGAAGCCGGTGGGCATGGCGAATCCGGCGTGTTCCCGCCGTTCGATCCGGCGACATTCCCATCGCAGCTGTTGTGGCTCGCCATTACGTTCGGCGCCCTCTATCTGCTGATGAGCAAGGTGGCCCTGCCCCGCATCGGCGGCATCCTCGAGAACCGCAAGGCCATCATCGACGCCGATCTGGCGGCCGCAGATGCCTCGCGCCAGAAGACCGACGCCGCCATCGCTGCCTATGAGGCAGCCCTGGCTGCCGCCAAGGCCAAGGCTCAGGGCATTGCCAGCGAGACCCGCGACGCGATCCAGGCCGACCTTGCTGCCAAGCGCAGCGCCGTCGAGGCCGACCTCACCGCCAAGGTGACGGCTGCCGAGGCCCGCATTTCGGCCACCAAGGCCGAAGCGCTGACCCATGTCGACGAAATCGCCACTGAAACGGCTCAGACGGTCGTAACCCAGCTGGTGGGCGATGTCTCGGCTGACAGCGTTCGCGCTGCGGTTGCCAAGGCCAAGGAGTAAGCGACAATGGAACTCGACAATAGCTTCTACGCCCTCGTCGCGCTCGTCATCTTCATTGCGATCGCGCTTTATTTCGGCATCCCGAAGATCATCGGCAAGATGCTCGACGGCCAGATCAAGAAGATCGCGGACGACCTGGCGGAAGCCAAGAAGCTGCGCGATGAGGCTGCCGCCCTGCTCGTCGAATACGAACAGAAGCGCGTTGCCGCCGAGAGCGAAGCCGAAGGCATCATTGCCGCTGCCAAGGAAGAAGCAACCCGCCTGACCGCCGAAGCCCAGGCCTCGCTGGCCGACCTCGTCGCCCGCCGCACCAAGGCCGTGGAAGACAAGATCGCCCAGGCGGAAGCCCAGGCCGTCGCCGAAGTGCGTGCCCGCTCGGCCGATGTCGCTATCGAAGCCGCCCGGCTGGTGCTGACCGACGAGATGAACCGCAAGGGCGGTTCGGTCGTCGACAGGGCGATCGCCGATGTGGGTAATCGGCTGAACTGAGGTTCGGGCAGCAAGATTTTGAAGGCGGGCCGCAAGGCCCGCCTTTTTCTTTTTGGGGGATGAATTGCCAGTCGTCTCCCTCCCTTGTGGGAGGGATCAAGGGTGGGGTGAGTCTGGCGCACCGAATTTGCGGCCCCACCCCACCCTAGCCCTCCCAATCAAGGGCAGGGAATCAGATCGTGCGTGATACGCGACCAGGGGGCGCCTCCGACGTCACCCTCATCCTCCCGAAGGGGAGAAGGGAGAAAGTCAAGTTGACCTCCCGTGGATTCTCCACCATGGTGCCCCCGACTGCGGGAGAGACTGGTTTTCTCCAGCGCCGAAGGAGCAACCGCCCCGGAAACTCTCAGGCAAACGGACCGCAGTCGGGTCAAACACTCTGGAAAGCGGATCGGTCATTCCGGTCCCACCGAAGGAGCAACCGGCGCTCAGCCGGGAAATCTCTCAGGGCAAGGACAGAGGGGGCACGGAATTCGCCGCAAGGCGAGTGCAGTCGTGTCGCCTTGTTCATTTCCCGGGATGTGTTGATGGCCGAAACCTCAGCCGAAGACCTCAAGACCACACCGCTCTTTGAGCGCCACACCGCCGCTGGCGGCCGCATGGTGCCCTTCGGCGGCTACTCACTGCCAGTGCAATACCCCTCCGGCATCATGACGGAGCACAAATGGACCCGCGAACAGGCCGGCCTGTTCGATGTGAGCCATATGGGCCCGAGCTTCCTCGCGCTGAACAACCCAAGCGGCGATGCGGAAGCCGACCACGCGGCCATCGCTGCTATCATCGAACCGCTGATCTGCGGCGACATTGCGGGTCTGAAGCCGGGTCAGGTGCGCTACACCCTGCTGCTCAACGAGACTGGTGGTGCGATCGACGACCTGATGGTTGCGCGCTCGCCGCTACATCCGGGCTCGCTCTATATAGTGGTCAATGCCGGCACCAAGGATGGCGACTTTGCCCGCATCGAGGCGGCCGCTGGCGGCAAAGCCAAGCTGACGCGCGCCGATGCCGATAATGCCCTGCTCGCGCTGCAGGGACCGGAAGCGGTCAATGTCATCGCCCATATCGCCCCGGCTGCTGCCGATCTTGGCTTCATGACCTATGGTGCCTTCCCCTGGAATGGCACGACGCTGATCATCGCCCGCTCCGGCTATACCGGCGAGGACGGCTTCGAAATTCTGGTTTCGGCCGACCACGCGCCAGCCTTCTGGGATGCCCTGCTCGCCGATACTCGTGTCAAGCCGATCGGGCTCGGCGCCCGCGACAGCCTGCGCCTTGAGGCGGGGCTGCCGCTCTACGGGCACGATCTCAACGAGACCATTTCCCCCACCGAAGCCGATCTCGGCTTTGCCGTTTCCAAGCGCCGCCGCGAGGCGGCTGACTTTCCGGGCGCTGCGCGCATTCTCGCCGAACGCGAGGGCAAGCTCAGCCGTATTCGTGTCGGCCTGATCGTCGAAGGCGCGCCGGCGCGCGAGGGCGCTGAAATCCTCGACGCATCCGGCGTGGCCATTGGCGTCGTCACCAGCGGTGGCTTCGCGCCGTCATTGGGCAAGGCCATCGCACTCGGCTTCGTGCCGCCAGAACACGCTGCACATGGCACCAAGCTGCAGGTGTCGGTGCGCGGCCGCCCCCAGGCGGCCGAGGTCGTTCCGACGCCTTTCGTGCCCCATCGTTATTTCCGTAAAGCCAAGACCAGTTGAGGGATCTGCCATGACCACCAAGTTCACCCCTGACCACGAATATATCCGCGTCGAGGGTTCGACCGGCATTGTCGGCATCACCCCCTATGCGCAGGAAGCGCTCGGCGACATCGTGTTCGTCGAACTGCCCAGCGTCGGCAAGGTGCTAAAGAAGGGCGACGAAGCCGCCGTGGTCGAGTCGGTCAAAGCCGCCTCGGAAATCTACGCGCCGGTCTCGGGCACCGTGACCGAGGTCAACGATGCGCTTTCCGGCGAGCCCGGCCTCATCAACTCCGACCCGGAAGCAGCCGGCTGGATCTACAAGATTGCTATTGCTGATGCGGGCGATCTCGACGGCCTGCTCGACGCTGCCGCCTATGCGGACCTGACCAAGTAAAGAGAGACCATGCGCTACCTTCCCCATTCCGAAGCCGAACGCGCCGAAATGCTCGGCGTTATCGGTGCGGCCAATGTCGATGCCCTGTTCAGCGCCGTCCCCGCACGCGCGCTCAAGAGCTTCGATCTCGGCCTACCCGCCCATAGCCCCGAATTCCTGGTCGAAGCGCATATGCGGGCGCTGGCCGGCAAGAACCAATCGGGTGGGGACGGTCCTTTCTTCGTCGGCGCGGGCGCTTACCGCCATCACGTGCCGGCCACGGTGGATCACCTGATCCAGCGTTCGGAATGGCTCACCGCCTATACGCCCTACCAGCCGGAAATCTCGCAGGGCACCCTGCAGATGCTGTTCGAGTTCCAGACGCAGGTGGCGAAGCTCACCGGCATGGACGTGGCCAATGCCTCGCTTTACGACGGCTCGACCGGTACGGCCGAGGCCGTGCTGATGGCGCGCCGGCTGACCCGCCGCAACAAGATCGTGCTGTCGGGAGGCCTGCATCCGCACTACCGCGACGTGGTCCGCGCCTACCTCAAGGACGATGTCGACCTTGAATGCCTCTCGGCTTCGCCGGAGGGCCAGGGCGACATCCTCGACCATATTGACGAGCAGACTGCCGCCATCGTGGTGCAGACACCGGATTTCTACGGCCATCTGCGCAATATCAAGACCGCTGCCGATGCTGCCCATGCCAAGGGCGCGCTGTTGATCGTTGTGATCACCGAAATCGTGTCGCTCGGCCTGCTCGAAGCTCCAGGTGCACTGGGTGCCGATATCGTCGTGGCTGAGGGCCAGTCGATCGGCAATGCGCTCAACTTTGGCGGCCCCTATCTTGGCCTGATGGCGACGCGGAAAGAATTCATCCGCCAGATGCCCGGCCGGCTGTGCGGCGAAACCGTTGATGCCGATGGCCAGCGCGGTTTCGTGCTGACGCTGTCGACCCGCGAGCAGCATATCCGCCGTGAGAAGGCGACCAGCAATATCTGCACCAACTCGGGCCTTTGCGCCCTGGCCTTCTCGATCCACATGGCCTTGCTTGGCGAAGCTGGTTTTACACGCCTGGCCCGCCTCAATCATGCCAGTGCCTGCAAGCTGGCGGATGCGTTGGCGGCCGTGCCCGGTGTCGAAGTGCTCAACAAGACCTTCTTCAACGAGATGACCATCCGCACGGCGCAGCCGGCGGCTGATCTGATCGAGCGCCTTGCCGCGCGCGGCATTTTGGCCGGGGTTCCGGTCAGCCGACTGGAGCCGACAAATGCGTCGATCAACAACCTGATCGTTCTCGCCGCCACCGAACTCACCACCGATGCCGATATCGCCGCGCTCTGTGCCGCTCTTTCGGAGGAACTGCAATGAGCATGAACAACCAGGGCCGTCCTACCGGCACCGGCACATCGGGCTTCGTGTCCGCCTCAGGCTCGGCTTTGCTGCCCAATGAACCGTTGCTGTTCGAAATCGGCGACACCGAGCATTCCGGTGTCGACCTGCCTGAGGTCACCATCTCGACCGACCGTCTCGGCGGCTTCGAGCGCAAGATGCCGCTCGATCTGGCTGGTCTCACCGAGCCCGAGGCGATGCGCCACTATGTGCGCCTCAGCCGCCTCAACCACTCGATCGACAGCGGCATGTATCCGCTGGGGTCGTGCACGATGAAGCACAATCCGCGCCTCAACGAGAAGATGGCGCGCCTGCCCGGTTTCGCGGACATCCATCCTCTGCAGCCGGTCTCGACCGTGCAGGGCGCGCTGGAGCTGATGAACCAGCTTAGCCATTGGTTGATGACGCTCACCAATACCGCTGCCGTAGCGCTGACGCCCAAGGCCGGCGCACATGGCGAACTGCTCGGCATGATGGCGATCAAGGCCGCGCACGAGGCGGGGCAGAGCAACCGCACCGTTGTGCTGGTGCCCGAAAGTGCCCACGGCACCAATCCGGCCACTGCTGCCTTCCTCGGCTACACCGTGAAGCCGATTCCGGCCCGCGCCGATGGCACGGTGGATGTGCAGGCGGTCAAGG
The DNA here is from genome assembly GCF_022429625.1 of Devosia lacusdianchii. Taxonomy (NCBI): domain Bacteria; kingdom Pseudomonadati; phylum Pseudomonadota; class Alphaproteobacteria; order Hyphomicrobiales; family Devosiaceae; genus Devosia; species Devosia lacusdianchii. The sequence goes on along the minus strand of NZ_CP092483.1, from coordinate 900,081 downwards.
ACGCGCTGTCGCCCGACGTAGCGGCGATCATGCTGACCAATCCCAATACCTGCGGCCTGTTCGAACCGCAGGTCATCGAGATCGCCGAGGCCGTGCATGCGGCGGGCGCGTTCTTCTACTGCGACGGCGCTAATTTCAACGCCATTATGGGTGTCGTTCGTCCGGGCGACCTCGGCATCGACGCTATGCATATCAACCTGCACAAGACCTTCTCGACGCCGCATGGCGGTGGTGGGCCGGGTGCGGGCCCAGTGGTGCTGTCGGAGGCATTGGCGCCGTTTGCGCCGGTGCCGTTCGTGCGCAAGGCCGGTGACGGTCTCGAACTGGTCGAGCATGCCGAAGACCAGGCACTGGGCCGCATTACGGCGTTCCAGGGCCAGATGGGCATGTATGTCCGCGCGCTGACCTATATGCTCAGCCACGGCGGCGATGGTCTGGCCCAGGCGGCGCAGGATGCGGTGCTCAATGCCAACTACATCAAGGCCCGCCTCGCCCACGCCTTCTCGGTGCCGTTCGGCGATTATCCGACCATGCACGAGGCGCTGTTCGACGACACGTTCCTCGCCGGGACAGGCGTCACCACACTCGATTTCGCCAAGGCGCTGATCGATGAGGGCTTCCATCCGATGACCATGTATTTCCCGCTGGTCGTGCATGGTGCCATGCTGATCGAGCCGACCGAAAGCGAAAGCAAGCAGACTCTGGATCGCTTCTGCGACGTGATGGAAGAGCTGGCGGTCGATGCCAAGGCCGGGAATACGGAACGGTTTACCGCTGCGCCGCTGAAGGCCCCGCGGCGCCGGCTGGACGAAACGCGGGCGGCTCGCCTGCCCATCCTCAAGTGGGAACGGGCGGACGAGACGCTGAAGGCAGCCGAGTAGGCCTCGGCACAATCGAACCGGCACCTCCCCCTAACAGGGGGAGGTAGGAGGGGGGAGACATCCCGATTGGGCCATTCCACCCTCTGCTGCCGCAAGCTGACTTACCCCAGTTTCACAGCCTTCAAGCCCAGAAACAGCGGAAACTCTCCGGCTGCCCTTCGGTCTGCTTTGCTTTCGCCCTGCATCGGTAAGTCACCGATCTCCCTTATGCCCGTCAGAGCCATTCCCGCCATGCTCAGCGCGTTCACATAGGCCCCGAGTGGCCGGTGATAGCTGCGGGTGGTGCCGCTGCCGTGGCTCTGCATTGGTACGGCCAGCGGCGTGAGATAGGAGTCGAGGCGGCGGAACTTGAGCCCCCTGCCCTCATCCCAGCCCCATCCGCTTTGCCGCGGCACGCGGAAGCAGGGATGCAGCATGACGATGGCCAAGCGCCCGCCCGGCTTCAGCAGCCGAGCCGCACTCGCTATGGCCGCGTCCAGCGGGTTGATGTCCTGGATCGATAGCAGGAAGCACGCCCCGTCGAACCCACCCATTGGCAGCTCGACATGAACAGGCAGATGCGTCGCATCGCCGACCAGGAAGCGGCCACTGCGCCCGTGGATCTTGCGGGCCTCGGCGATCAGCCGCGGTGACAGATCGACGCCGACGAAGCGGGCGCCCCGTTCTGCGATCGGCGGTGCGAGAATGCCGGGGCCGCAGCCGAGGTCGGCGATATGTTCGCCTGCCTGCGGGTCGAGCATTTCGAGCAGCAGCGGCACGGCAAGGGTGCGGTGATAGCGGCTGCCATTGGTGCCGGTCCAGCCAGCATACCAGTGTGCGACGGCGTCCCAGCTCTGCGAGCGGGCGCGATTGATATTTCTCTTCATGATTGTCTCGGTGTCTCGAAAGCTGTTCGAGAGACGAGACGGCGCCGGTTTCGGAGATCGGCCCCACAGCCTTATGGCCGGAACCCCGCATGCGCACTCACGCCGGCCGCAAGGCAGCCGGATGAGACGTCATGGATCGACACCGCCCTCAGGCGGTGCGGATGCGAATGGAATAGAAAGCCGTGTTGCGCATGATGCGCTCCTTAGCCCAGTCCGGTGCCCGATGGCAACTAGCCGCGGGTGTCGAAGCCGACCCAGATGGTGATCTCTTCGCCGCCCAGATAGGGGATGGCGACGTTCTCGATGACCTTGACGAACTCGGCCGAGCGGGCCGGTGCGGCGATGGCCACCGGAATGGTGTATTTCTCGGAGAACACGGCCTGGCCATCGCGCTCGACGGCGAAACGGATGGGGGCATTGACGGAGGTCTGATTGCCCTGCGGGCCCAGCAATACGCGGCCGACAACGCCCATATTGACCGTGATCAGGCCGTTGGACACCACGCAATTGCGCGAGCTTTCATCAATCACGCCCTGATACTGCAGTGCCTTGGCGTCGCCGGTGCGGCCGCCGCCGTAGTAGAACATGGCCTCGCTGCCGGGGCGCACGCGGATGGGTGGGCACTGGGTGGCGATGGCGGGTAGCGCGTTGGTCTGGGCCTGAGCCACGGCAGCCGGGGTAGCGGTGGCATTCTGCAGCGTCTGGGTCTGGGCAGCATTGCCGCCGCCAAACAGGCCACCCATGGAGCAGCCGGCCAGCACGGCGGCGGCACCGAAAGCTGCAGACAAGCGCAGGGCCAGCGAAATTGACTTGGTCATGAACGGGTCTCCTGGACGCTAGACTAGCTATTGGCGGCTTCGAGCGCCATGAGAATGGCCGGCGCACCGCTGGCATTGACCCCAGGCGCATCCTCGACGAACACCGCCTCGGCAACGCCATTGCGGATCAGCATCGCCGACCGGGCAAAGCGCTTGCCCATACCGGAGCCCGAAAAGTCCTTGGCGAGGCCCAGAGCTTCGGCCAACTCGGCATTGCCATCAGCGATGAAATCGATCTTGCCCAGCGCGCCTGATGCCTCAGCCCAAGCCTTCATCACGTGATGGTCGTTGACCGAAACGCAGACGATGCGGTCGACGCCGGCGGCGCGCAGCTTGGCCTCATTGGCGATGAAGCCGGGCAGATGATTGACATGGCATGTAGGGGTGAAGGCGCCGGGAACGGCGAAAAGGACCACGAGCCCCTTGCCCAATACGGCATCGCTGGTGGTGTCGGTCGCGCCTTCGGCATTGACGAGTTTGATCCGCACGGACCGGATCGGACTGCCGCGTTCAATCATATGTGGAATTGCCCCATCACTCCGGCGGCCGGGCGGCCACCATTCCCTCAGTCCTCGTACGTTCGGGATATGCGGCTTTGCCCCCGCAAACAAGGCCTCAGCGGCCCTTTCCCTCGCACTCTCTATTCGGTCGGCTTCAGCATAACCGGACGCGTGACCTCGAAAGCTCCCATGCCCGTCATGAATGTGAGCTGAATGTCCTGGTTTTCCAAGTCGATTTCTTCGCCTTTGGCCAGCACGGGAATGAGGACTAGGTTTGGTTCCGGGCTTTTTTGCGGCGCGCCAAAGAGCGGTTCGCCGGTTTGGGTCGCCGCGATCAGCGAGGCGGGGTCGACATCCGGATCGCCGACATGGATGGCGAGCATACCCTCGTCGGCGCGGTACTCCACATTGCCGATCGGCTGCGGATCATCGCCCCAGGCAATCGGCGCCAGAGCCATAGCCTGCCGGATGCGCAGGCCGTTGGCGCGATCGGGCTCCGGATCGGCGAGCGCCAGCGAAAAGCGCGCCTGGGCGGGCACGCAAATATCGGAGCAGACGCCCAGAATGGCTGATAGCTCTACCGTTGCAGCACCCGGCTCGGTGCTCACCTCCACTGGCAGGACGGTGGGGCCGAAGTAGACGTAATCGAGATAGCCATCCTGCTGATCGCGCGTGGGATAGGGCCAGAGGATGGTGTGCCCGGAAATGCCGGTCGAGCTGGAGAAATCGAGCTCGGTGGGCAGGCCAGCGTCGCCGGGAACACGCCAATAGGTCTTGGTGGTGTCGGGCATGTCGATTTCGAGCCCCAGCATGGTCTTGCCATCAGGCTTGACCTGGCCGGTGCTGATCAGCCGCAGCTTGATCCCCGGAGCGACCTCCTGCCATGCCGTTTCTCCCGCAAGGGCGGCGGGCGTGGCGAGCAAAGCGACAAGGGTGATGAGAGGGCGAAGCTGCATGGGATGGCATTAGCGCAGGAGGGCGTGAAGAAATAGCTGACGAGCCATCAGGCCTTCGTGATGAGCGCATTGCTGGCCCGCGCCATCGTAACTTGCATCACCGGCAGGGCTGCCTACAATCATCGGCATGAACTCGCTCGAAGGACAATTACTCATCGCCATGCCCGACATGGACGATGACCGTTTCGCAGAAAGCGTGATCCTGCTTGTTGGCCATGGCAGCGAGGGGGCGATGGGGCTCGTCATCAACCACGAGCTGGCCAACCTGCGGTTCGCCGATATTCTCGACGAGCTCGATCTCGGCGACCCCGACGCTGTCATCCGCCTGCCCGACTCCATCCGCCAGCGCGCGGTGATGCGCGGCGGGCCGGTGGAGAAGGGACGCGGCTTCGTGCTGCATTCATCCGACTATACGAGCGGCAATAGCTATCCGGTGAACGAGAGCGTCTGCCTCACGGCAACCCTCGACATCCTCAAGGCGATGGCATTCGGACCGGCGCCAAAGGCGTCGCTGTTCGCTCTAGGTTGCTGCGGCTGGAGCCCAGGTCAACTGGAGGATGAAATCGCTCGCAATGGCTGGCTGACCGCGCCGTTCTCGAAGGAGCTGGTGTTCGAGACGCCGGTGGAGCAGCGCTATGACGCAGCGCTGGCGAGCCTGCATATTACGCGGGCATCGCTGAGCCCGGATGCGGGACACGCTTGATCCGACCACCACAGATCGTCACCCTCGGGCTTGACCCGAGGGCTCTGCACTTTCTGAACGCTGGGTAAGTGGAACACCCTCGGGTCATGCCCGAGGGTGACGATCTGTGGTTGGGGCCTATCGCGCCAGTTGCGCGGCCAAGCGCTTGCCGAAATCAGCACCGGTCATGGCGGCGCCGAAGGCGAAGCCCTGGGCATAGCGGCAATTGAGCTGGCGCAGGCGTTCGATCTCGTCGAGTGTTTCCACGCCCTCGGCGATCACCATCAGATCGAGGTCGGTAGCCAAGGCCACCACTGCCTTGATGATGGGCCCCTGGGTATGGGCGATACCATTGTCGTCGCCCATCTTCACGAAAGGCTGCGGGATTTTGATGGTGTCGAACGGGAAGCGGTGGAGGTAGCTCAGCGATGAGTGGCCGGTGCCGAAATCGTCGAGCGCGAGGCCCAGGCCTAAATTGCGCAGCGCCTGCAGCATGTAGGCCGAGTGCTCGGGATTGGTCATCACCTGGCTCTCGGTGATTTCGAGCTTGAGGTGGCGAGCAAGCTCCTTGTCCTGGCTGACAAGGTTGCGCATGTCGTTGAGCAGGGTTTCGGTCGCTAGCTGGGTCGGGGAGAGGTTGACCGAGATGAAGAATTCCTCGGGCAGACCAAAGGTCGTCATCCAGTCCTTTGCCTGTGCGGCTGATTGCTCGAAGGCCAGGCGGCCCAGTTTTTCGATCTGGCCCGAGCGCTCGGCCAGGGGCACGAATTCGTCCGGATTGACCACACCCCTGGTGGGATGAACCCAGCGCATCAGCGCTTCGGCGCCGGCCATCTGGCCGGTCTGGATATCCATGACCGGCTGGAACTGCACATGCAGTTCGCCCTGCTTCATGCCGCGTTCGAGGTCTTCCTCGCTAGCGCGATTGTAGGCCGCGATGGAACGGGCCGAGGCGCGGTAGGCCTCGATGCGATCGCCGCCCAGGCGCTTGGCGTAATACATGGCCAGCTCGGCGTCGCGCAGCACGTCGGCGGCGCTGGCGGGATTGCTGTCGTAGATGGTAACGCCGATCGAGGCGGTCAGGGTCAGGTCGCGGTCGCCGAAGTTGAACGGGGCCTTGAGCGCCTTGCGGATCTGTTCGGCGGTTTCGGCAATCTTGCCGGCGGCCTGCTCGGAGGCGAGGATGACTGCAAACTGATCGCCGGTGACGCGCGCCACGGTGTCGAGAGGCCGCATGATGCGGGCGATGCGGCGGGAAATCGCCAGCAGCACGGAATCGGCGGCGGAGTGGCCGATCCGCTCCTCGAGCTCCATGAAGCGGTCGATATCGATGAGGAACACGGCCGGCTTGGTGCCGCCCGGTGTGCGGGCGCGAACCAGGGCGCGCTCGAGCCGATCGAGGAACAGCATGCGGTTGGGCAGGCCGGTCAGGCTATCGTGCACGGCGTCATGCAACAGGCGTTCGCGGGCGGCGCGATCTTCGGTGACGTCCTGCAGGGTGCCGACGATACGGTTAACCTGGCCGTCGCCGCCGAGGACCGGCTTCACCCGCATGCGGAAGCTGCGATAGCTGCCATCGTGGCCGGCAATGCGCATATCGGCCGAGACCTTGCCGCGGCGCAGTTCGACCAGCGTATCGAAGGCGGTGCGGAAGCGGTCACGATCATCGGGATGGACGCGGTCGAGCCAGCGCTTGATGGCGCCGCGCAGGGCACCGCGCTTTTCGCCGAGGCGGGTGGCGAGTTCATCGCTGACCGAGACGCGGTCGCGCTCGATATTCCAGTCGAAGACGAAATCGCCCGAGCCGGTCAGCGCGAGGGCGCGACGCTCGACTTCCGAGAGGGTGCCGATGGACACCTGCCCTTCGGAGAAGGCGTGTTGCACAGCGGTAAAGCCGAGCAGCATGACGATGAGCACGAGACCGCCGCCGACAGCCGGCTGGGCGACGTCGTTGGAGACCTGTCCGGATACGACCAGCCAGGAATAGAACAACCAGGCGATCAGGATGATCCAGGTGGGCACCAGTAGAACGGCGCGATCATAGCCGCGCAGGGCCAGCAGGAGGATCAGGAAGAAGCCGGAGAGCCCCAGCAGGGCTAGCACCATGCGCGCAATGGTGGCGGCGATGGCGGGCTGGAAGAAAGCGAAAGCGAACAGCGCAAGGAACATGGCCGCGAGGCCCAACGCCAAGTGAATGAAGCGCAGGTGCCAGCGGTGGAGGTTCAAATAGATGAACAGGAACCCCGCTAGCGTGGTGGCTATGCCGGCCTCCGCGGCAGCGCGTAACGGTTGCATGCCGCTGGCGGGCAGGCCGAGCAAGCGGCCCAGCACACCGAAATCGATGAGCAGGTAGACCAGCACGGCCCAGGCGAACGCGGCCGTCGCCGGGAATACGCCGCGCCCCTTCACCACGAACATGATGGTCAGGAACACTGCGGCCAGCGAGGCGACGCCGAGCACCACGCCACGGAACAGGGTGAACGAGTTCACATAGTCGCGATAGGCGTTGGGCTGCCATAGATAGAGTTCGGGCAAGCTAGTGGAGGTGAGCTCGGCGACGAAGGTCACCGTGGCGCCGGGATCCAGCGTGACTTCGAAGACATCGGCCTCGCTATCGACGAGGCGCACCGGCCGGATGCCGGCGCTAGGCGTCAACGCTTTGAGGCGGTCGTCACCCAGATCGGGCTGGAAAATGCCGGAGCCCGGCAGGCGGAAAAATGGCGCGACGAGCAAGCGCTCGATCTGCTGATCGCTTTCATTGCGCAGGGCGAAAAGCGCAAAGTTTGGCGTGGTGCCCTGCTCGCTTGCCAACACTTCGATGCGGCGGATGATGCCATCCTCGCCGGGCGCCGTCGACAGCTGGACGCGGCCATCGGTGCCGGGCTGAACCTCGATGACGTCGGACAGATTGACGGCGTTGACATCCTCGGGAACCGAGATGACCTCGAAGGCGGCGGCGGGCGCGAGGATAGCCAGCGCGAACGCAAAACACATCGCGAGTGCATGAAGGTGACGCATCAGTGGCGATTATATCCTGCGGTAGGCTTCATTGTGGCAGCGCTTCGGCAGGCCGCGTAAGCGACCCGCGTGCCGAAACGGCATCCTCTTGGCGGGAGCGCCCTTTGGTAGCGGGGATTGCCGCGTGCGACAAGGTTACCGAAGTGTTGCCAATTGGCAACGACATGCAGCGGCTAGCAGGCTTGGATGGTCAGTTTGGTGCCTGAGTAGCCCGACTTCGCCACGCTATCGCAAAGTTCGCTCCACTCGCACCCGGCGCAGGCGGAGCGAATCTGACCGGTGGAAAACGCCGATCGCAGCCCGGCGAGCGTGGTTTGGTCGAGGCGGAAGGGCTGGGCGAGGTCAGTAGCCGGGCCCAGCAAGTCGGCAACGGCGAGGCGGGCAAGACGATCGCGCTCGGGTACCCTGTCATTATGGCAGTGTGGCGCATCCTCATTCAGCAACGGCGCACAGATGTCGTCCGGGCCATCGATCAGCGCGATCTGTTCGCCAGCGGCAAGCCGCGCGATGACGACTTCATAGTTGGCGACGAAGGCAGGGGTATATCCCCTGCCTATATAGGTCAGCATGCAGAGCAGATGATGTGCCCGCAGTTCGACGGTCAATGCTGGCTCTTGCCCGTGGTGCCACGATGCCATGCGAACAGGATGGCGGCGCCGAGGGCCGACTTCAGCGCGGCGCCGACGAGGAATGGTGCGACGCCGTGAATAAAGGCCTGTTCCAAGCCGATCATCGCGGCGAGCCAGGCGCCGCCCAGCAGCAGGCAGGCGAGGTTGCCGGCAAGGGCGGCAACAAAGGCAAGTACCGGCTTCTTGCCGTTCCAGCCGCGCTCAGCCAGCCAGCCAACGATCGCGCCGGCAATAGGGAAAGCGAAGAGATAGCCAGCGGTGGGGCCGGCAAAATGAGCGGCGCCCCCAGCGCCGCCGGCCAGCACCGGCAGGCCCAATGCGCCCTCAAGCAACCAGGTCACAATGGTGATGCCGCCGAGGCGCCAGCCATAGAGCGCACCGACCATGGCCACGGCAAAGGTCTGCATAGTCATCGGCACTGGCACCATCGGCACTTCGACATAAGACGACAAGGCCAGGAACAACGTGCCGAGAACGACCGCCGCAACCTGCCAGGTTAGCGAGCGATCGGCGAGTTGCAGTGGGCTGAAGCTTGAGCGGGTGGCGGTAGTGGAGTTCATTTCAGATCCTTTGAGAAATTATAGATAATTTCTGATGACGATCTATTAAACCGAAACTTGTGCCGGGCGACAAGCCCTCAACCAACGATAGCGAACACCTTGCGCATCGTGCCCGAGGCGCTGCGGACAGGCTTCTGTCCGATCCAGCGGACGTGCCGGGCGAGGACGATGGCGGCTTCATCGGCATTGCCGTCGCGAAGCGCGGCAAGAATGGCGAGATGATCGTGGTCGGTGCGAACTTCCCAGGTCGACTGCCAGGCGGCAAAGAGGAAGCGGGCGCTGACTGCGTGCAGGTCACTGATGGCCGCGAGCAGGCGCGGCATGCCGCAAGGCGCCAGCAGCGTGGTGTGAAACAGGCGGTTGGCCGCTTCCCACGAAGCCACGTCGGGCGAATTGTCGCCAGTACGCGTGATCCGCTCGGCCTCGTCCAGCACCGCGGACGTCAGGTGCGGCGCGGCATGGCGCAGGGCCAGCACCTCCAGCGCGGCCCGCATTTCGGCGACTTCCTTGACCTCAGCCAGATCGAAGGCCGCAACCCGAACGCCGCGTCGCGGCTCGCTGACGGCGAGGCCCTGCGCCTCGAGGCGGCGGAAGGCCTCCCGTACCGGCACGTGGCTGGTGCCGAACTCGGCTGCGATGTGATCCTGGCGCAGCCGGGCACCCGGCTCCAGCGATCCAGCAATGATGCGCTCAGCCAATACCTTGCTGATCCGGACGGCGATGGTGTCGTCTTTGCGCTCTGTCATGATTTTATAGATAGTTTGCGACGCAGCGATTTGTCGAGGTCCGCGATCAAACCCGGCGTCGCGCGTAACGCGCCATTTCATAGCGCTCCTTGATCAGGCCGAACAGGACGTGATCTTCCCAGCGGCCATTTATCTGGAGGTACTTCTCGGCAAAGCCTTCTTCAACGAAGCCGTTCTTTTCGAGCACACGGCGCGACGCCATATTGCCCGGCAGGAAAGCGGCGTTGATACGATGCAGGTCGAGCGTGTCGAAAACAAAGGGCAGGGTGATGGAGACGGCTTCGGTCATCAGCCCCTGGCCAGCAAAGGCCTGGCCCATCCAATAGCCGAGATTGACGAATTGGGCAGCGCGCCGGCGCACGTTGGATAGGGTAATGCCCCCTACCAGCGTTTCGCCCCGCCCCTGTTGCAGGAAGACGAAGAACGAATAATCTGTCCCCTCCTCGGCCTCTTCCCGCGCTCGCTTGACCCGGGTGGCAAAGACTTTCCGTCCGAGATCGGCATCGGTCCAGCGCGGTTCAAAGGGTCGGAGGAATTCGCGGCTGGAATGGCGTAGTTGGTACCAGGCGTCGTAGTCCTGCATCAGCGGCAGACGCAGCGACAGGCGTGGTCCGCGCAGGGCGATCAGCGGCTGGGGCGACGACCAGGGCCAGAGCACCGCTTTTGCCACTTACTTCTTGAGGTGTTCGCCGATGGCGCCCACATCGGCAAGATTACCGATCGGACCGATGCCGGCAAGCGTCGGCACTCCTTGGGTGAAGATTTGCCCTGCCACATCCTGCACACGCTGGGCGGTGATGGCGTTGATGCGGTCAACGGTCTCCTGCATCGGGATCGGGCGGCCCCAGAGGATCTGCTGGCGCGCCAACTGGCCGGCGCGGGCCGACGGACTTTCGAGCGACATCAGCAGGCCCGCGCGTATCTGATTGCGAACGCGGATAACCTCTTCCTCGGTGATGGACTCGGTGGCGCGCTTGAGTTCGTCGAGCACGACCGGCACGAGGTCCGCGACCTCTTCTTCACCGGTGGCAGCGGCGACGCCAAAGACGCCGCTATCCGCGAAGGCCCAGTGGAAGGAATAGACCGAATAGCACAGACCGCGCTTTTCGCGGACTTCTTGGAACAGGCGCGAGCTCATGCCGCCACCCAGGATCGAGGCCAGCACCTGCGCGGCGTAGAAGCCATCAGCGTTGTAGGCCCTGCCCTCGAAGCCGACGACGATATGGGCTTGTTCATGATCTGAGATCAGCCGCTCCTCGCCGCCCTGGTACTCGGCGCGCTGCGGCGCCGGGGCGCCGTTGGGCTTGAGATCGGCGAAGCGCTGGCGGGCAACCTCGACCAGTTCATCGTGATCGACATTCCCCGCGGCGGCCATCACCATGTGATCGCCCACATAGTTGCGGTTCATATACTTGCGGATAGTGTCGGGATTGAACTCACGTACCGATTCCACCGTGCCCAGAATGGTGCGGCCGATCGGCTGAGTGGGAAAGGCGGCGGCCTGGAACAGGTCGAAGACGTGATCGTCGGGATTGTCGCGTGCGGCGCCGATTTCCTGGACGATGACCTGCTTCTCGCGGGTCAGCTCGTCATCCTCGAAGCGAGAATTCTGCAAGATGTCTGACAGAATGTCCGCAGCAAGCACGACGTCTTCTTTCAGCACGCGGGCGAAATAGCCGGTGTGCTCGATGGAGGTCGCGGCGTTCAGGTCGCCACCGACATTTTCGATAGCCTCGGCGATTTCGAGCGCTGAGCGCGAGGTGGTGCCCTTGAAGGCCATGTGCTCGAGCAGGTGAGAAATGCCGTGCTCAGCCTTGCGTTCGGACCTTGCGCCCGCCTTGACCCAGACGCCCAGCGAGGCGCTTTCGAGGTGCGGCATGTCGTCGGTGAGAACCACCATGCCATTGTCCAGGGTCGTCGATCTTAGGCTCACGCGAAGTCCTCCTCAGGCCCAGCAGTCGAGCGACCGCCGGTCCCTCTAGTCCGCTAGGCAGCGCGCGTACGCGCTGAAATGAAGTCTTCGACCGCCATCTGGTCGTTGGCAAGGACGCTGAGGCGTTCCTTACGGGAATGCAGGTCGGCGAGCCAGGCCGGCAAGGCCGGTTCGATACCCGACGCCTCCAGGACTGCGGCCGGGAATTTGGCGGGATGGGCCGTGCCCAGGGTGACCATCGGGGTCGCCGATTGCGGCTGCGCCTGCGCGACGTGAACACCAACAGCAGTGTGGGGATCGAGCAGGTAGCCTGCATTCTTGAGCGTCGCCGCAATGGTGGCGCGGGTTTCCGCCTCGCCAGTCGTGCCGGCAGTGAAGTCGCGGCGGATGGCGGCGAGTGCGCCCTGTGGGACGGCAAAACCGCCGGACTGCTTGAGGCCGTCCATCATGCGCACCACGGCGCCCGCGTCACGGCCGGCACTTTCGAACAGCAGGCGTTCGAAGTTCGACGAGATCTGGATATCCATGGACGGGCTGATGGTGGGCGCGACGCCCGCCATGTCGTAGCGGCCGGTATCGATGGTGCGCCGCAGGATGTCGTTGGCGTTGGTGGCAATGATCAGCTTGTCGATCTGCAAGCCCATGGCCTTGGCACAATAGCCGGCGAAGATGTCGCCGAAATTACCCGTGGGGACGGTGAAGCTGATCGCGCGATGCGGGCTGCCCAATGATGCTGCAGCAGTGAAGTAGTAGACGATCTGCGCGACGATGCGGCCCCAATTGATGGAATTGACGCCTGAGAGGCGCACGCGGTCGCGGAATTTGTGGTTGTTGAACATCGCCTTGACCACGTTCTGGCAGTCATCGAACGTGCCTTCGAGCGCGATATTGTGCACGTTGGCATCGAGCACGGTGGTCATCTGCAGGCGCTGCACCGGCGAGGTGCGGCCGAGTGGATGCAGGATGAAGATGTCGGTGGTGTCGCGGCCGCGGAACGCTTCGATGGCGGCGGAGCCGGTATCGCCCGAGGTGGCGCCGACGATGGTTGCCTTGAGGCCGCGCTCGGCCAGGATGTGGTCCATCACCCGGCTGAGGAATTGCATGGCGACGTCCTTGAACGCCAGCGTGGGACCGTGGAACAGCTCCAGCACGAAGTGCCCTGGCGCGATTTCGACCAAAGGTGTCACCGATGGATGGCGGAACACAGTATAGGAGTCGTCTATAATCTGCTTGAGGCGCGGTGTAGCGATTTCGTCGCCAACAAAACGGCTGATGATATCGTAGGCCACGTCGGCATAGGGCCGCCCCGCGAAAGCAGCGATTTCGGCGGCGCTCACCTGGGGCCAGGTCTGGGGCACGTAGAGCCCACCATCGGAAGCAAGACCCGCAAGGACTGCGTCGGAGAAGCCGAGCACGGGCGCCTGGCCGCGCGTAGAGACAAACTGCATTCGGGGAGAGAGCCCTTTTAGAATTGTTGCAACCTAGTCAAACAGGCGGTGAACCGCAAGTTTGCCGGTTTCAACCCTTGCCAGCGGCGCGCTGGCGGGCAAACCAGAAGCCGAGCATGACCACTGCGACGACAGCAAAGCCATACCAGGTATATGCATAGCCCAGGTGGTTATTGGGGAACTCGACGACGGTTTCGCCGCCCTGGGGCAGCTCACCGGGGGCGCTGGCCGGCAGATCGACGTAGAAGGGCGCGAAGGGCGCCAGCGCCGGGTCGACAAGCGCTGCCAGCCGCTCGGGGTCACGAACCCATTCGATGCGATCAGACGTATTGGGGCCCGGCGTCATGAATCCGGCTTTTTCGCCGGGGCGCAGCAGGCCGGAAATGGTCACTTGCGCCGCATCGCCCTCTCCGTCGGTGACGGCCGCTTCCTGGAAATCCTGGGGTACGAAGCCACGATTGACGAAAACCGTACCGCCCTCGGCGAGGACAAAGGGCGTTACCACCCAATAGCCGGGGCCGGATGCCGGTCCGTTGGCATTGGCAAGACTGGTGAACACGGTCACAGTCTGATTGTAGCGGAAGGCACCCGTGAGCGAGACCGGCTGGAAATTCAGCGCTTCGAGATCGAGGGTCGACCATTCAGCCGAGGGCGGAACGGGGACCGGCTCGGCACCAAGCCGCTGGTCGACGGCGGCGATCAGCGCCTCCTTTTCGGCCAGGCGCTGCATCTGCCAGTTACCCAGCCAGACGCAGGTGGCGGCGAGCGCCAGCATCAGGACGACGAAGGTCCAGCGCATCACCGGGCTCATGCGCCTTTCGGTCATTGATGCCCCTCATGCGCGTCGTGGCGGTATTGCAGTGCGACCAGGACGCCCTTGAACGGCGGCAGGAGCGCGAGCGACAGGATCAAGGTCGCGGGGATCCACAGGATCAGGTGCACGTAGGGCGGCGGGTTGAACAGCGCGCCGACAAGCAGCGCCAGGCCGATGACGATCGGCGCAACGAGGAAGATGACGAAGATGGCGGGGCCATCGCCGCTATCGGCAAACCCGAGATCGAGGCCACATTCAGTGCAGCTTGGCGCCACCTTGAGATAGCCACGGAACAGCTTGCCCTTGCCGCAGCGCGGGCAGCGGCACAGTAGGCCGGTCAGGATGGGCGAAGGCTCGGCCACAAGGGTCTCCAAACAAATCGGGGCGCAGCTTGCCGCTGCGCCCCGTGCATAACGTCCGGGCGACCCTAGTGGTGGATCGGCACGCCCCAGGCGCCCCATACATAGATGGACGCGAACAGGAACAGCCAGACCACGTCGACGAAGTGCCAGTACCAGGCGGCAAACTCGAAGCCGAGGTGCTTTTCGGGCGTGAAGTCGCCACGATAAGCGCGCAGCAGGCACACGAACAGGAAGATGGTGCCGATCAACACGTGCAAGCCATGCAGGCCGGTGGCCATGAAGAAGGTGGCGCCATACATGCGGGCTTCTGGGCCGCCGAAGAAGAAACCGGCTTCCGTATATTCGATGTACTGCACGAAGGTGAAGATGGCACCGAGGATGACGGTCAGCCACAAGCCCCACTTCAGCCCCTCGCGATCGCCCTCGAGCAGGGCATGGTGGGCCCAGGTCACGGTGGTGCCCGAGGTCAGCAGCAGCAGGGTGTTGAACAGGGGCAGGTGGAAGGGGTCGAACAGCTCGACACCCTGCGGCGGCCAGGCGACCGTTACGGCGAGACGGGAATATTGCTCGACGTCGTCCCAGCGGAAAAAGCCGTCGAAATAGGCCCAGAAGAAGCCGAAGAAAACCATCACCTCGGAGGCGATGAACAGCATCATGCCGTAGCGGTGGTGCATCTGCACGACCGGTGTATGGAAACCCTCGTTGGATTCCTTGATCACATCGCTCCACCACGCATACATGGTGTAGAGCACACCGGCGAGGCCGATGAAGAATACGAAGGACGTCCAGTCGTGCATCCAGAAAATGGCGCCCATGGCCATGATCAGCACGGCAGCCGACATGACAAAGGGCCATGGGCTCGGTTCGACCATGTGGTAGTCGTGGTTCTTGGCTATTCCAGCCATGGTCAGCTTCCCCCGTTTTCTGAAGCGTAGAAGGTATAAGAGAGGGTGATCTCTTTGATGGTGTCGAGCTCGCGGTTATCCGCCAGCTCGGGGTCGACGAAGAACACGATCGGCATTTCGACCGTTTCACCGGCCTGCAGCGTCTGCTCGGTGAAGCAGAAGCACTCGATCTTGTTGAAATAGACGCCAGCGCGCTCGGGCGAGACGTTGAAGATGGCCGTGCCGGTTACCGGCTTGTCCGAGTGGTTGGTGGCAATGAAGTTCACCGTATCAACCGCACCGATATTGTCGGTGATCGAGGCCGCAGGGCGCACCGTCCAGTTGAGGTCATTCGACACATTGGAATCGAGCCGCACCGTCATCTGGCGGGCAATGGCGCCTTTGGGCGCGTCACCGGCGACCTGCGTGGTGCCGCCGAAACCGGTGACCTGGCAGAACAGCTGATAGAGCGGCACTGAAGCGTAGGCCAGGCCAACCATGCCGGCGGCCATGAACAAGCCGCCCAACGCCACACGCTTATTGCGGCGCGCCAGCACGGGATCGATGGGAGTGTGACTAATATCGGCCATCAAAGCGTCCGGTCGAACAGGGCCGGCCCCATCTTGACGATGGTCAGCGTGTAGAAGGTGATGGCGAAGAGTGCCAGCGCGATAGCGATAGCAATCGACCGGCGGCGGCGCAGCTTGGCGCGTACTGCTGCGACCTCGGGGGTCTCGGGCTCGACCTGGCGGATTTCGTCCGGTGCGCTCATTACATAAAGCTCCCGAAGCGAGTCAGCAGATTGTCGGTGAGGAAGGCAAAAAACACGATGAACAGGTAGCTCAGGGAATAGTTGAACAGCACCCGCGCCGCCTTGCGCATCGCGACATCTTCCTTGGTCCGCAGCAGACGCCAGGCCAAGATCAGGAACGATGCTCCGGTCACGACGGCCACCGCGGTGTAGACGCCGCCGGCAAAGCCGAGCCAGGTCGGCAGCATGGCCGAGGCAGCCACCAGCACCGTGTAGACGAAAATCTGCATCTTGGTGGAGGCTTCGCCGACGACATTGGGCATCATCGGCACGCCGGCAGCGCCGTAGTCGCTTTGCTTGTAGAGCGCCAGGGCCCAGAAGTGCGGCGGGGTCCACAGGAAGATGATCAGGAACAGGACGACGCTTTCCATCGACACCGACCCGGTGACCGCGGCCCAGCCAACGATGGGCGGGAAAGCGCCGGCAGCGCCGCCGATGACGATGTTCTGCGGCGTCGAGCGCTTGAGCCACATCGTATAGACGACGACATAGAAGAAGATGGTGAAGGCCAGTAGACCCGCCGCAACCCAATTGGTCGCAAGGCCCAACAACAGCACTGAGAATACCGAAAGCACCGAGCCAAAGATCAGGGCTTCTTCACGCGAGATGCGGCCGGCCGGAATGGGGCGGTTCTGGGTGCGGCTCATGATGGCGTCGATATCGCTATCGTACCACATGTTGAGCGCGCCCGAGGCGCCGGCGCCGATGGCAATGCAGGCGATGGCGATGACGCCGATGATCGGGTTGATACCGCCGGGCGCCACGACGAGGCCGACGATGGCGGTAAACACTACCAGTTGCATGACGCTTGGCTTCAGCAGCGCGAGGTAGTCCTCCACGCGCGCTTCGCCCGTCATGCGGGGTAGGTTTCTGCTGTCGTCGATCAGAGCCACTGGCCTTGCCTTTGTTTGCTGCGGACCGCGCGGACGCGGCCCGGATGCTTGGTCGCGCTAATTAGTGCGCGTTGGTCGAGTCAATCTTGGGCAGCGTCGTGAACTGGTGGAACGGCGGCGGTGAGCTCAGCGTCCATTCCAGCGTCGTCGCGCCAGGACCCCAGGGATTGTCACCCGCAGGGCGCTTCTTACGAGCAGCTTCCCAGGTCGCGTAGAAGAAGATCAGCATCGCGACGAAGGTGATGTAGTAGCCGACCGAGGATACACGGTTCCACATGCCGAAGGCATCCGGATAGTCGATGTAGCGGCGCGGCATGCCGGCGAGGCCGAGGAAGTGCTGCGGGAAGAAGATCAGGTTCACGCCGACAAACATGGTCCAGAAATGCAGCTTGGCCAGGAATTCGCTGTACATCCAGCCGAACATCTTGGGGTACCAGTAGTACCAGGCCGCAAAGATCGAGAACACGGCGCCCAGCGACAGCACGTAGTGGAAGTGCGCGACCACATAGTAGGTGTCGTGCAGGGCACGGTCGGCACCGGCATTGGCCAGCACCACGCCCGTCACACCGCCGACGGTGAACAGAAAGATGAAACCGATAGCCCAGAGCATGGGCGACTTGAAGGTGATGGAGCCGCCCCACATGGTAGCGATCCACGAGAAGATCTTCACGCCCGTCGGCACCGCGATGATCATGGTGGCGGCAACGAAGTAGCGCTGCACGTCGAGGCTGAGACCGGTGGTGTACATGTGGTGAGCCCACACCACGAAGCCGACGACGCCGATGGCCACCATGGCATAGGCCATCGCGAGGTAACCGAACACCGGCTTGCGGCTGAAGGTCGAGACGATGTGGCTGATGATGCCGAAGCCCGGCAGGATCATGATGTACACTTCGGGGTGGCCGAAGAACCAGAACAGGTGCTGGAACAGGATCGGATCGCCGCCGGCTTCGGGCCTAAAGAAGGCCGTGCCGAAGTTACGGTCAGTTAGCAACATGGTAATGGCGCCGGCCAGTACTGGCAGCGCCAGCAGCAGCAGGAACGCAGTCACCAGCACGGACCAGGCGAAGAGCGGCATCTTGTGCAGCGTCATGCCAGGGGCGCGCATGTTGAAGATCGTGGTGATGAGGTTGATTGCACCAAGGATCGAGCTGATACCCGCAACGTGGAGCGACAGGATGGCGAAATCCATAGCGGGACCAGGGTGGCCCGCAGGACCTCCAGAGGAAAGTGGCGGATATATGGTCCAGCCACCACCAAAGCCGAGCGCGCCTGGGCCGGCGCCTTCGAAAAACAGGCTCATCAGCAGAAGGATAAAGGCCGGCGGCAGCAGCCAGAAGGCAATATTGTTGATGCGCGGAAAAGCCGTATCGGGCGCGCCGATCATCAGCGGCGCGAAGTAGTTGGCAAAGCCACCCATGGTGGCGGGCATGACCACAAAGAACACCATGATCAGCGCATGTGCTGTGGTGAACACGTTATACATGTGCTTGCCGGCATCGAGCGAGGCGTCAAGCGGCGTCTGGTAGACGAAACTTGCCAAGCCGTGGAAAATCTGGATGCCGGGTTCCTGCAATTCCATGCGCATTACGCCGGAGAGCAAGCCTCCGATGATGCCAGTGAAAATGGCAAAGACCAGATACATCACGCCGATGTCTTTGTGATTGGTCGAATAAACCCAGCGGCGCCAGCCGGTGGGTGTATGGTGCGACGCGGCATCGTGACCAGTCGCGTGGGCTTCGAGGTGGGCGGTGGTATCGGCCATTTAGTTAAGTCCCCTGACCCTTGTTCTTACTGCACTGCCGCGAGCGTGGCATTGGCGGCAGTGTAGTCACCGCCTTCGAACGCCGCCATGAAGGCTGCGAATTCTTCCTTGGTCACCACCCGCACGGCAATCGGCATGAAGGCGTGATCCTTGCCGCAAAGCTCCGAGCACTGACCGTAGTAAATGCCGGTTTCGCGGGCGTTGAACCAAGTCTCGTTGAGGCGACCAGGAACGGCGTCGATCTTAATGCCGAAGGACGGCACGGCAAAGGCATGGATCACACCGGTCGGATCGGCAGTCACCTGCACGCGGACAGTGGTATCGACCGGCACAACCAGTTCGTTATCGACGGCGAGCAGACGCGGCTGGTTCGGCTTGACGGTCTGGACGTAGCCGTCGGCGGCGTCGCCGAGGATCACGGACGAGAAGCTCTTACCCTGGTCGACATATTCGTAGTCCCAGTACCATTGCTGGCCGGTGGCCTTGATGGTCAGAGACGCCGCCGGAACCTCGACTTCGCCGAACGAGAAGATGTTGGGGCCGAGGTACTTGCGTTCGCCATCTGGCGTGGTGAGCTGGTCGCTGAGCACGCCGAACGAGGGAATGGCGATGATGATCAGAATGACGATGGGCAGCACCGTCCAGACGATCTCGACCAGGGTATTGTGCGTGAAGGCCGCCGGGTTGGGGTTCCGCTTGGCGTTGTAGCGCCAGACGATCCACAACAGCAGCGCCAACACAAAGACCACGATCAGCGAAATGGTCCACATCAGGATGCCATCGTGGAACGCTGTAATGGAGTCCATGATCGGGGTCACAGAGCGCTGCAGATGGAACTGCCCGGGGAGCGGATGGCCCGCCGTGTAACCCGCTTCTTCCTGCGCCGTGGCCAGAGCCGGGGCCAGAGCCATTGCGGCTGCCGAAACGGCCCCCATCTTTCTCAAGAAATGCCCGGTCACCATAAACCCCCGTATCGACTTCAATTGGTGCATCCACACCGGGATTGAGAGACAAAAACAGCGGCATAGCAACGCCGCCCCGACTCAACCTCGGAGCGAAAAACTCTTCGCTGACCTAAATCACATCGCAAACGCCAAGTCCATTGCGGCAACGGCGAACGCGACTGCGTCATATTGTGCGGCAGGTGGTGGAAATACGCCTCACCCTCGCCGCACTTTGGCGACCATATTCCTTGGAATTCCGGGCCTTGGTTGACTTGAGCACAAGGCTGTCGGAAACAGGCAAAGCCCCACGCGGACGCCCGATTCGGCAGGAGAAGTGATAGAGTGAAGCGGATTTTGAAGCGTCATCTGGCCGTCGCCGGCCTGGCATTGGCAGCCCTTGCGGGCGCCGGCAGTGTCACCATGAGTCAAGGCGTGGTGCGTGCGCAGTATGGCGATTGGCAGATGAGCTGCGATACGCCGCCCGGCGCGAGCTTCGAGCAATGCGCCATCATTCAGAACGTCATGGCCGAGGATCAGCCCAATGTGGGCCTGTCGGTCATCGTGCTGCGCACCGCCGACCGCGAAGCGCGGCTGCTGCGCGTTCTGGCGCCGCTCGGCGTGCTGCTACCGAACGGGCTGGGCCTCAATGTCGACGGCAAGGATATGGGCCGCGTCGCCTTCGTGCGCTGCCTGCCCAATGGATGCGTGGCCGAGGTGGTGCTCGACGACAGCCTGATCGAAACGCTGTCGAATGGTACCGACGCCATTTTCGTTGTATTCAAGACGCCCGAGGAAGGCATCGGCATTCCGGTGTCGCTGAACGGCTTCAAGGACGGATTTGCCCAGCTCCCCTGACCGCGGAGAGTTCAATGACCGAAGAACACCGCGCCGCGCCGCGCCAACGTGTGTTGAAGGGCGGGCGCATCGTCATCAATGACGGCTTCTCGACCTTCCAATGCACCGTCCGCAACCTTTCGGACACAGGGGCACGGGTAAAGGTCGCGAGCATTGTCGGCATTCCCGATAGCTTTGAGCTGGCCATGGACGACGGCCGCAAGTTCGCCTGCACGGTGGTGTGGAAGACGGCCACCGAACTGGGCGTCAAGTTCGACTAATCCCAGAAAAAAGCCGGACAAGTGCACCAGGCACCGTCCGGCAAGTCATCAGGAAACGGGACCGGCGGCAAAACCGGCCCGGGAGATGGCACGAGCGCTCCAATGAGTGTTCGTACCAACGAGAGCGCGCCGGCTGGAGGTCAGCGCCGGCGCAATAGCGTGATTTTGAAAACGGTCAGAGGCGGGCGTTGCGGGTCCGGGCGGCATTGAGCGCGAGGCCTGCACCCTTGCGGCGAACAAGTGCCTCGGCAATATCCGCGCGGGAAATGCCCAGATCGTGGAGTTGGAAGGTGTCGAGTTCCAGCAAGGCTTTGAGCGCTACCCGACGGGTTCGTGCGGCCTGTGCCTTGGCGATCCAGCGCGCGAAAGCGGCGAGAGGATTGAGCGCGGCGGCCGCAACTGACCGCTCGCCGGGAAGCGAGAGAGCCATGATAGTCTCCAAACATGTGGTTGTGCCGAGGGAGTCGGCGGGGTTCAACACAGTCTTCTGTGCCGATGATGAGAAATTAGCGCGCTGGACATTCATTCGTCCAACAAATAGATTTCATTCGCTCTATCAATTTGAGTGATGGGAACAGTTCATGACCGCACCTCTTGACCTCGACCAATTGCAGAGCTTTTGCGCTATCGCCGATTGCGGCAGTTTCACCGAGGCCGCCCGCCGGGTGAACAAGACGCAGTCAGCGGTTTCGATGCAGATCAAACGACTTGAGGAACGCCTGGGGCAGTCGCTGCTGACGCGTGACGGCCGTAGCGTAACGCTTACGCTGCATGGCGAGGCGCTCTATGCCCGCGCTCGCAAGATGCTGCGGACCAATGCGGAAATTCTCGACCACTTCTCCGACGGCGATCTCAGCGGATCGATCCGTTTCGGGGTGCCCGATGACTACGCGGTGCGCCTGCTGCCCGTGATCCTCTCCAGCTTTCAGCGCACCCACCCCAAGATCGCAGTCGACGTGGCCTGCATGGCTTCCGAGCATCTGCTCGAGGGCATGCGCTCCGGGCGCTATGACCTCATCGTCTTCACGCAGGGTACCGAGCAGAACTACGGCGAGCTGTTCCGGACCGAGAAGATGTTCTGGGTGGCGAGCCATGGCGGCAGGGCGCTGGCCAGCGAGCCGCTCGCCATCGCTTGCGGGCCGCAATACTGCATCTGGCGCAAGGACGCGCAGGAGGCGCTCGACCGCACCAGCGTCGACTACCGCATCGCCTATACATCATCGAACGCCACGGCGATTTCGAGCGCCGTGCTGTCGGACCTGGCGGTGGGCTTTTTGCCGGAAAGTGCGCTGCAGCCCGGCATGCGGGTGGTGAATGAGGAGCGGGGCCTGCCGCGGCTGGGCGATGCCCAGATCGCTCTGATGCGGGCCAGCCACGCGTATGGCGGCATCTACGACGCCCTGGCCAACCACATCGTACATTCGATGGGCAATCTCGATACGCCGCCGCAGCTGTCCGAGGCAGCGGAGTAACACCAAGTCGGCTGACCCTTGACCTGACTCGGCATTTGTCTCACCAGAAGGCATGGCCGAAGCCCTCACCAATGCCGCCGAATTTACCGTCAGCGAGATATCGCAGGCGGTTAAGCGCGCTATCGAGGATGAGTTCGGCCATGTGCGGGTGCGCGGCGAGATTTCGGGATTTCGCGGCCAGCATTCGTCGGGGCACGCCTATTTCACGCTCAAGGACGAGAATGCGGCGATCGATGCGGTCATCTGGAAAACCAGCTATGCCCGCCTGACCTTCAAGCCGGCCGAGGGCCTGGAGGTGATCGCCACGGGACGGCTCACCACCTTTCCCCGGTCGTCGAAGTACCAGATCGTCATCGACAATATCGAGCCCGCCGGCGCCGGGGCGCTTATGGCGCTGCTGGAAGAGCGGCGGCGCAAGCTGCATGCGGAGGGCCTATTCGCGCGCGAGCGCAAGCGGCCCCTGCCCTATTTGCCGCGGGTTATCGGGGTCATAACCTCGCCCACGGGAGCGGTCATCCGCGATATCCTGCATCGGCTGGAGGATCGCTTTCCCAGCCATGTGCTGGTCTGGCCGGTGAGGGTGCAAGGCGATACCTGCGCACCGGAGGTGGTCAACGCCATCGAGAGCTTTAACGCCCTGTTGCCCAATGGTTCGATCCCGCGACCGGACCTGCTGATCGTGGCCCGCGGGGGTGGATCGATCGAGGATCTGTGGGGGTTTAACGAAGAAGCAGTCGTCCGGGCGGTAGCGGCAAGCGGTATTCCGGTCATTTCGGCTGTTGGCCACGAGACGGATACGACGCTGATCGATTACGCGGCCGACATGCGCGCGCCGACCCCGACGGCGGCGGCCGAGGCGGCCGTGCCGGTTCGTGCCGAACTCATCGCCTATGTCGACGATCTCGGCTCACGCCAGCGCCAGGGTGCGCGGCGCTTGGCGGGCAGCGCGCGTGACCGGTTGCGGGCAGCTTCTGCCGGTCTGCCGCGACCGGCCGATCTGGTCGCAACGCAGCGGCAGCGGCTCGACCATGCATCCTCGAACCTCTTGGGCAATCTGCGCCACTCGGTTCAGGTGTTGCGCGTGCGATTTGCGCGGGTGGAGCCCAAGCTCAACTCCCGCGTGTTGCAGGGGCAACGGCAGGAAGCGGCGGAGCGCTTGCGGAACCTGGCTTTGCGCTCCGATGCCGGGCTGCGTAAGACGGTCGATCGGTCGCGCCTGACCTATGATCCACGCGCCCAACGTCTTGCGATAGCCGCCGCACGTCTCGTCGAGCGCAAGCGGGCGCAACTGGAGGCCGTCGGCCCCAAGCTGGCGCCCAATGCCTTGCGGGCAGAGATCCGCCACGGGCAGGCGCAACTCGGCCCGTTGGCAACCCGGCTTTACGCCAGCATGCTGCAAGGTCTCAGCTTGCGTGGAGCCGCCCTGGCCCAGGCGGGCAAGCTGCTGACGTCGCTGAGCTACAAGAGTGTGCTGGCGCGCGGCTATGCGGTGGTCAAGGATGACGAGGGCAACCTCGTGCATGAGCGGGGGGGACTCAAGCCGGGCGCGCCCGTCTCCATCGAGTTCGCCGATGGCGAAGTGGGCGCCACCATTGCCGGTAGCCCGGTCATCAAGAAGAAACCACGTCCGCCGTCCGATGGGGGCACGCAGGAAAGCCTCTTTTGAGCGCGGGCATAGATCGCTATATCGATGGGCAAGGTTGAAGGAATATCAGCATGAACATCTTCGATAAGGGCTTTGCGCCCGCCGAGGCGGTGATCCGCTATCTCGATGGCGACTATGTCGTGCTGAAGCCCGGCAGCTTCGTGCGCTGCGCCATATCGGGCAAACCAATTCCACTCGACGAGCTGTTCTACTGGAATGTCGACCGGCAGGAGGCTTATGCCGACGCCGCGGCGGCCCATACCGCCTTCGAGCGCTTCGGCCTCGGGGCCTGAACCGTGGCGGAAGCGTCAGTCCGCCGCAGGTTTCTCTTCATTTCCAACGGGCACGGCGAAGACTGGATCGCCGCGGCTGTTGTTGCGCACCTGCCAAAAACCATCGACGTCGAAGCCTACCCGATGATCGGCGCGGGCAATGCCTATAGCGGCGTCTGCCCGATTGTCGGTCCTCGTGCGACCCTTGCGTCCGAGGGTTGGCGCAATGTCAAAGGCTCGTTGCGCCGCGACATGGCGACGGGCGGCTTCAACACAGTGCCGCCTGCCCTGAGCTTCCTGCGCAAAATCCGCGGCAAGTATGATCGCGTCGTCGTCGTCGGTGACATGACCGGCGTCATCGCCGCCTTTCTCACCGGACATCGGGGGCTCTATTATCTCGATGTCTACAAGACCGGTGCGGCCCGGCTGTATTCAGCGCCGGAACGCTGGACCGTCAAGCAGGCGTGCAAGACCGTGTTTTGCCGGGCCGACAATCTGGCGCGCTCACTCGAGCAGATGGGCGTCGATGCCCGCTCGGCCGGCAATGTGATGATGGATACCATTCCGCAGGGTGACTATGACGCCCGGCCCCGCCGCAGCCGTCCGCTTGCGGTGACGCTGCTGCCCGGCAGTCGCGCGCTGACGGCGGAGAGCCTTGCGCTGCAGGTCGACGGGTTGCGCACCCTGCCAGCCGAAATGCGTCCGGACGTGTTCCTGGCCGTTGCCGGCGGCATCAATGTGGACGAACTTGCCAAGAAGACCGGGCTGCGCCGCACGTCCATGCTCAGCGCCGAGTCCGCCGATCTGGGCGAGCTTTCGGACGGAGACCTCACCATCCACATGGCGCGCGGTGGAGCCATGGGCAATTTGCTCAGCGCGTCCGATCTCGTGCTGTCTCAGGCGGGCACCGCCACCGTGCAGGCGCTCGGACTGGGCAAGCCGGCGATTACCTTCGTCAACCCGCGAGATCGCCGGTCGCGCTTCAATGACGAACAGATGCTGTTTGGTGATGCACGCGTGGTGGTGCCGGCTGAGGTGCCGGCCATCGGCTCGGCCCTACGCAAGCTGATCAGCGACGACGATGAGCGCCGGCGCCTCGCCAATATTGGCCGCCAACGCATTGGCGGCCCTGGAGCGATGCAGGCAATATTGGATGCGCTGGTGGCTTAACGCTCGCTACTTCTTATCCGTCGTCGGATCGAGCAGGCGGTGCAGGTGCACAATGAAATAACGCGTCTGGGCGCTATCGACCGTGAGCTGGGCCTTCTGCTTCCAGGCGACCTGGGCGCTGGCATAGTTGGGATAGAGCCCAACGATATCGACCTTGTCGAGATCGGCAAACGTCACGCCTTCGATGCTCGAGAGTTCGCCGCCGATCACCAGGTGCAGCAACTGCTTGTTGGGGTCTTCTTTTTCAGCCATCGGTCAAATCCGTTCGTCGGGAGAAGAGAGTTCGGGCACTGCGGGGTCTGGATCGGCGTCGGGAGCCGGGCACCCATAGACCTTGATCAGTGCCGCATGGACGAGCGGTTTTAGGCTCATGTCGCCGAGGGCCGCAAGCGCCCCGTGGCGCACATCTCGTCTGTTAAATTGCGGGACCCCGCTGCAGACGTCTTCGAAGCCGATGCCACACTCTTCGAGGATTACGGCGGCGGCGGCAATGTCCCAGTCCTGCGAGCCACGGCGGCAGGCGACGGCGTCGAGCTTGCCGGTCGCCACCTGCACCAGCCGGTAGGCCAGCGACGGATAATAAGGTCCGCGCGTATAGTTCAGCCCCGCAGCCTGCATCTCCTGATGTACCGCTCCCGCGGCCGGGATGATGGGCGGCGCGCCGGCACGGCGGTTGCGCTTAAGCGTCTTGCCGTTGAGCCGGGCGCCCTCGCCCCGGGCGGCGTCATACATTTCGTCACGGACGGGGGCGAAAACCACGCCAGCGACCGGAATACCGTTCTCGACCACCGCCAGCGATACGGTCCAGCTATCCTCGCCGCGCAGGAAACCGCGCGTGCCGTCGATGGGGTCGACGACGAAGACGCGTTCGCAGTTCAATCGTGAAGGATTATCGGCCGTCTCTTCGCTCAGCCAGCCGTAATCGGGTCGTGCAGTGAGCAGCGAGGCAGCCAGATACCGGTCGACCAGGATGTCGGCTTCGCTTACCGGGGAGGAATTTTCCTTGTTCCAGCTCTTCACATCGCGGCGAAAGAAGCCGCTGGCAATGATCCCTGCCGCTACGGCTGAAGAGCGGAGCAGTTCGAGATCATCGCTGTATGTCGTCGCTGGAGTCGGCATGTGCCGGGCCTTTTAGGCTTGCTCCGGGTTTTGGACAAGAGCCGGGCCGCGGGGCGTCATTGGCTTGCGAAATATGGCAGGGTTAACACCCCTCAACCGAGCGCGGTTAACCGGTCCCTACCCGGTGCAATACCCTGCTAACCCTCTCGGAAAACAAGATAAACTTAACCGAACCGATTAAGGGGGCAGGTAAGGCGGCGGGGTATTGTGGAGCTACAAAAGAGAGCACCAAAAATCAGCTCTCGAAGTTGACAGGAAGGCGAATTCAAATGGTTCATGGCGTCGCGATGGAAGGATCGTCGGTCATTCTGGCATTCGGCAAGCCCAATGTGGCTGACCGCCGCTTCGTTGCCGCCAATGACAATGGCCCCAGGGATCCGGTGAAGACCGTCACCGTGCGGCGCATGCTCGAACAGAGCGGCGTGGCCATCAAGGTGAAGGTGCCGGTGACCGAATTCATCGGCGTCGCCGTGGCAACCGCCATCTCCGAAGAAGGCGTTCTGACCAGCTCGATCGAACTGGTCCATGCCGACAGCGAGCTGAACTACCGCGTCTTCGAAGAAGAGGGCAATCACAGCGTCGTGGCCGAATGGCAGAACTGGGGCAAGAAGCTGCGCCTGCCGCTGTTCATCAAGGCCGGCGACGGCAATTACATGCCCTATAGCCAGCAGGTCGACGGCGTGATGGTGGGCAATAGCGCTTCGCGCCGCAAGCTGGTTGCCGAAGCCAATCGCCGCCCGCGCTTCCTCAACCGCCGCAAGCCGGGTCAGCCCGACGCCTAACCAAGTTCACTGCTCCTCCAAAGCACGTCTAAAAGGGTTGACCGGTGGTGCGGTCAGCCCTTTTGGCGTTTTGGGCTACCAGACCCAGTCGGCCAGCAAGGCCAGGCTGAGGACTACCCCCACATAGTGGTTGCTGTAGAAGCGCACGCGCGGGTTGTCCGGGACATCGACATCGAAGGTCCAGACCTGCCAGGTGAGAAGGCCGGCGGCCGGCAGCGACAACACGGCGAAAATAATGCCCGCGCCGGCGATCGTTGCAGCGGCCAGCCACAGCAGATAAGCGCCGAAATAGAAGAAGCCGACGATGAGGCGGGCCTGGCTGCCAAACAGGAGCGCAGTGGATTTAACACCAATCAGCGCATCATCCTCCACGTCCTGCAGCGCATAAATGGTGTCGTAGGCGATCACCCACAGGATGGTGCCGAAATAGAGCAGCAGCGCCGGCAGGGCAAGGCCGCCGGTCTGGCTGCTCCAACCCACCAACGCGCCATAGGAAAAGGCGAGGCCGAGAAAAGCCTGCGGCCACCAGGTTACCCGCTTCATAAACGGGTAGATCGCCACGAGGATCAGCGACGCCACGCCGGCCCAGACAGTGAAGCGATTGAACTGGAACAGCACCACCGAGCCGAGCAATGCCTGCGCGACCAGGAAGGCCAGCGCATCGCGCGCCGTTACCTGACCCGACGGAATCGGCCGCGACCGGGTGCGCGCCACTTTCATGTCGATGTCGCGATCGACGATGTCGTTGAAGGTGCAGCCGGCGCCGCGCATGAGCGCCGCGCCGATCAGCATCAGCACCGCGCCCCACCAGTCGAAGCCGAGCGCCGGGTTGTAAACGGCCGCCAGTCCGAGACCCCAGATACAGGGCCAGAACAGCAGCCAGATGCCGATCGGCCGATCCCAGCGCGCGAGGCGCGCATAGGGTTTCAGCCAGCCGGGGGCATAGCGATCGACCCAATTGCCCGATTGGGCATCGGCGACAGTCCCGGGGTTATTGTCGGTCATGAATCGCTGCCTTTCCACACGCGCCGCACTCCCCTCGCCCCTTGCGGGAGAGGGTGGATTTTCTGCGTTCAGCGGAAAATCCGGGTGAGGGGTTTTCTCCACGCATACAGCGTTTATGGTGGCGCCCGAAACCCCTCATCCGCCCCTTCGGGGCACCTTCTCCCGCAAGGGGAGAAGGGAAAGTGCCCCGATCATGCCCCGTACCCACGCCACCCTGCCCCGCCTGTTTGTAGAACCCGATCTTACGACCGGAGGCCGGATCACGCTGGGCAAGGAGCAATCGCTTTATCTCGCGGCCGTGCTGCGGAAGACCGTTGGCGATGAGGTGGTGCTGTTCAACGGGCGCGATGGTGCATGGCTCACCCGGCTCACCAGCGATTCCAAGAAGTCCGTGGTGCTCGATCTGATAGAGCAAATCGCGCCGCAGACGCCGCGCTCCGACCTCTGGTACGGCTTTGCGCCGCTCAAGACCGAGCGGCTGGATTATGTGGTGCAGAAGGCCACCGAGATGGGCGCAGGCACGATCCAGCCGATCATCACGCGTTTTACCCAGGTCAATCGTCTCAAGCATGAGCGGCTTGCAGCCAATGCAATCGAGGCGGCCGAACAGTGCGAGGTGCTCAATGTGCCGGTCGTGGCGCCCGAAATCACGCTGGAACGCCTGCTCGATTCCTGGCCGGTGGAGCATGGCGCGCGCAGGTTGATCCTGGCGGATGAGGGGGCTGCGTCGGCTTCACCGGTCGAAATCCTCAATGAACTCAAAGGCAAACCGGTGGGAATACTGATTGGACCCGAGGGTGGCTTTTCCGATGACGAGCGCGCGAAACTGCGGGCCCTGCCCTTCGTGGTGCCTGTTAGCCTGGGGCCGCGCATCCTGCGCGCGGATACGGCGGCGGTCGCGGCGCTGGCCATCATTCAAGCGACCATCGGCGATTGGCGATAAAAGCCGATTGCTTTCGGCTTGTGCAACGCTATGTTCCGGCCAACATTGACCCCTCCATACCAGAGGACGCTTTATGGCTGGCGCCGACATCTCCCCTCCGATCGAATCCCGCGCTGACCTGATCGATGGAATGGCGCGCGGGTGCAAACCCGAGAGTGAATGGCGCATCGGCACCGAGCACGAAAAGCATGTGTTCCACACCAACCCATTGCGGCCGGTTGCCTACGAAGGTCCCGACGGCATCCGGGCGCTGCTCGATGGAGTGGCGCGCGAAACCGGCTGGGAGCCCTTCTATGATGAGGGCAATCCCATTGGCCTGTGGAGCGACGAAACCAAGGGCGGCATTTCGCTGGAGCCGGGCGGCCAGTTCGAGCTTTCCGGTGGCCCCCAGCCTGATCTGCATGCCACTGCTGCCGAGACCGCCGAGCATATGCGGGTGGCCAAGGCGGTTGCAGCGCCGCTCGATATCCACTTCCTGGGCCTTGGCGTTACGCCGATCTGGTCCGTCGCCGAAATCGAGCGGATGCCGAAGTCGCGATACGGCATCATGGCGCCCTATATGGACAAGGTGGGTACCCTCGGGACGTCGATGATGTTCCGTTCGGCCACGGTGCAGACCAATCTGGATTTTTCCAGCGAAGCCGACATGGTCAAAAAGCTGCGCGTCTCGCTGGCGCTGCAGCCGGTGGCCACGGCCCTCTTTGCCAATTCGCCCTTCGCCGATGGCCGCGACACCGGCTATCTCAGCTATCGCAGCCATATCTGGCTCAATACCGACGACGCCCGCACCGGCATGCTGCCATTCGCCTTCGAGGAAGGCTTCGGCTTCGAGCAATATGCCGACTACGCACTCGATGTGCCGATGTATTTCGTGCTTCGTGACGGCCATTACATCAACGTGGCGGGCGAGAGCTTCCGCGATTTCCTCGAAGGCAAGCTACCGCAATTGCCGGGTGAGAAGCCGACCCGCCGGGACTGGAACTACCATCTTGGCACGATTTTCCCCGAGGTGCGGCTCAAGCAATTCCTCGAAATGCGCGGCGCCGATATGGGCGACGAGAAGTCGGTGACGGCGCTATCGGCCTTCTGGACCGGGCTGCTCTACGATGAGATTTCGCTCGAGGCCGCCTATGAGATGATCAAGCCATGGACCCAGGACGAGCGCGACCATATGCGCCGCGAGGTGCCGCGGCTGGGCCTGATGACCCCGCACGATCGCTCCAACCTCTATGACGTCGCGGCGCAGGCGGTCGGCATTGCCGAAGCCGGCCTGGTTCGTCGCGACCGCCGCAACGCGCAGGGCAAGGACGAAACCATCCACCTGGCCCCGCTGGAAGAAACCATCCGCCTCGCCAAGTCGCCGGCCGAGCGCTGGCTCGACAAGTACCGTGGCGAGTGGAATGGCGATCTGACCCGGATTTTCAAGGAAGCCGAGCTGTAGGAGCTGCGCCCCTACTTCGTCTGGGCCACAAAGGTCCGCTGCCCGAGCCACACGCCACCGGCAATGAGCAGGATGGCTATCAGCAGGCCCAGCCCGGTTTCGAACGTCCCCACTTCGCCGCGGAAGATCGCGCGCACCGCATTGACGATGTGTTTGAACGGGTTGATGTCGCTGAGGATTTGCAGCCATCGCGGCGCCAAGCTCATGGGCAGCAGGATGCCCGAGAGCAGCAGGACCGGTAGCGAGACCATGTTGACCAGCGGCGCAAAGGCATCCTCGCTCTTGGTCATCAACCCCACCG
This sequence comes from Devosia lacusdianchii, assembly GCF_022429625.1. NCBI lineage: Bacteria > Pseudomonadati > Pseudomonadota > Alphaproteobacteria > Hyphomicrobiales > Devosiaceae > Devosia > Devosia lacusdianchii. Next base: position 869,306 of record NZ_CP092483.1, on the reverse strand, counting down.
AATAGCTCAGATATGAGAAGGACGCGCCGAGCAGGCCGATCATGATCAGGCCGAGCAAGACCGCGCCGAATGGCACGCGCAGCCCGAAAAACAGTGCGCAGACGATCAGGATGATAGCCTGAACCACCAGCACCACCACATCGCGCATCACTCGCCCGGTGATCAACGCAGCGCGGCTGGCCGGGGTGACCAGTTCGCGATCGATGACGCCGTAACGCCATTCGGCAATGATGCCGAAGCCGACAAAGGCGCCGCCGAATATGCCGAGCTGCACCAGGAGGCCGGGCACGAAGATCACCCAGGCATCACCGGGAGGAAAGCCGGGGGCGCTTGCCAGAGGCACGAGCAGCGGGCCGAACAGGGTGAGGTAGAGGATAGGCTGCATCACGCCGATAACCACCCAGAGCGGCTGGCGGAGCGCAAGGCGCATGGCGCGAGTAAAGACAGTCCAGGTGTCGGAAAGAAAGCTCATCTCATGGTCCTTTGAACCGGGAATTTCGTCGGTGGTCTGCCGGATATTCACTCGCGCAACGAGCGGCCGGTGAGCGTGAGGAAGACGTCATCCAGGGTCGGGCGATTGACCTCGACGCCAATGGCCTCGATGCCGGCTTTGGTGAATTCGCCCAGGAGAATGGGTAGCGCCGCGCCGCCATTGGGCACGTGGAAGCGCACGATGTGGCCGTCGATGACCGGCGCGTCCGACCCTGGCAGCATGCCAGCAACGCCGGCCGCCTCGGTGGCATCTTCGGCCCTGCGCAGGGTGAGGGTGATGGTGTCGCCCGATACCCGCCGCTTGAGTTCAGCCGATGTGCCCTCGGCAACAATCTGGCCCATGTCGATGATCAGCAAGCGGTCCGAGAGGGAGTCGGCCTCATCCATGTAGTGGGTGGTGATGAACACCGTGGTGCCCATCTCATCGCGCAATTTGCGGATGTGGGTCCAGAGATTGGCGCGGCTTTGCGGGTCGAGGCCGGTGGAGGGTTCATCGAGAAAAACCAGCTTTGGCTGGTGGATGAGACCCATCACGATATCGAGCCGCCGCCGCTGCCCGCCCGACAGGGAACCGCAGGTGCGGTCCCATACATCGGCCAGATCGAGATCAGCCAACAGCTTTCGAGCTCGCGCCTCGGCCGTGGCTTTGTCGATGCCATAGAAGCGGGCGTGGCCGGTGATTTCTTCCCCCGCGCGCGCTTCTGGGGCGGTCGAGCCGGCCTGTGACACGTAGCCGATGGACCGCCGCACTCCGATGGAATCGGTCAACAAGTCGTGACCCGCGACCACCGCACGTCCACCTGTGGGTGCGAGAAGGGTGCAGAGCATCTTGAGTGTGGTGGTCTTACCGGCGCCATTGGGACCGAGAAAACCAACTATTTCACCGGCACGCACGGTCAGATCGACGCCGCGCACTGCCTCGACGGTTTTACCTTTTGTCTTGTATGTCCTTTTGAGACCCTGTGCCTCGATCATGGATTTGCCCGCTTTGAAATTGAGCCGACCGATATCGACCCGATTGAAATCTTGTGATATTGATATCTTATGGATCAAGATATTTTAATGTCAAGAGATCATCCTGGCCTTGCCGAGGTTATGAAACTCAAGGACGTCATCCGCGCCGATCAGGTGGCGCAGGACGTGTGGGAGGACTGCCTCGCGCGCTTTATGGGCATAAATCGCACGGACAGCCGCTGCATGGATGTCATTGACAGGCATGGGAAAATTACCGCTGGCACGCTCGCCAGCGAGGCCCGACTCACCACCGGCGCAGTGACCGTTGTCGTCGATCGGCTGGAGGCGGTCGGCTATGTGGTTCGCGAGCGCGATCCGGCAGACCGCCGCAAGGTGTGGATCAGCATCACCCCGATTGCCGGCGAGATATCGTCCCGGGTGTTCGCACACTTCCAGCTTCTCACACCCTTGCTGATCTCCCGCTACTCGCCGGATCAGTTGAGCGCCATCGTCGAATTCCTGGAGGTTGGTACGCGCGTTAATCTCGAGCTCGCCACCATCCTCGAACAGCATGTCGACCGCAAAGGCACCACGCCACAGGCCCTGTTGGTGGCCGCGCGCCAGTTCGAACGCAATGGCGCGCGCCACATGAAAGCGATGATCGACGCCTTGCTCAACGGCACACCCGACAAGTAAACCTTGCCTCACGACGCCTGCTGGTGCATCACCCGGCCATCGGCGGCGGGAGGTTTTGCATGCGGGTTCTGGTGATTGGTTCGGGGGGTCGCGAGCACGCCCTGGCATGGAAAATCGCGCAATCGCCGCTGCTGACCAAGCTGTTCATCGCGCCAGGCAATGGCGGCACCGGCGAGGTGGCAGAGAACGTCGTCATCGACATCACCGACCACAAGGCAGTCACTGATTTCTGCAAGCTGATGGCCATCGACTTTGTCGTGGTCGGACCCGATGCGCAGGTGGTTGCGGGGCTGGGTGACGATGTGCGCGCCGCCGGCATCATCTGCTTCTGCCCCAGCAAGGCGGCTGGCCAGCTCGAAGGGTCGAAGGGCTTCACCAAGGCGCTGTGCGACGAGATGGATATTCCCACCGCTGCCTATGGTCGCTTCGACACTGAGGCTGCGGCGCTGGCCTATGTCTATACACAGGGTGCGCCGATCGTGATCAAGGCCGATGGCTTGGCCGCCGGCAAGGGCGTCACTGTGGCCATGAGCGTCGACGAGGCAGAGGAGGCGATCATCGACTGCTTTGCCGGGGCGTTCGGCGCCTCTGGCGCGGAAGTGGTGATCGAGGAATTCATGGAGGGCGAGGAGGTCAGCCTTTTTGTGCTCTGCGACGGCACCGATATCCTACCATTGACCACGGCACAGGACCACAAGCGGGCCTTCGATGGCGACACCGGCCCCAATACCGGTGGCATGGGCGCCTACTCCCCTGCCCCCGTCATGACCCGCGAGGTCTATGACGAGGTGCTGGAGCGCGTGATCTGGCCGACGGTCAAGGGTCTGGCGGCGCGGGGCACGCCCTATCAGGGTGTGCTTTATGCCGGGCTGATGCTGACCAGCGATGGTCCCAAGCTGGTCGAGTACAATGCGCGCTTCGGCGACCCTGAGACGCAGGTGCTGGTGATGCGGATGGAAAGCGACCTGCTGCCGTTGCTGCATGCCACGGCGACGGGAACCCTGGCTGGCCACGATGTGCGGTGGAAAGACCAGTACGCATTGACGGTCATCATGGCCACGAATGGCTATCCAGGCGACTATGGCAAGGGCTCCGAAATCCGGGGCGCCGATGCCATCGACAGCGATGAGATTCAGGTGTTCCACGCCGGAACGCGGCGGGATGGTGAACGTTTACTTGCTGCCGGCGGGCGCGTTCTCAACATCACCGCGCTCGGAGCCAACGTGGGAGAGGCGCAGAAGCGTGCTTACGCAAGCGTGGACAAGATTGTTTGGCCAGAAGGCTTTTGCCGCCGAGACATCGGCTGGCGCGAAATCGCCCGCTCGCGCATCTGAACCATTCCTCAACTTCGCTGATCTACCCTTCCGCAAGACCGTCTTTGACGAGACGCGGTCGCAACGCCCGCTGACGCCGCTGCAATTGCGCGGTAAGGCGATCGCCGACCGGCTGCGCGCGCAAGGCAGGGAGCGGGGCGCCATGCGAATGGAATCTGGACCGCGGATCGGTGTGGCCCTGGGCGGCGGTTCGGCCCGGGGGCTGACCCATATCCCCTACATCGAGGCGATGGACGAGCTGGGGCTGCGGCCGTCGGTCATTTCGGGCACATCCATCGGCGCGCTGATCGGCGCCGGCTGGGCGGCCGGCATGACCGGCAAGGAATTGCGCGAGCATTCCTATCAGGTGCTGGGCACGATGCGTGCCATCGCCACCAAGCTCTGGGCCACCCAGATTCGGGGGATTGGCGGCATACTCAAGAACGGCATTTCGATGCAGCTTGACGCAACCAGCATTGTCGATGCGTTCACGCCAACCAACTTTCCGCTCGAGTTCAAGGATCTCAAGACCCCGCTCTACGTGGTGGCGACCGATTTCCAGTCGTGGCACCAGGTGGTGTTCAATGCCGGCCTGCTGCGGCCCGCCATTGCCGGCTCCATCGCCATTCCGAGCCTGTTCAAGCCGGTGGTCTATTCCAACCACATCCTGGTCGATGGCGGCGTGGTCAATCCGCTGCCGCTTGATCAGGCCGATATCGACACCGACTTCCTGATCGGTATCGACGTCAATGGCGATCCCTCGGAGGGCATCGCCAAGACCGACCACAAGGCGCTCGATATCTGGTTCGGCTCGGCCCAGATCATGATGCATTCGCTGACAGCGCATATGATGGCGGCCTATCCGCCGGACATCTATATCCGGCCGCATGTCGCCTCGTTCGGCGCGCTAGAATTCTGGCGCGTCCGCGAAATCGTCGCCCATGCGGAGACGGAAAAAGAGCGCTTCAAACGCATCCTGGGCGACAAGGTCGAGGCCTATATCGCCGGCAAAGTGCCGGTTATCGATAGCAACTAAGGCACCAGCCTCCTGCTTGCTTGACAAACCTAAATATTTTAGGCAATAAGCTTCATGTCTTAGTATGAGCTTGTTGCCATGGTACGGGTTGGTTTGAATGTCGATCGGCTGGTGCGGGCCGGCGCCGAAATGGCGGATCGCGACGGTTTTGAGGCGGTGACGCCCTCGGCCCTGGCCAAGCTGTTCGACGTGCAGGTGGCCAGCCTTTATTCCCATGTGAGGAATGGGCAGGACCTCAAGGCGCGTGTGGCGCTGTTTGCCCTGCAGGCGCTGGCCGATGAGGCTTCCGGGGCTGTGGCCGGCCGCGCCGGCAAGGACGCGCTCGTGGCGCTCGCCGATGTGCATCGGCGTTTCGCCTCCGAGCATCCGGGCCTGTTCGCCGCCACGCGGTTTCCGCTCGACGCCGATAAGGCGGCAAATAGTGGCGGCGTCCGCTTGGCGCAGATGATGCGCGCGGTACTGCGCGGCTATGCCCTGGCCGAGCCGGACGAAACCCATGCCGTGCGGCTGCTGGGCAGTGTTTTTCTGGGGTTTTCCACCCTGGAGCTGAGCGGCAGCTTCAAACATAGCGCTCCGGCGCCGCAGGAATCGTGGCTGCGCACGCTCGACGCGCTGGACACCATCCTGCGCCACTGGCCCGGCAACCCGCCTGCTCCGGCCTGACGGCGCGCCAGCGAGCCCCCCTCTTCAACATCGGAACACGAAAATGATCAGTCAACGGCCGTGGGTCACCACGACGATCGACCATGCCTTTCTGCATGGCGCGATCGAAGTAGAACACACCTCGCATGGCCTGCTGCCGCATCGCCTGCCCGCCTGGGCGCGTGCGCAGTGGTTTGATCCGCAATTATTCATGGTGGAGGCGCAACCCTCCGGGGTCCGACTGTCGTTTCGCACCCAAGCCACGGCGATCGAACTCGATACCGTGCCGACCAAGCGCAACTACCTGGGCATGCCGCCGCGCCCGGATGGCATCTACGAGCTCTGCATCGATGGCCATCTGGCCCGCCAGGGTAGCGTGCAAGGCGGCCATATCCTGCATATCGACATGGCTAAGGGCACGATGGAAACCCAGGCAGGCGCGGCGGGCACCCTGCGCTTCGCCGACCTGCCCGAGGGTCCCAAGACCATCGAGATCTGGCTGCCGCACAACGAAACCACCGAACTGGTGGCCCTGCGAAGCGATGCACCTATCACCCCGCTGGTGGATAGCCGGCCGCGCTGGCTGCATCACGGCAGTTCGATCAGCCATGGCTCCAATGCCGATCACCCCACCGGCACCTGGGTTGCCAAGGCCGCGCGGCTGGCTGGGGTCAACCTCACAAATCTGGGTTTCGGTGGCAGCGCCCTGCTCGATCCGGCAGTGGCGCGCGTTCTGCGCGACAGCCCCGCCGACATGATCAGCGTCAAGCTGGGCATCAACCTGGTCAATACCGACCTGATGCGCCTGCGCGCCTTCGGTCCGGCCGTGCATGGCTTTCTCGACACCATCCGCGAAGGCCACGCGAGGACGCCGCTGCTGGTGATCTCGCCCATTCTTTGCCCGATCCACGAGGAAACACCCGGGCCCACCGCGCCGGATTTCGCCAATGGCGAAATGGCATTCCGCGCGGCTGGTAATGCGGCCGAGATGGGCACCGGCAAGCTGACCCTCTCAGTGATCCGCCAGGCTCTGGTCCGGATCGTCGAGCAGCGCGCCGCAACCGATCCCCATATCCACTACCTGGATGGCCGCGTCCTTTACGGCGAGGCCGATTACGCTACCCTGCCCTTGCCCGACCGGCTGCATCCCGACGCAGCTACCCATCAACTCATGGGCGAGCGTTTCGCCGACCTAGTTTTCTCACCCACCGGTCCGCTGTGCCTGAAATGACAAACCACGATGTCACCCGCTGTCGCCCCGCAACGCCTTGAAGAAGTCCCGGAGCATGGCCTCCGAGCGGCTGGCGCCGAGGCCACCGATTACTTCAGGACGGTGGTGGCAGGTGGGCTGTTCGAAGAGCCTGATGCCGTTCTCCACTGCGCCGGCTTTGGGGTCCTCGGCGGCGAAATAGACCCGCCGCAGCCGGACATGGGCGATGGCGCCGGCGCACATAGCGCAGGGCTCAAGCGTAACATAGAGGTCGCATCCATCGAGCCTGCCGGTCCCGCGATTGGCGAGCGCGGTGCGGATGGCCAGCATTTCGGCATGGGCGGTTGGGTCGTTGAGCGCCTTCATGCGATTGCGCTCGGCGGCGAGGATGGTCGCGCCCTCCATGACGACCGCGCCCACTGGGGCTTCACCACGGCTGGCCGCCTCCTGGGCGAGCGACAAGGCGAGGTCCATGGGCGATTGCTGCGTCATTGGGCCATCTAGCCCGGGACGCCGCTCTAGCTCAAGCGTCTGCCAGCGACAGAAACGCCTCGGCGGCGCGGGTGCGATGGCGTTCTTTGTGGCGCAGGATATAAAACGAGCGGCGCACCGGCGGCGTGTCGACGACACTCAGTAGGCCGGCCGCGATATGGGCCCGCGCCACGTCGCGGGATAGCAGCGTGGCCCCCAGGCCAGCCTCCACCACGCCGAGCAGCGCTTCGTTGCCTGGCAGCTCCAGCGCAATATCCGGATGCGCAACCCCGGCCCGCTGCATCATGCCGTCGAAGGCAGCGCGGGTGCCTGAACCGCTTTCGCGCACCACCCAGCGCGTCGAACCCAGATCTTCTGTCACGACCAACCGGCCGGCCCATTCATGTCGGGTACCGACCACGACAACCATTTCATCTTCGCCCAGAAGCGTGGTCGAGAGTGTTGGTCGTTCGACCAGCCACTCCACCAGGCCCAGTTCGGCGCGGCCGCTCTGGACCCCGTCGGCCACCAGATTGGTATTGGTGAAGCCCAGATCGAGCTCGACCTGCGGATAGGCACGTCGAAAGGCAACGAGACGCTGTGGCAGCCAATAGCTGGCAATGGTCTGGCTCGCCATAACAGACAGCCGTCCGCGGCGCAGGCCGGAGAGGTCATCCAGCGCGTTCTCGGCAGAACGGGCCCGGTCAAGCACGCTACGCGCTTCGGCACGAAAGGCACTACCGATCGGGTTGAGCACGATGGAGCGCCCGACCCGGTCGAATAGTTTTACACCGTGGCGGTTTTCGAGCGCAGCGATCGCCGCGCTCACCGCCGATTGGGTCATGTTGAGGGCCTCGGCGGCGCGCGTAATGTGCTGCTGGTCGGCCACTTCCAGGAAGATGCGAAGCTGCTCAAGGGTCATACCACACATTAATCGATTTTATCGATCATAACCACGAAAACGTTCCGTTGGATTGCATGATTGCGAGAGCGTAGGGCATGGCCAGGAGTTGCGCCATGTCATTTGCCCTTACGATCCCTCGCCCGCTTGCCCATCTGCCAACCGCCAGCGACGCGATCCGCCTGTTCACCCCAAACTGGTTCGCCGCCAATATGGGCACGGGTATTCTCGCGCTGCTGCTTGGCCAGTTTGACAGCCTGCCGCTCCTGCATGGCGGTGGCTTTGTCCTGTGGGCGGCCAACAGCGTGGTTTTCTCGCTGTTCGCGCTGCTGTTTGCCGGTCGCTGGCTGTGGCACTTCGATGGAGCACGGCGGATGCTCGGTCATCCGGTCATGTCGATGTCGCTAGGCTGCATTCCCATGGCACTCGCCACGATAGCCAATGGCTTTCTGATCTTTGGCATCGACGTGTTCGGCCCTATAGCAATCGGGATCGTTCAGGTCCTGTGGTGGCTGGAAATCGCACTGGCCGTCGGCTGCGGTCTTGCGGTGCCCGTGCTGATGATGACGCGGCATGATCACCGGGCCGAGGAAATGACCGGCGTCTGGCTCTTGCCGATCGTGGCGGCCGAGGTGGCTGCCGTCACCGGCGCCCTGCTGCTGCCGCATCTGCCGGCGGCCGATCAACCCGGGGTGTTGCTTGTCAGCTTCATCCTGTGGTCGTTCTCGGTGCCGCCGGCATTGGGGCTGGTGGCCTTGCTGTTCATCCGGATGATCCTGCACAAACTGCCTCAGGCCAATATGGCCGCGTCGTGCTGGTTGGCGCTCGGACCGATCGCAACCGGTGCGTTGGGGCTGCTGTTGCTCGGCGAAGCCGCGCCTGCCGCCCTCATCGGCACCAATCTAGCGCCGTTCCCAGACGTTATTGCCGGTGCCTGCCTGCTGCTGTCGGTCCTGCTCTGGGGCTATGGTGTCTGGTGGATGGGCCTCGCCGCGTTGATCACCGCGCGCTATTTCACCAACCATGTGCCGTTCAACCTTGGCTGGTGGGCCTACGTCTTCCCGCTCGGCGTGCAGACGCTCACCACCTTTCGCCTAGCGCGGATATGGGACAGCTTCGCACTCGGCGCGTTTGGCGTGAGCCTCGCCGTGGCGTTGATATTGATCTGGACCGTGGTGGCGAGCCGCACAATCGCCGGCGCCTGGCGTGGCACGCTGTTTGCGGCACCCTGCCTTGCGGATCGCTAGGGGGAGCCGGCACACAACGGCGCTGGCCCAAAGGGGCGCTATGGCAGATATATATCCGCATCGATCGCCGCCTTGAGCGCAGCGACCTGGTCGGGGGTCCAGCCGGGCGGGTCGGTCACCGCCACCCAGGCGTCGATATAGTGCCCCGGCGCATAGACATGCCCGTAACCGATGGGCGTGCTTTGAGCCAGCGCGGCATCGACGGCCAATTGCAGGAAAGTGACCACGGGATACCAATTGAGCGCTGGTGAAACGTCGGGGCCGCGCGGTTGCCGCATCCAATCGGGCTCGCGATAGAACGCTTCCGGCTCGAAGAAGACGACAGGATCGCTGGCATATTGCAGGAAGACGAGGCGCATCGGGCCCCAAGGGGCATCATCCAGCCCCAGCGCGTCGGACTGGTTGGTGAAGCGAATGCTTGTGTCGTTGCCGAAGCGCGGCAGCCATTCGGGCGTGCCGGCGACGCGATTGTCGGTGGCATATTGCCAGATGCGGCTGGAGAAAGGCGGGCCGGCCCAGAGCGCACCCTGGATGGGGTCTCCCAATATGTCGAAGATCTGCAGTGACGCCTGGGAGGCGAAGGCGCCAAGGCTGAGGCCGTGCACGTAAAGCCGCGGGCGCTGGTCGCGCGGCAGATTGGTCCAGTAGTCGTAGACGGCCGAGAACAATGCCTGGGCCGTCGTGGTGCCGTAATCGGGCTCGACGGCCAGGGAGAGAACGCTGGTCAGATAGGAATATTGCACCGCGACGGTGGCGACGTCGCCGCCATGCAGATATTCGAGCGTATCCATGGCGGCGCGATCGACCCAGCCGGTGCCCACGGGCATGACCAGCACCAGAACCGACCGATCGAACGCCCCGACCCGCTGCAATTCGGCCAATGCCAGGGCGGCGCGCGCCTCGACGGTTTCAGCCGAGCGCAGCCCGACATAGACGCGGAGCGGGGTTATGGCCGGCTTGCCTGTCATGGCGGTGATGGCAGCGGCGTCGGGGCCGCTCTGGACGTAGATGCGGGCATCGCGGCCGATGGTGCTCCAATCGATCAGCGAAGCACTGCTGCCGGTCTGATCGGGCCGTGCAGGAGCGGGATCGGTTTGCGGCACAACCTCGTCGAGCTGCTCGTAGAACCGGTCCGCAACGCGCAGCAGGCTGCGCAGCAGCACACCATCGATCAGCGTGCCACCGACAATGGCAACGATGATGAGGCTCCCCACGAGGGCTGTGCGGCTGGGCACGTAGGGCAGCAGCCAGTGCCAAACCAGGCGCACCAGCGTCACGATGCCCTTGCCGATCAGGATCAGCAGCAGGGCCACGGGGAAGGCCACAGCCGCGATGCGCAGCGTATCGGTGCTTTCGGCCGGCGGCATGCCCATCACCGCCCGCACTGAATTTTGCCAGGTCGATGTATAGCCCAGCGCGACGAGGACCAGCGCCAGGCTCGCCACGGCCGCGGCGATCGTCACCGCGCGCGAGACGCCGCCGGGTGGCATGCGCAGGCCCAGAAACACAGCCAGCCATTGCAGCGAGCTGCCAATGCCATAGCCGGCCGCGAAGCTGCACCCGGACAGAACGCCCTGGAACAGCGCCGTGCGCGGCAGCAGCGACGGCGTGAGCGATATGGCGAAGAGCGCGGTGCCGATCAATAGGCCGGGTGTCGAGAAATAGCGGCGCAGGCCGATCAGGCCGGCCGCGGCCACCTGTCGCAACCACCACCGGACTGTCGCATCTGCTGAGGAAAGGCTCATGACCCATGATTGGGGGGTGGATGTGGCCGGGTCAATCGCCTGCGGCAAAACGGGTAAACCGGGTCGGAAATGGCTGGCTCATCCCCTATATTCTTCGCTCAGGAGAATCGCCCTTGCCCATCCGTCAGCTACCCGAAGACCTAATCAACCGCATCGCCGCCGGCGAGGTGGTGGAGCGGCCCGCCAGCGTGGTCAAGGAACTGGTCGAGAACGCCATCGACGCCGGGGCGAGCCGCATCGTCGTCACCACGGCGGCAGGCGGCAAGGGGCTGATGCGTATCGAGGACGATGGCCACGGGATGGACCGGGCCGATTTGCTGCTATCGGTGGAGCGCCACGCCACGTCGAAACTGGCCGAGGACGAACTCGACGATATCCGTACGCTGGGGTTCCGGGGTGAGGCGCTGGCCTCGATCGGCTCGGTGGCCGAACTCAGCATTTCCTCGCGCCCAGCACAGGTCGAAAGCGGCTTGCGGCTCGAGGTGCAGAACGGCAGACGATCCGGTCCGGTACCGCTGGCGATGAACCGGGGCACGATCGTCGAGGTGCGCAACCTCTTTGCCAATGTGCCGGCCCGGCTCAAGTTTTTGAAGACCGACCGCGCCGAAGGGGCCGCCATCACCGATGTGCTGAAGCGCCTCGCCATGGCCAATCCGGGCGTGCATTTCGTGCTCAATGGTACCGACCGTTCGCCCTCCAACTGGCCGGCGGTGAGCGGAGCTGGAGCGTTGCAGGCCCGGCTGGCGCAGGTGATCGGCGACGATTTCGCGCAGAACGCGGTACAGCTCGGTAGCAGCCGGCACGGCGTGGTGGTGGCGGGGCTCGCCGGTCTGCCGACCTACACGCGGGCCAATTCGCTCAGCCAGTTCTACTTCGTCAATGGCCGCTCGGTGCGCGACAAGGTGCTGGTCGGCGCCATCCGCGCTGCCTATGCCGACTACACCTTTCGCGACCGCTTTCCGGTAGTGGCACTCTATGTCGCCATCGATCCCGCCGAGGTGGACGTCAATGTGCACCCGGCCAAGGCGGAGTTGCGCTTCCGCGATGCCGGGGCGGTGCGGAGCGCGGTGATCCGGGCCATCGGCGAGGCGCTGACGGCGGCCGGATTCAAGGCGTCGACGAGCGTCGCCGAGGATGTGCTCGGAGCGTTCACCGCGCCAGCCTATGAAAGTGCTGGCCCCGCCGCCAATGACCGTGCGGTATTTCAGCGGCTTTCCCCGTTTTCCGGACAGGACCGTCCAGCGAGTTACGGCAATGACAACCCGTTCTCGCCACGCTTTGGTCAACCGGTCCAAGCCGGGCTCGATGGCCTCAGCGAACCCAGTGCGCGGGTCGAGGCCTCGGCCGAAGTGGGCCCGGCCCTGATGGAATATCCGCTCGGTACGGCGCGGGCGCAGATGTTCGACAATTTCATTATCGCCCAGAATGGCGAGGGCCTACTGCTCGTCGACCAGCACGCAGCGCATGAACGGCTGGTCTATGAACGGTTCAAGGCGCAACTGGCGTCCGGACCGGTGGCGAGCCAGGCGCAGTTAATCCCGCTGGTTATCGAGCTGCCCGAGGAGGATTGCGCCCGGCTGGAAGAAGCGGCGCCGGAACTGGAGCGCTTCGGCCTCTATCTCGAGCGCTTTGGCGCGCGGGCGATAGCGGTGCGCGAGACCCCTGCCCTGCTCGGCAATTCCGATATCGATGGCCTGGTGCGAGACGTCGCCGATGGCCTCGCCGAATGGGATACCATCGCCGCCGTCAGCGACCGTATGGAAGCCATCATCGCCCGCATGGCGTGCCACGGCTCGGTACGGTCGGGAAGGCGTCTCAGGGTCGACGAGATGAACGCGCTACTGCGCGACATGGAGGCGACGCCCCATTCCGGCCAATGCATCCACGGCCGCCCGACCTATGTCGAGCTCAAGCAGAAGGACATCGAGCGGCTGTTTGGGCGGAGCCGATAATGACCAGCGGTATCCACCATGTGACGCTCATCGCCGCCGATGTTCAGGCCAATGTCGATTTCTATGTCGGCTTTCTCGGTCTGCGGCTGGTCAAGCAAACCGGCGGCTATGAAGACGCGCGCCAGTTGCATCTATTCTATGGCGACTACGCCGCGACGCCGGGTTCGCTCGTCACCTTCCTGATCTGGCAGGGTGGATCGGCCGGCCAGGCTGGGGCGGGTCAGGTCAGCGAACTGGCGCTGGCTATCGCACCGGGCTCGATCGGCTACTGGCTCGAACGCGCACTGCGCTTTCAGGTCAAGGTCGAAGGCACCGCAACCGAATTCGGCGAGCCAGTGCTGCGGTTGCGCGATCCGGATGGCGTCATGGTCAAGCTGGTGGGCGCCGATGTACCCGCGCTCGCCATGCCAGCAGGCGACATTGCTGTCGAGCATGCCATCCGTCGCATTCGGGGCGTGACGCTCCTGTCGGAGGTGCCGGAAGAAACATCTGCCTTCCTGGTCCAGTATTTTGGGTTTCGGGACAGAAAGCAGGAGGGCACGACGCAGCGGCTGGTCTCCGATATCGGCGACAGTCTCGATATTCGCGACGCGTCCGGCTTCTGGCCCGGCGCACCGGGCGCTGGCACAGCGGACCACGTGGCGCTGCGTGCTGTGGATGCGGCAGAAGTCGAGGCCGTCGAGTACGCCTTGCGGCAGCGCAATTCTAGCCTCACCAACCTTCATGATCGCAACTATTTCACCTCTCTCTATGTGCGTGAGCCGGGCGGTACCTTGATCGAGATGGCCAGCGACGGACCGGGCTTCCTGCTGGATGAAACGCTCGAAAAACTGGGCTCCACACTCTTCGTACCGCCCGACGTCCAGGAAGAGGCCGAAGACATCAAGGTCACGCTGCCCCAGTTCGGCCTGCCGGGCGAGGAACGCATGGTCTATCGCGACCTCATCTACACCCACCGCTTCCACACGCCCGAAGCCGTCGACGGCAGTACGCTGGTCCTGTTTCACGGCACCGGTGGCAGCGAAACCGATCTGATGCCGCTGGCGCATCGCGCGGCGCCACGGGCCGCCCTGTTGGGCCTGCGCGGCCGCGCCACCGAAGGCGGCACGCGCCGCTGGTTCCGGGGGCTGGCGCCCATGCTGTTTGACCAGAACGATATCCGCTTTGAAGCGACGGCGATGACGGCCTTCATGACGGAAGTCCGCACGGCCTACGGCATCAGACCCGAACAGATGGTGGGGCTGGGCTATTCCAACGGCGCCAACTTTCTTGCCGCAACGATGCTCTTGCAGCCCGATTTCGCCATCCGCCGCGCGGTGCTGCTCCGCCCCGCACCGGTACTCGATACGGTGTCCGACGCCGACCTCGCGGGAGCGGATATCCTGGTCGTGTCCGGCGAAGGGGACGCCTATCGCGGCAAGAGCGAAGCTCTCGCCGGCCTGCTGCGAGAGGCGGGCGCAACGGTGACGCTGCAGGTGATCCCAGGCGGGCACGACCTCGGCCCGAATGATGCGAGGGTGATCCGAGAGTGGCTGGCGACGCGACTGCCGCCAGCCTGATTCCTAATGGAAGGCGCTCGCTCCGTCATCGCAAACGCTGCGACGCGCTGCCGAAGACGCCAGGAAGCTATGGGATATCATTATCTCAGCGGCATCGGCGTCACTGCAGCTGCGGCATCGGCCGCCGGCTGGTTCAGGCTCGCTGCGCAGCAAGGCTACGCTCCAGCGATCACAATTTGGCTCTGGGTGCCGGAAACGGATCTCCGCGATCCGCAGCCGGTCCCAGGGCACTGCCTTTTGGGCTCGTAGCGCGGGCGCCCCGGAATTGATCCGGGGACACTCCATCGGCTACTGAAACACGCTCGCGCCCCTATCCGCCACGCCGACCAGGCTGCGGAAGCCTGCGAACAATTCCCTACCCATGCCGAAATGCTGGTCGCGCAAATCCTGCACGGCCGGGGTGCGGGAGCGGAATTCCTTTTCGTCGCCGAGGAAGGTGAGCGTGCCTTCATTGGCGTCGAGGCGGATCATGTCGCCGTCGCGGATCTTGCTGATGGCGCCGCCGTCGACAGCCTCAGGGGTCATGTGGATGGCGGCGGGCACCTTGCCCGACGCTCCGGACATACGGCCGTCGGTGACCAGCGCAACCTTGAAACCGCGGCCCTGCAGGACGCTGAGTGGCGGGGTCAAATTGTGCAGTTCGGGCATGCCGAGCGCCTTGGGGCCGGCAAAGCGCACTACGGCGATCATGTCGCCATTGAGCTCTCCAGCCTTGAACGCCGCCTGGAGGCCTTCCTGACTGTGGAACACACGGGCCGGTGCCTCGATGACTCGATGCTCTTCCTTGACCGCCGAGACCTTGATCACGGAACGACCGAGGTTGCCGCTCAGCAGCTTGAGACCACCGGATTCCTGGAATGGCGTCTTTGAACCAGTCAGCACCTTGGGCAGCGCGGATTCCTTGGGCGCTGGCTCGAAGGCGAGTTTTTCTTCGACCAGCTTGGCTTCGACGGTGTAGCCGGAAAGGCCGCCGCCCCAGACGGTATTGACGTCTTCGTGCAGATGCCCGGATTCCAGCAATTCCTGAATCAGGAAGCCCATGCCGCCGGCTGCGTGGAAGTGGTTCACGTCGGCGACGCCGTTGGGATAGACGCGGGCCAGGAGCGGGGTGGCGTCGCTGAGTTCGCTCATGTCGTCCCAGGTGACCTGGAGGCCGGCCGCGGCGGCGATGGCGATCAGGTGCATGGTGTGGTTGGTGGAACCGCCGGTAGCATGCAGGCCAACCAGGCCGTTGACGATGGCCTTTTCGTCGACGATGTGGCCGACCGGGGTGTAGTTATTGCCCAGGGCCGTCAGCGACAAAGCGCGAACCGTGGCCTCGCGGGTGAGCGCGTCGCGCAGTGGCGTGCCGGGATTGACGAAGCTGGCGCCTGGCAGGTGCAAGCCCATGATTTCCATCAGCATCTGGTTGGAATTGGCAGTGCCGTAGAAGGTGCAGGTGCCAGCCGAATGGTAGGACTTGCTTTCGGCTTCGAGCAGTTCGGCGCGACCGACCTTGCCCTCGGCATAGAGCTGGCGGACCTTGCTCTTTTCATCATTGGGGATGCCCGAGGGCATGGGGCCGGCGGGCACGAAGACGGCTGGCAGGTGGCCGAAGGTCAGGGCGCCGATGAGCAGGCCGGGGACGATCTTGTCGCAAATGCCCAGGTAAACCGCGGCGTCGAACATGTTGTGGCTGAGGGCGATGGCGGTCGACATGGCGATGACGTCGCGGGAAAACAGGCTCAGATCCATGCCCGGCTGGCCCTGGGTGACGCCGTCGCACATGGCGGGAACGCCGCCGGCGACCTGCGCCGTAGCGCCGATAGAGCGGGCGGCTTCCTTGATGATGTCAGGATAGAATTGGTAGGGCTGATGCGCGCTCAGCATGTCGTTATAGCTGGTGACGATGCCGAGATTGAGGCTCTTGCTGCCAGCAAGCTGCGCCTTTTCTGCCGGCGTGCAGGCGGCGAAGGCGTGGGCGAGGTTGCCGCAGGAGAGCACGGCACGATTGACGCCGGCTTCGCGCGCGGCATCGAGACGGCCGAGATAATCACGACGGCTATCGCGGCTGCGCGCCGCTATGCGATCGGTAACATCCTGGATGGCCTGACGGACAGACATGGGGCGGCTCCTTTGTAGCTGGAGCCCTTTCGTGGCCTAGGCGGTCAATTGGGGATCGCGAAGGGGACTATGGGCACCAGTAGACGTTTACAGCATGGCCGGACCGCAAGACGGCGCGGATGGGCATGTCCTCGATGGGACCATCACCCAAAGCCGTGTCGAGAACGGCGGCCTTTTCCTCCCCTTCGATGTGAAGGTACAACCCATCCGTGTGGAGGAGACGCGGAAGGGTAAAGGTGATACGCGGCTCGCCCGCGCCGGGCGCCCGGATGGCGATGGTCGGACCGGGCGAAGCCAGAGCTTCGGCCAGCGTGTCGCCGCCGGGGAAGAACGACGCCGTGTGCCCGTCATTGCCCATGCCGAGGACAACCGCCGCGAAGGGCTGCGGCAGATCGGCCAGCAACGCATTCGTCTTGGCAACACCGGCGATGTCGGGCTCGTCACCGCCGGAATAGAGCGGGAAGAAGCGGGCCACGGCGGCTGGGCCCTGCAACATGCGCTCGTTGACAAGCAGCGCATTGGAGCGGTCGCTGGTTTCGTCGACCCAGCGCTCGTCGACCAAGGTCACGATGACCTTGGACCAGTCGATATCCTTGGTCTTACCCAGCGACTGGAAGAATCTAGCTGGCGTCGAGCCGCCGCTGACCGCGATTGCCGCCGAGCCGCGCTCCGCGATTGCCGTCCGAATGCGCTCGGCAACGGCCTCGGCCAATTCGATGGCGAGGGTGGGCTTATCGGCGAAGGTGCGGCGTTCGATGGTCACTAGTTGTCGTCCTCATACCAGGTGCGGCCGTCTCGTTCGATCAAGGCGATGGAACCGCTAGGGCCCCAGGTGCCGGCGACATAGGATTGCGGCGGTTCGCTCGAGCGGTCCCAGGCTTCGCGGATCGGGTCGACCCACTTCCAGGCGGCTTCGAGTTCGTCGCGGCGCATGAACAGGGTCTGGTTGCCACGGATAACGTCGAGCAGCAGACGCTCATAGGCTTCCGGCGTGCGCTCGGAGAAGGTCTGGGCAAAGCTCAGGTTCAGCGGCACTTCGCGCAGGCGCATGCCGCCCGGGCCCGGGTCCTTGATCATCATCATCAGCTTGACGCCCTCGTCGGGCTGCAGGCGGATGATGAGCTTGTTGGCCTTGGGCGCGCCCTCGGCATGATCGAAGATCGAATGCGGGATCGGCTTGAACTGGATGCAGATTTCCGAGGCGCGGCTAGCCATGCGCTTGCCAGTGCGGAAGTAGAACGGCACGCCGGACCAGCGCCAGTTCTCGACCTCGGCCTTGAGCGCCACAAAGGTCTCGGTGCGGCTGCCGCGCTTTTCCTCGGGAAGCTCTTCCTGATAGCCGGCGACCGAGGTGGCCTCGGACTTCACGCCCTTATACTGGCCGCGCACGGTATTCTTGGCGACATCGCCGTTGACGATGGGGCGCAGCGCGCGCAGCACCTTGAGCTTTTCGTCGCGCAGGGCGTTGGCATCGTCGGATGCGGGTGGCTCCATGGCAACCAGGCACAGCAGTTGCAGCATGTGGTTCTGGATCATGTCGCGCAGGGCGCCGGATTCGTCGTAGTAGCCGCGCGTGCCGGCGCCGACCGATTCAGCCACGGTGAGCTGGACGTGGTCGATATGGGCAGAATTCCAGATCGGCTCGAACAGCGTATTGGCAAAGCGCAGGGCCAACAGGTTTTGCACCGTTTCTTTGCCGAGATAGTGGTCGATGCGGTAGACCTGATCTTCCTTGAAAATCTTGGCGACGCCGTCGTTGATTTCCATCGACGAGGTCAGGTCGTGCCCAAGCGGCTTCTCGATCACGACGCGGGCGTCGCGGCGATAGAGCTTCTTCTTGGACAGATATTCGGCGATCGGTTCGAACAGGTCGGGGGCGACAGCGAGATAGAAGGCGCGGATGATCTTGGGGTCATCGCGCAACGCCTTGCCGAGGTCGCCCGAGCCTTCGGGATTGCTGGCATCGACAGGAACATAGGAGAAAATCTTGACGAAGCGGTCGATGACCTTTTCGTCCTGATATTCCTTTTCGACGAACTGGGTGATGGCGTCGCGGGCCGCCTTCTGGAACTCGGCATCTGACAGCTTGGAGCGCGAGGCGCCGATAATGCGGCTCTGCTCGTCGAACTGACCATCCTTGAAGCGATGGTAGAGCGCCGGGATCAGCTTGCGCTTGGTCAGGTCACCCGTGGCGCCGAACACCACATAGTCGAAGGGCTGGACGGGAATGATACGGCTGGACACTGGGCTAGTCCCTGTTTGACGCGAGTTTCAGGCGAAGTTCTGCTTGGCGAGGATGACGGCGCCATGCAGCGGTTCGAATTTGGGCAGCGCGACGAAGTCGCCGTAGCGCTCGGTAAGGATGGGGAATAGTCGCTGACCGAAGCCGCCGACAACGGCCATGATCTCAGCGCCGTGCCGCTTGAACCAGCGGGCATAGGTGTCGATATAGCCCAGCTCGATGTCGAGCATCTTCTGAGCCACCGGGTCACCCTTTTCGAGGTAGTCGATGAAGAGCGGCATCAGCTTGCCGAATTCGGCGGGCGCCCGGCCGATCAGGGCATCATCGCACCCTTCCGAGCCATCCTCGCTGATGATGCGCAGGTTGAGCGCAGTAGCAAAGGCCCAGGCCATCACGGCCTGATTGTCGCCGCCCAGCTGGGCAATCACCGCCTTGGTGAGCGGCGAGCCTTCGACCAGCCCGTCTTCGGCTTCGACCGAATAGCGCATCAATTCGCGGCCCAGGATGGCGCCACTCATCTGGTCGCCGGTGGGAAAGCCCCAGCCGCCAGCCTGATAGCGTTTGCCCGACACGATGGACATGGCAGCCGAGCCGGTGCCGACGATGATGACGCCACCCTCGCCGCCGCCCAGGGCGCCGGCATGGGCGATATCGATATCGTCATAGACCTTGACCCCGGCGAAGGGCCACGGCCGCGCGGCAAACTCGGCGCGGGCCGAATCCATACGCCCGCCAGCCATGCCGAAGCAGGCATAGGTGTTGGCGGTTTCGGCGTAGTCGATGCCCGCAGCCTTGAACACGTCGCGCGTTCCGTCGCTGATAGCCTTAAAGGCGGGCTCGCCATCGTCGATCTGCAGATTGGAGCGGCCGTTCTTGACTTCAGCCAGCGTATTCAGATGCTCATCGGCCAGACGCACGCGGCAATTGGTACCGCCCCCATCAACGCCAAGGTAGTATCTGGTCACGCGAGGAATCTCCCGGTCTTGGGTTTGATGCGTCTCCGGACGGAAAGCCGGCATCCACTTTTGCTGGAAACGCTTTTAGACAGATTCTAGGGTCTCATTTTCGCGCGGACCATAATGCGAAAGCAGCTAAGACGAAAGTAGAATAAGGCACAAAAAACGCCTGCCAAGGGCATGCCTCGCATGGCTTGCCTGCGAAGGGCGCGCAACCCATTGCAGGTTGGCTTCATTTGTTGCCAGGCTCCGCGCGGCGGCGGGTATCAGGAGATCGGACGATGACACGACATGTGCTTGTGCTGGGCGGAGCACGCTCGGGAAAGACCGCCTTCACGGAAAGCCTCGCCATGCGCTCGGGCAGCAAGCCGGCCTATCTGGCAACGGCCGAAGCGCTTGATGCCGAAATGCGCGATCGAGTCGCCAGCCATCGGGCGGTGCGAGGCGGCCGCTTCACCACTATCGAGGAGCCGGTGGCCGTATCGGACGCGCTGCTCAAGGCGGCGAAGCATCATGACGTTATCCTCGTCGACTGCCTGACGCTGTGGATCACCAACCTGCTTGTCGCCAACGAGGATGTTTCCCAGCATGTGAGCGAGCTGGGCGCCACGCTGGTTCAGGTCAAGACCGCCAAGATCATCCTGGTCAGCAACGAGGTCGGGCTCGGCATCGTGCCCGATAATGCCATGGCCCGCACGTTCCGCGACCTGGCGGGGGCGGCGCATCAGCGGCTCGCCCAGATCTGCGACGATGTCTATTTCATCGTCGCGGGCCTGCCGATGACGCTCAAGGGCGAGGCGCCGGTGCAGACGGAGGCGCGGATACACGAGGCCTGAGGAAGGCGTCGTGCCGCGTTGAGACTGACTCGGGTCAAGCCCGAGGGTGTTCGAACCTTCAAGCCGCCAGCATCAAGAGCGCGATGGCGAGACTCAGGGCCAGCAGCACGTTGAGGGTCATGCGATAAAGTGTGATGGCGCGGGCGATGTGGTAGGGGCCGAGGCGGGTGTCGCCGTCGCCCATAGTGGGCAGGTCCACCAGTTCGCCATCATAGGTGCGCGGGCCGCCCAGCGACAGGTCTAATGCGCCGGCGAAGGCGGCTTCGGGCCAGCCGGAATTGGGCGACTTGTGCTTGCGGGCGTCACGCCTTGCTGCCTGCCAGGCTTTCGACGGACTGGCGCCGGGGACGAAGAAGCAGGCTATCGTGACCAGGACCGCCGACAGGCGGGCGGGAATGAGATTGACCAGGTCGTCGAGCTTGGCGGCGGCCCAGCCGTAGTCCCGGTAGCGCTCGTTCATATGGCCGATCATGGAATCGGCGGTGTTGATGGCCTTGTAGAGCGCGATGCCTGGCAGACCGAGCAGAACCAGCCAGAACCAGGGCGCGACGACGCCATCGGACGTGCTCTCGGCCAGGGTCTCGACGGCAGCGCGGGCGACGCCGGCCTCGTCGAGGGTATCGGGATCGCGGCCGACGATGTGGCTTACCGCCTCACGACCGGCCTGGAGCGAGGTCAGCAGGGCCGTCGACACGGCTTCCACGGCACGGCCCAGTTCCTTCTGGGCGAGGAAGGGTGTGGCAACAAGGATTTCGAGCGCCCAGCCGAGGGGCATGGAGCGCAGTGTCTGCTGCACCAGCAGGGCGATGGCCAACGTGACGATGAGCAGTACGGCCAGGGTGAAAATGCCGGCATCGCGGCGCTGGCGCGGGGTGCGTTCGCGCTTGTCGACGCCCTTTTCCATGAAGGTGATGAAGCGACCCATCCAGATCACCGGATGACCGATGAGGTCGACGAGGCGCTGCGGGTAACCGAGCCAGCGTTCAACCAGCAAAGCCAGGGGCGCAACGAAAGCCTGCATCAATCCAACCTCACCGGTTCGGCCAGAGCCATGAGCGCATCGATATCGAGGTGCTTTTCGAGATGCTCGGCCAGCGCGTCAAGGGTGGTTTCGATGCCGGCTTCGTAAGCGAGGTCGGGACTGGCGGCGTTGCCGAGATAGGCGCGCCGGAAGCCGTCGGCGACGAAGAGGCCGTGGAGGTAGGTGCCCTGCACCCGGCCATCGGGGCTGATAGCGCCTTCGTTGGCGGCGACTACGACGGTGAAGGGGCGGGCTCGGTCAGCGCCGGAGGTTACGCCCATATGCATGTGGTAGCCGGCGATGGGTTGGCCCGAGGCCAGATGGGTGGCGTTTTCGACTCGCAACTGCTTGACCGGACCGAGCACGGTCTCGACATCGAGCAGGCCCAGGCCATCGCTGACGCCAGGCGCGCCTTCGAGGCCGTCCGGATCGGCGATCGATTTGCCCAGCATCTGGTAGCCGCCACAAATGCCGAGGATCGAGCCGCCGGCGCGGTGGTGGGCGGCTATATCGATATCCCAACCATTGGCACGCAGGGCGGCGAGGTCGCTACGGGTGGCCTTGGAGCCGGGGAGGATGATCAGGTCGGCATGGCGCGGCAGGGGCAAGCCGGG
The DNA here is from genome assembly GCF_022429625.1 of Devosia lacusdianchii. Classification (NCBI taxonomy): domain Bacteria; kingdom Pseudomonadati; phylum Pseudomonadota; class Alphaproteobacteria; order Hyphomicrobiales; family Devosiaceae; genus Devosia; species Devosia lacusdianchii. The sequence continues at coordinate 847,316 of NZ_CP092483.1, read as the reverse complement.
CTCGACCAGGACGACGCTGACGCCCGGCTCGGCGCGGAGCGGGTCGAGGTCGTCGAAATTGGCGATGCGCGGCAGGCGGGGCACGGCGATGGTGAAGGTCCCTGCCCTATCTGCGGTGTAGTCCTCCAGCGCGAGCACGTCTTCGGCGGGGAGTTTGGCGGCGTCGGCGAACCAGGATACGGGGCCGAAGCAGGGCAGGCCGGTGCGTTCGCGGATGAAGGCGACGCCATCGGTGAAGAGGCTAGGATCGCCCTGGAACTTGTTGATCAGTGTGGCCTTGATGCGGGCAGCGTCGGCAGGATCGATGACCGCGAACGTGCCGATAAGCGAGGCGATGACGCCGCCGCGGTGGATGTCGCCGACCAGCACGACCGGCACGCCAGCCGCTTGGGCAAAGCCGAAATTGGCGAGATCATTGGCGCGCAGATTGACCTCGGAGGCGCTGCCGGCGCCTTCGACAATGACAAAATCGGCGGTGGCCGCCAATTCGTGGAAGGCCCCGAGCACCTCGGGCATCAGCTTGCCGCGCTCGGCCCAATAGGTGCGCGCCGACATGGAGGCGCGTCGCTGGCCGCGGACGACAACTTGCGAGCCGGTTTCCTGCTCGGGCTTGAGCAGGACGGGGTTCATGGCAGTGATCGGATCGCGGCGGGAGGCCCGTGCCTGCAGCGCCTGGGCGCGGCCGATCTCGCCGCCGTCCGATGTGACGGCGGCATTGTTGCTCATGTTCTGCGGCTTGAACGGCGCGACGCTGAGGCCGCGATTGCTCAAAGCGCGGCAGAGGCCGGCGACGATCAGCGACTTGCCGACATCGGACCCGGTGCCCATGAACATCAAGGATTTAGCCATGGCAGCCTTATGCCGCATCAATCACGTGGGCGTAAGACCCCATGACCCGGCCAATGACGGCGCCCATGGGTGGCATGGCCTCGCCCAGGGCGTCGGTGGCTGCGAAGAGCGGGGGGAGGCGGGACTGCTTGGCGGACGAGTAATGGAACTCATGGCCATTGAGGTGGCCCGGCCAGGGCAGGTCGCCGGACTGGATCAGGCGGCGATAGCCGAGGATGCGCTTGGGGCGATCGATGCGGGTGGTGACGGGGAGCAGGCCGGCCATGGCGTGCGCATGGCCGGATTTGTCGACCAGAGCATCGCCAAGCACCATGAAGCCACCGCACTCGCCGTAGATCAGCGCATGGCGGTCACGGGCGGCGAAAAGGCCGGATTTGAAGCGGATCGCGGCGGCCAGCTTGCCGCCATGGAGTTCGGGATAGCCGCCGGGGAGGAAGATGGCATCGGCGTCGGCGGATGGTGGTTCGTCGGCCAGGGGGGAGAAGAAGCTTAGTTCTGCGCCCATGAGCCGCCAGTCGTCGAGCAGGTGCGGATAGAGAAAGGCGAAGGCGTCGTCGCGGGCGATGGCGATGCGCTGGCCCAGGGGGGGCAGTGCGGGGGCGGTGGCTTCGACATCCGGCAGAGGGGTGGCGAGGGATAGCAGGCGGGGTAGATCGATGAAATCGCCGATGGCTTCGGCGGCGACGTCGAGGAAGGTCTCGAACGTGGCGACTTCGCCCGGCAGCACCAGGCCGAGATGGCGCTCGGGTACAACAAGCGCCGGATTGCGGGGAATGGCGCCGAGGCAGGGGATGCCGGTTCCGACCAGGGCGTCGAGCAGCATGCGCTCGTGCTTCATCGAGGCGACGCGGTTGAGGATCACGCCGGCGACGCGCACGCCGACGCGCCAATTGGCGAAGCCGGCGACCAGCGGCGCCACGGATTGGCTCTGGCGCTCGGCATCGACAACGAGCACGACCGGCAATTCGAGCATCTGCGCCAGATCGCCGGTTGAGCCGAAGCCGTCGGCAGCGCTGTCGAACAGGCCCATGACGCCTTCGACCAGTAGCAGATCGGCACCGGTAGTCTGGGTTTGGGCCAGTGTCTTGAGCCGGCGCGGGCTCATGGCCCAGGGGTCGAGGTTGACGGCGTCGCGCATGGCGGCGCGACCGAGGAAGGCCGGATCGATGTAATCGGGGCCCGTCTTGGCAGGCGCGACGATCAGTCCACGCCGGCGCAGGGCGGCGAGGATGCCGAGCGTGATGACGGTCTTGCCAGAGCCCGAGCGTGGGGCGGCGATGACGATGCCACGCGGATCAGCCAAAGACATGCCTCCGCGCTTCGGCGACATACCAATCCAGCGAGCCACGATAGGCGCTGACCGGGCCGAGGACGACGATGGCCGGGGTCGGCACGTCGCGAAGGTCGCCAGCAGCGCTCAATGTGGTCTCGATGATCGATTGCCGGGGCGTTGCGGCATGCGAGACGATGGCAACGCGGTCGCCGCCATCGCGTCCGGCGGCGAGCAGTTTGTCGGTGATCGAGCCAAGATGTTTGACCGCCATGAACATGACGATGACAGGCGCGGCATTGGCAACGGCGGCCCAATCGACGCCCTGCGGCACGGCGCCCGATTCGTCGTGGCCGGTGAGGAAGATGACGGCCTGGTTGGTATCGCGGTGGGTGATGGGAATGCCGGCATAGGCAAGGCCACCAAGCCCGGCCGAAATGCCGGGGACGATCCGGAAGGGGATGCCAGCACGGGCCAGCGCCCCGGCTTCCTCGCCACCGCGTCCGAACATGAACGGATCGCCGCCCTTGAGGCGCAACACCCGCTTGCCGGATCGGGCGAGATCGATGAGCTGGAGCGAGATATCGGTCTGCTTGGGTGAGGGCTTGCCGCCGCGCTTCCCGGCAAAGACCAGCTCGGCATGGCGGGGCGCCAGCGCCAGCAGATCGGCCGAGACCAGTGCGTCATGCACGATGACATCGGCTTGCCCCAGGGCGTGATAGGCGAGCAGCGATACGAGGCCGGGACCGCCCGGACCGGCGCCGACCAGCCAGACCGTGCCCGGTTGCAGCGCCGGAAAGTCGGCGCTGTCGAGCGCGGCGAAGTGGCCGCGAGGGCGGGGCTTGCGGATGGACCGGAACATCAGCGTGACCACCCTTGAGACGCGGCGCGCGAATAGGCACATTGGGACAAGGGAGATTGCAAAGCCTGATGAAAATCCTGATCCTTGGCGGTACCGCGGAAGCGCGGGAGTTGGCGAACCGCCTGGTGGCGATGGGCCATGACGTAACGACCTCGCTGGCGGGCCGCACGCAAGATCCGATCCTGCCCGAGGGCGGATTGCGCATGGGCCGGTTTGGTGGCATTCCGGGCCTCGCGGCCTATCTGCGCGCCGCCGGCATGCAGCGGCTCGTCGATGCTACGCATCCCTATGCCGGCCTCATATCGATCAATGCGGTCGCCGCGGCAAAGGCGGCGGGCATCCCGCTGGTGCGCTACATGCGACCGGCCTGGGAGCAGCCCACGGGGGCCGATTGGACCACGGTGGAAACCGTTGCCGAAGCCGCTGCTGCGCTGCCGCCCAATGCCGATGTGCTGCTGACCACCGGCCATAGCGGGCTCGAACATTTTCTTGAACGCGACGATTGCCAATTCGTGGTGCGAACCATCGAAACGCCTAGTGTGGAAATGCCGCGTTATGCGAGCCTGCTGCAGAAGCGGCCGCCCTACAGTCTGGCCGATGAAATCGCGCTGATGGAGCGCGAGGAAATCACTCATCTGGTGACCAAGAATTCGGGCGGCGGACAGACCTCGGCCAAGCTTGAGGCGGCGCAACGACTGGGCGTGAAGGTGATCATGATCGCGCGGCCAGTCTATGGGCCAGCGCTGGAGGTTGCCACCATCGAAGCGGCCATCGAGGCCCTGGGCCTGGGTGCCTGACCGAAAGTCGAGAGGTCGAAGGCCGGGCCGCACAGCGCAATGGCGCAAGTGGCGTAGCGCGACTTGCGCTTGCCCTGGCGCAAAGGGCCGGCCGCTGCGGCAACGGCCTCGGCGGTACCCGGTACGCCGGGGGCAAGGTCGTCATCATCGAGAAGGCGCAGCGGTACGCCGAAATGAACGGCAACACGCGCCAGGGCGCTGCTGTGTTCCTTGCGGATGTGGGAAGCGATTGCGACGACATCGGCAGGTCGGTAACCGGCGCCGAGAAGGCAGGTATCGACGAGGGCGATGATCTCGGCAACGCTGGCGGCGGTGGCGCACCCGATGCCGATCACCAGAGGCGTGGCTCGCTTGGCCGCGTGCTCGAAACTTGCCGTCATCATCGCCTCTCAAAGACCAAGAGGCAGGTTCGCTAAAGACCGTTGCAGCTCCGGGGTTGGTCCCCTGACTGGGTCGACCGCACCGGATTCTGTTTCAGTTCCTTCGTGGGAACTCTGCGCGGGACCGGTTGTAGGCGGGCGGAAGCGCGTGGTCAATCAATGGCTTGGCTTGCATGGCAGTCAGATCAAAATGCTTCTGAAAATGATTTGCAAATTCAATGACTTGCAGCGTGTTGGCGATGGCGGTATGGGCAGGTTCGCAGCGACCATCCGGGGCATGCCATGACCATTACCGCAAATCGAACGCTGGCCATTGCTGGCGCAAGCCTGGTGGTCGGGCTGATCGTCTTGGGGCTGAAGTTCCTCGCCTGGTATATTACTGGCTCGATCGCACTTTATTCGGATGCGCTGGAATCCATCGTCAATGTGGTGACGGCCGTCGTGGCGCTGATCGCGGTGCGGCTGGCGCAGAAGCCCGCCGATGCCGCCCTGCCCTATGGCTATCACAAGGCGGAGTATTTCTCTGCTGTGATCGTGGGGGTGATGATCATCGTGGCAGCGATCCTTATCCTGCGCGAGGCCTATTTCGGCTTTCTGTCACCCGAGCCTTTGGAAGCGCCGACGCAGGGGCTTATTATCAGCGCGGTCGCGACGGTCATCAACGTGGTGTGGGCGCAGGTGCTGATCCGGCATGGTCGCAAGGCGCGCTCGCCGGCCATCGAAGCGGATGGCAAGCACCTGATGACCGATGTCGTTTCCACCATTGGCGTGCTGGTTGGCCTCGGCCTCGTGATCCTAACCGGGTGGGCGGTGCTCGACGCCATTCTGGCGACGCTGGTGGCGCTCAACATCCTGTGGTCTGGCTGGGCTGTGATCCGCCAGAGTGTTGGCGGGCTGATGGATATTGCGGTGCCGCCGGATACGCAGAAGACCATTCGCGAGGTCATCGCGACCAATGCCGAGGGCGCCATCGAGGCCCATGACATTCGCACGCGGCAGGCGGGCAAGATGACGTTCATCGATTTTCACCTGGTGGTGCCGGGGGCGATGAGCGTGGATGCCGCGCATGCCATCTGCGACGCCATCGAGGGCAAACTGCGCGACGCTGTGGAGGACGTGCAGATCACCATCCATGTCGAGCCCGAGAACAAGGCCAAGCATGCCGGGATCGTGGTGCTGTAGGCTGCCGTTCGCTGGAGGCGCCAAGCGCTCCACACCCACAGCGTTTCCTCGGGCTTGACCCGAGGAGCACTCACCGCTTGTGTCGTGTGGAGGTAGGCCCTCGGGTCAAGCCCGAGGGAACGTGGTGGCTGTTGATGGATTATGCCGAAACGGCCCCGCTAGTACATCAATGTGACTTGCGGTCCTGGGGCGGCGCAGGCAGTTTTGGGCCATGCGCACACTCCTCTTCGTTCTTCTCGCCCTCTTTGCCACCCCCGCTCTCGCCCAGGGCTGGGACCACTACGAAAACGGCCGCCTCGGCTATGGCATCGACATTCCGCCGGGTTTTTCCGGCAATGGTGAGAGCGACAACGGCGATGGGCAGAGCTTCTACAGCGAGGACGGCGGCAAGGTTTTGCTCGTCTGGGGCGGCAATCTGATGGGACCATTCGAGAGCGAAGTGGCTTCGACCATCTACTCGGCCGGAGAAAGCGGCTGGAACATCGCTTATGAGGCCGTCACGCCGCGCTGGGCCAGCTTTTCGGGGGTGAAGGGCTCGCGCATATTCTACCAGCGCATGGTGATGCTGTGTGACGGGACGAGCTATGCCGCGTTCCGGGCGGAATATTCGGCCGCCGATGCCGGGGAGATGGACGCGGTGATCGAGAAGCTGGTGCTGACGCTCAAGGCCAGCGCCTGCTAGGCCGGAAACACCACGAAACCATCATCCTCATTGAAGGCAGCGTTGGCTGCAGCGATGGCAGCAGGCCAGCCGCTCCCCTGTTCGATGACCCTGTGTAACGCCAGCGCAAGCAGGACGGGCACCACCGAGCCAGTCGGATAATCACGCGGCGCGATGTAAAGCTCCGCGCCCGCAGCATGGAAGGCCCTGGCAAAATCCGGCCGGCCGCTATCGCAGGCAGTGGAAATCACAACCTTGGGCAGCGACGTCTTGAAGCCGGTCAGCAGACCCGGGGTAATCCGGTTATTGGGCAGGACAAGCGTATCCACGCCCTCGCCCATTTCCGGAAAGATCAGCCCGCCCTCGTCGCCGTGTCCGGCGATGATGGCGAGGTCGGCCGGCGTACCGAAGCAATCAAAGGCCGTGAAGAAGTCGCTCGGCTTGCCGATGGCATGCAGATGCACCTGCGCGCCGAAGTTCTCCAGCAGAGCGCGCAGCAGCAGGGCCTCGCTGACATCGTCGGTCAGAACGATCGAGACATGCATGGACTAGAACTCGATCCCTGCCTGTGCCTTCACGCCGGCACGGAAGTGGTGCTTGATCTCGGTCATTTCGGTGACCAGGTCGGCGATCTCGATCAGTTCATCCTTGGCGTTGCGGCCGGTGACGATGACGTGCTTATCGGCGGGCTTGTTGCGGAGAAATTCGACCACCTCTTCGACGGGCAGGTAATCGTAGCGCAGGACGATATTGAGCTCGTCGAGCAGCACCAGCTTGTAGGCAGGGTCAGCGATCAGGGCCTTGGCCTGCTCCCAGGCCTTGCGGGCGGCGGCGAGGTCGCGCTGGCGATCAGCGACATCCCAGGTGAAGCCTTCGCCCATGGCGTTGATGGTGACCAGTTCGGGGAATTTGTCGAGTACATCGCGCTCGCCGGTTTCCCAGACGCCCTTGACGAACTGTACCACGCCGACCTTGAAGCCATGGCCGAGGGCGCGGAACACCATGCCGAAGGCGGCGGTCGACTTGCCCTTGCCCTTGCCGGTATGGACGATCAGCAGGCCCCGCTCCAACGTCTTGGTGGCGAGGATCTTGTTCCGCGCCTCCTTCTTCTTCTTCATCTTTTCGGCGTGGTAGGCGTCGCGCTCGGCCTCGCTCATCAGGTCGGTTTTCTTGGCTGGCTTATCGGTCATGCGAGGCGCTCCGCGTGGGCGATGATGAGGCGTGCCGCTTCTGATGGCGGCAGGTCGGTGGTGTCGAGATCGAGGCGATTGGGGTGGTCGATGCGCAGTAGTTCGTGGGAGCGTCGCTTGAGCAGCGCGCCCTCGGCATCGGTCTGCTTGAGCCGCTCGGCCCGCTCGGGCGACGGGATGCGCGCCGCATGGGCCGCGTCGGAAGCCCGCAGCACGACGGGAACAAGGATGCTGCCGCGTCTGGTGGCAACGGTCTCCACCTTATCGTAGACGGCACGATCGCCCGGGTCGCTTTCGAGCAGGCAATTGGTGAGCACAAAGCTGGCTTCGAGTGGGGTCAACTCCTCGATGGCGAGCAGAGCCTGATCGCGGATGACTTCGATCATGTCCCAGACGCGCTCCGGCAAGGGCATCTTACCGTCGGTGCGGATCAGCGAGAAAATCACGTTGTTGACCAGATGGTTGTCGAACAGCCGCGCGTCAGTGATGGCGCAAAGTTCCCTGGCGATGGTGAGCTTGCCGACGCCGTAATGGCCGATGAGATAGATGATGGTGTTGTTCATTGTTCCCCCGCGAGCAGACCATAGGCGGCGTTGGATCGCGGGGTCCAGAGGCCGCGCTTGAGGGCATCGTTGAACTTGGCGATGAGCTCGTCATAGCCGTACCGATTGCTGGTGCGGATGAAGTCGCGGGTGGCGGCGTCCTCGACGAAGGCCTCGAAAGCCAGGTCGAAATGGTGGGTCTTGACCGCGCCAGTCGTCGCGGCGAAGGCGAACATGAAATCGACCGTGGCGATGATTTCGAAGGCGCCGCGATAGCCATGGCGCTGCATGCCGGCGATCCATTTGGGATTGACCACGCGGCTGCGCATGACGTGGCTGATCTCTTCCTCGAGCGTGCGGATCAGCGGGCGTTCGGGGCGGGAGTGATCGTTGTGGTAGGCGGCGGGTTTGTGGCCGGTGAGGGTTTCGGCGGCGGCTGATAGGCCGCCTTCGAACTGATAGTAGTTGTCGCTGTCGAGCAGGTCGTGTTCGCGATTATCCTGATTGTGGATGACGGCGTCGATATCGCCAAGGCGGGCGGCGAAGCGGTCGCGCTCGGGGGTGCCTGATGTCTTGGCGCCGTAGGCGTATTGGCCCCAGTCGAGGGCACGGTGGGCAAGGTCTGATTTCGTGGACCAGGCGCCGGAATCGATCATGGCGTTGAGGCCGGCGCCATAGGTGCCCGGTTTGGAGCCGAAAATGCGATGGCCGGCAGCATGCTCCGGTTGGCCCGATGCGATGAGGCCCAGGGCATCGGTGCGCATGGCGGCGGCGATGGGGTTGTCGTCGGTGGGTTCATCCAGCGCGCCGATGGCGCGGATGGCGCGATCGAACAGGGCGATCTGGGCCGGGAAGGCATCGCGGAAGAAGCCGGAAATACGCAAGGTGACATCGACGCGCGGGCGGCCGAGTTTTGCCAGCGGAATGATCTCGTAGCCGGATACGCGCAGCGAGCCGGGGTCCCAGACGGGCTTGGCGCCGATCAGCGCCATGGCCTGGGCGATATCATCGCCGCCGGTGCGCATATTGGCCGTGCCCCAGACGGAGAGGGCGACCGAGCGCAGGTGGTGGCCGTGGTCTTGCAGGTGGCGGAGGACGAGACTTTCGGCGGATCTTTTGCCGAGCTCCCAGGCCGTGGGCGTGGGCACGGCGCGGCTATCGACGGAGTAGAAGTTGCGGCCGGTGGGGAGAACGTCGAGGCGGCCGCGCGAAGGCGCGCCGGAGGGGCCGGGGCGGATGAATTTGCCATCGAGGCCGTCGAGGAGCGCTGCCATTTCGGCTGGGCCGGAGGCGGCGAGGCGGGGGCGAATGAGGGTTTCGACCGTGGTGAGGACGATACGGGTGGCGTGCCAGTGCGAGGGCGCGGTATTGGCGCCATCAACGAGGGCGGCCGCGATCGCTTCGAGGTGTTCCACGACGTCGCCTACTGTACGTGGCACCACCCCACCCTTGATCCCTCCCCATCGAGGGGAGGGAGACGACTGATCGCTCAGCGGAGCCGGATCAAGCTTCCCTCCCCCTTGTGGGGATGGAGCGAGGGTGGGGGTGGGCCCGATCCACGGCGTTGCGAGCTTGGCCGTTAGCGGGTCAAAACCCAGCTTCAGGTCATCGGCGAGGGCACGGATCAACGAGCCCTCGCCCGGTCCCTCGCCGCGCGGGACGCGGGCCAGGGCGACGATGAGGTCGCGTTCGAGGTCCCCCTGCGGGGATTGGCCGAAGACATGGAGGCCGTCGCGGATTTGGGCTTCCTTGAGGTCGCAGAGGAAGTTGTCGATTTTGATCAGCGCCTCGGTTTCGTCCGCGGGCAGGCCGATATCGCGATCCAGCCGGCTGTCACGCGTGAAGTCCAGAATACGGCGGCGCAGGTCGGCCAGGCGGCGGCGATCCATGCCGGAGGCTGCATAGTATTCGTCGAGCAGCGCCTCGAGGTCCTTGAGGGGGCCATAGGTTTCGGCGCGCGTGAGCGGCGGCACGAGGTGGTCGATGATGACGGCGCCGGTGCGGCGCTTGGCTTGGGTGCCCTCGCCGGGGTCGTTGACAATGAACGGGTAAAGGTGGGGCAGCTGGCCCCAGAGCGCGTCAGGGTAGGCGGCGGCGTCGAGTGCGGTGGCCTTGCCGGGGAGCCATTCGAGGGTGCCGTGCTTGCCGTTGTGGATCATGGCATGCGCGCCGAATTCGTGGCGGAGCCAGAGATACGCGGCGATGTAGGCGTGGGGCGGGACGAGGGCCGGGTCGTGATAGCTCAGGGTTTCGTTGAGCTGGTAGCCACGGGCGGGTTGGAGCAGAACTGCGACGTTGCCGAAGACCAGCGCCGGGAGGTGGAAAGTGTCGTTGCGCACGAAGGGATCGGTGGCGGGATGGCCCCACCGCGTGGTGACCTCGTCGCGGATTTTGGCGGGCAGCGTGGCGAAGAGTTCGGCATAGCGGTCGAGCGTCAACCGGGCGGGCGACGCACCACGCGCTGGCTCGGCGTTGGTGGGACCGGATTGGAGGGCGGCGATGAACGATGCTCCGTCTCCCGGCGCGTCGGCGACGGCGTAGCCCGCGTGCGCCAGCCCCTTTAGCATTTCCACGGTGGATTGCGGCGCGTCGTAGCCGACACCATTGGCGAGGCGGCCATCGCGGATGGGGTAGTTGGCAAGGACGAGGGCGATCCTGCGCTCTGGGCGAGGCGTTGTGCGCAGGTGGGACCAGTTCTTCGCCAGTGCGACGGCGCGCGTAATGCCCTGATGGTCGGGCGCATAGGCGGTCAGCGGGACCTGGCAGCGGTCGTGCCAGACGGCGTCGGCTTTGTGGCCGACGATGAGGCCGGCGAGACGACCATCGGCTTCCGGCATGACGAGGAACATCGCCATGTCCTTGGAGCTGAGGCCCTGGCTGTCGGCGAGCCACTGCGCTTCCGAGCGCCCGGACTGGATGAGCTGGATGACGGGGGCATCGACATCGGAGAAGGGGTTGGACTTGGCATCAAGATCGTCAATGCCCAGGGCGAAGCCGGTGAGGTTGAAGATGGCCGAGGGCGGAAAGGCCGACAGGGCATTCTGGACGAAGCGGATGCACGGGCCTTCCTTGAGGGAAGAGACGAGCAACGGTACCGGTGCGAGGCCCTGGGCTTCGAGCGCGGCGATCAGGGCTTCGATGGTGGCGGTGCCGGCGCCTTCGAGGGCGGCGCGGTAGAAGAGGATGGGGATGTAGGTTGTGCTGGCACGATGGATCGCGCGCAGGCCGGCTTCGTCGGTCATGCCGGTAGCGGGGTGCCAGAGGCCGAAGCGGGCGAAGGGCTGGGGGGCTAGGTCGTTGAGGAAGGCCCCCTGACCCGGCGGCTGCGCCGCCGACCTCTCCCCGGAGGGGCGAGGTAAGAGACGGTTGAACGTCTTGAGGATCGTATCGGCGTTGTCCGGGCCGCCGGCGATGAAGAGGCTGTGGAGCCTCGTCCAGTCGTCGGGGTGGATGGTCGAGCGCGATTGCAGGATGGGATCGGGGTTGGCATCGCCCGGGAGCAGTGCCAGCGGGATCTTCCTGTTGGCGCAGAGGGCGATCAGTTCGTCGACGCCGTACTGGAAATAGGCAGCGCCGCCGATGAGGCGGAGGACGACCAGACCCGCATGGGCGACCGTCTTTTCCAACCAGAGATCGACCGAGAGATTGTTGGAGAGGCGCAATGTGTTGGCGAGACGGAGTTCGGCCTCCCCTGCCCGATCGGCGGCGCCTGCCAGCATGGCCAGTTCGCTATCGGCGGACGAGGCAAAGACCAGCGCCCCGGGGCGCTGGTTGAGGTCGATGGCTTCGCCTTCTTGCTGGATGGCGCCGGCCTGGGCGGAGAGGAGGTGCATAAGCTAGGCAGCGACCGCCATTGCCCGCTGCAGGCTGGCCGTGATGGCAGCATGGTCGAGTGGGCTTTCGCCGATCACCACAAGCGCGGTTTCGCGAACCTCGCCGTCTTTCCATGGGCGGTCGAAATAGGCGGTGACGCGCGGACCGACGGCCTGGATGGCGAGGCGGGCGGCGGCGCCCGGGACGGCGGCGAAACCCTTGAGACGCAGCACGTCGTGGTCGCGGATGGTCTGCTCGATTATGGCGAGCAGGTCGTCCTTGCCTGATATGGCTGGGATGCGCAGCGAGAAGCTGTCGAAATCGTCGTGCTCGTGGGTTTCGCCGCCGTGTTCGAGCTCATGATGGCTGGGGCGGTTGGCGATGTCGTCTTCGCTGCTCATGCCCATGCCGAGCAAGGCGGTGATGTCGACATGGCCGTTGTGAGCATGGACCACGCCGACGCCGGGGCGCAGCTCTGCCCGGATATTCTGCTCCACCTTGGCGAGGGTCGCCGCATCCACAAGGTCCGCCTTGTTGATCACGACGAGATCGGCCGAGGAAAGCTGGTCCTCGAACAGTTCGCCGAGGGGCGTCTCGTGATCGAGCATTTCGTCCTGGCGGCGCAGGGCGTCGACCGCGGCTTCGTCGGAGGCGAAGCGGCCTTCCGCGAGCGCCGAAGCGTCGGCGACGGTGACGACGCCATCAATGGTCACCTGCGCCTTGATCTCGGGCCAGTTGAAGGCGCGGATGAGGGGCTGCGGCAAAGCGAGGCCCGAGGTTTCGATGACGATGTGATCGAATTTTTCGGGGCGGGCGAGCAGAGCCTGCATGGTGGGGATGAACTCGTCGGCCACGGTGCAGCAAATGCAGCCGTTGGAGAGTTCGACCATGTCCTCTTCCCGGCAGGTCTCGTCGCCGCAGCCGGCGAGGATATCCTTATCGACGCCCAGGTCGCCGAACTCGTTGATGATCAGCGCAATGCGCTTGCCCTTGGGGGCATGAGCCAGCAGGTGGCGCACGAGAGTGGTCTTGCCGGCGCCGAGAAAGCCGGTGATGACGGTGGTCGGGATCTTGGTCATGCGGTGGCTCCTGCAGGGGTGGTGGCACGGCTGGTGGCGAAGAGGTCGTTGAGCTTGCCGAAGACCACGCCAAGGATCAGCCAGAACACCAGCGAGGTGCCCAGGGTAACGGCGGCGAATTCGGTGGCGAGGTGGGCCGGCACGGCGCTCGATTCGTCGGGCGCGGCGGGTGCGCCGATGATGTGCGGCACAGCGACGAGCGCGATGGCGACAGCGATGGCCCAGCTGGCGCGGGTCTTGGCGAGAAGGATGAAGGCGGCGCCGGTGGCAAGGGCCGTACCGATCCACCAGGCCTGGCGCCCGACGAGGTCGGCGGCCGGCATGCCAGGCAGTTCGGGCGGCAGCCCATAGGCGGGGGCCAGCGCGAAAGTCACGAAGCCGGCGACGCCCCAGAAGAAGCCATTGCCGAAGGTGATGGGGATATTGGCGAACATGGAGACGGCGCCGATGACCAATGCGAAGCCAGCGGCGGCGAGCACGGTAGCGAGCGAGGTATAGGCCGTGCGCTCGAAACCATCCTGCGGCGCCCATTCCTCGGGTTCGGCGGCGGCGGTGGCAACGGCGTCATGCTCATGCTCTGGCATGCCGGCGGCGTGCTCGTGATCGGCAGCGACGGCCGCCTCACCGTGGCTATGACTGCCTTCACCCTCGAAGGTCTCAGCGTGAAGAATAAGCGGCGTGACGCGGAAATGCTGGAGGCCTGCGGTGACCAGGCCAGCACAAAGCGCTGCGAGAAGCGCAGCGGCAAACAAATTGCGGATCATGATTTTTCTCTCGCGCTCTGCCTAGTGGCAGGGGAAACCCATAGCGTGGCGGGTATCGTGCGCGCCGTTATGCAGGCGGAAATCGCCAGCAAAACCGGTGCCAACCAGGAGGGTCAGACCGAGAACGAGCGCCAGCGAACCGGCGATGAGGCGTTGAGAGATCGAGAGCGACTGGATGCCAGTCGAGGTTTTTGTCGTCGTATTCATGGCGGCACCCTCCGTGCGCGGAATAGATGAGCTTGACGCTCGGTTCGGGTGCCGGCAGGTCTCCTGGCTCGCGGTGGAGATAGCGCCCTCGCCTTCCCGGCTTGCGCCAGTGGCGTGATGAGGGCACGCACCGCTTACAGTTGCGGGGGCAGCCACGGTTTAGGCCCCTGATGGGTAATCCGCACCGTGTTCCCTTTTGATCCCCTTGCCACTACGGACGCGGGGAACCAACACGGGTCCAGAGTTACGCCTGCGAGGGGGTGGCGGTCAATCGCGGAAATCGGGGTGGGGATAGCCGATGGAAAGCGTATCCACCCGCACATCCATCAGGTCGAGCAAAGGGTCGGTCGACTTCACCTCAACGTCCCCATTGACCGGCATGGTGTCGACACCTTCGAGATTGGCGTGCGGGAAGAGGCCGACGGACAGGTGGCAGCCGCCGGGTAGGTTCGACAAAGCGCCGGTCCGGAAGCTGGCAAAGCCGCCATAGTCCCAACCGAAGCCGTTAAACGTAAATGCCTCGCCATTGATCGCTTCGAGTTCAGCCAGCGTCGTGCCGATATGAACGCCGCCATGGGCAAGGGCTTTGCTGGGTAGCTCGATATTGCCGGGATCGCGCAGATTGTCCTCGTCCCACCAGACGAACTGCAGGGCCTTGCGGGGATCGCCTGGAAAGACCGTAGTCGCCAGCATCTCGGTGCCCTCGGGGCCGGGCACGATGCCGGTTTCGACATTGTCGGCACCATAGATCTCGATGAGCCGGGCTTCGGAGCTATCGATGGCAAAGGCGCCTTCGCAGGCGATCTCCTCGGCGAAAGCCGGAGCCGTCAGGGCGAGTGCTACGAAAAAGGTCGCGCGGGCAAGCATGATTTCTCCTCCGATGACCAAGTTTGCGCTACCGCACGGTCATCCGCAATCAGCGACTCGCGATATGAACCAGAGCTGAAGGAGAGCAGCCATGAAACCCATCAAGTTCAGCCGTGAGGAAACCAAGGCGATCGTCGATGAGATCCGGGACTATTTCCGCAACGAACTCGACCAGGATATCGGCGCCATTCCGGCGGAAATGCTGATGATGTTCTTCGTCGACAAGATGGGGGCTTATTTCTACAACCGCGGCCTCTACGACGCGCAGGCGCTGATCCGCGAGCGGATGGATAGCCTGACCGACGACATTTTCGGGCTGGAACAACCGACCAAGCATCTGCGCTAGGAGGCGTCCTTGGGCTTCAACTTTGCCACACTGGCTCCGATTGGACTGCTGCTCGCGTCCAACGTCTTCATGACCTTTGCCTGGTATGGCCATCTCAAGTGGCCGACATCGGCGCTGTGGGCGGCGGTGCTGATCAGCTGGGGCATCGCCTTCTTCGAATATTGGCTGGCGGTCCCGGCGAACCGGATCGGCGAGGCGGTGTACTCGCCGTCCGAGCTCAAGACGATTCAGGAAGTCATTTCGTTGAGCGTGTTCGCGGTTTTCACCGTGTTCTATTTCGGCGAGAAGCTGACGGTGAACCACGGGGTGGGGTTTGCCCTCATCGCTCTCGGCGCGTTCTTCATCTTCAAGGGGCCGCTGAAGTAGGCCCCCAGGCCGGGAACGGGTCAGGCAGGCGGGCCCAGTTGTCCGGGTGGAAGCTGTTGGCGGGCACAAGGCAGGCGTCAAGGTCACGGCGAATGGCATGCTCGTCCATCGGATCGAGGCCGATAAAGACGATCTCCTGACGGCGATCACCCCAAACGGGATCGAGGTAGGGCGTCATCGAGCGGCGCCAATCGGCGTCGTCGGGCCAGCGCTGCTTGGGGACGGCCGCCCACCAGAGTCCGCGGCGCTGGGTGCGCACCAGCGCGCCGGCCTGGCTGATTTCGCCAACGTAATGCGGCCGGGTCGCCAGCCAGAAGAAACCCTTGGCGCGGACGACACCTGCCCATGAGCTCTTGATGAACTTGTCGAGCAAGGCCGGATTGAACGGACGGCGGGCGCGGTAGACAAAGGAGCGGATGCCGTATTCGAGGGTTTCGGGCACGTGATCGGAAAAGCCGTTCAGTTCCTTGAACCAGAGCGGATTGGCCTCGGCCGCTTCGAGGTTGAAAAGGCCGGTATCGAGCACGGCATCGAGCGGCACTTCAGCGAAGTCGGTTTCGATGATGCGGGCGACCGGGTTGAGCGCCTTGATGATCTGGCGGGCCGTCTCGCGATCTTGCGGCGTGGCGGTCGAGACCTTGTTGAGCACGATGACGTCAGCGAACTCGATCTGCTCGACCAAGAGGTCAACCAAAGCGCGCTCATCGTTTTCACCCATGGTCTCGCCGCGATCGCGCAGAAAATCTGACGAGGCGTAGTCTTTGAGCAGGTTGGCGCAATCGACCACGGTCACCATGGTATCGAGCCGGGTGATATCGGAGAGCGACACGCCGCGCTCATCGCGGAAATCGAAGGTGGTCGCGACCGGCAGCGGCTCGGAAATGCCGGTGGATTCGATCAGCAGGTAATCGAAGCGGCCGTCGCGGGCGAGCCGGGTCACCTCCTGCAGCAGGTCGTCGCGCAGGGTGCAGCAGATGCAGCCATTGGACATTTCCACCAGGGTTTCTTCGGTACGGCTGAGGTTGGCGCCGCCCTCGCGGACCAAAGCGGCGTCGATATTGACCTCGCTCATGTCATTGACGATGACGGCGACGCGGCGGCCCTCGCGGTTGTTCAGGATGTGATTGAGGAGCGTGGTCTTGCCGGCGCCGAGGAAGCCGGAAAGCACCGTGACCGGTAGCTTTGTCATGAAAGTCGCCTTGGGGCTGAAAGGTGAGCGGTGTCCGGCAAGGCCGGACGCCTCGATGCGTGCAATCAGTGCGCGATCATCTCGCCGACAATGTCTTCGGCGCTGAGTTCCGAGGGGTAGTAAGTCGGCCAGTTGGTCAGCTCTTCAAGGAGGGCAGCGCGATCATCGCCCCAGTAGAGGTGATAGTGGTCTGCATCCTGCGGCGCGATGGCGTGGTCACTGAACTGGATGAACTGCGGTGCCGCGTCAGCGCCCTCGGTCTTGGCGAAGATGAAGCGCACCCCACGATTGCCCTTTTCGTAGGTGAGGACTTCGTAGCCGTCATATGCATAACTGGCTGCCGCAGGCTCGCCCTCGCCATAGAAGGTGACGGTATCACCGGCAATGGTGATGCGATTGACGTCCGTCTGGTAGCCCACAGTGTAATAGGACGTGTATTCCTCGGCCGTCTTGGTGCCGGCTTCAGCCTTGTGTTCCATCACCGGGGCCAGCGTTCCATCGAGCAGCAGCGGGTAAATCGACTGCCAGTCGCCAGCCCAGTCCGCAAGGGCGCGGTCGGCAATCTGGCTGTCCTCGAAGTAGCCCTTATAGACCTGATCGTCATGAGCGTGCGCATGCGCGTCGCCTTCACCATGAACGACGCCCGAGCCACCAACCGCGACGATATTGTAGGGCGCACCCTCGAGCGCGATGCTGCGGGTTTCGGTGAAGGTGGCGATATCGATCAGGTGGATTTCGCCGGCATTGGGATCGGTCACGGCGACAACGTCGTTGGCGACGGCGATGCGGGGACGCGGCAGGCTCCATTCGCCATCCATCGAATAGGGCTCGGTGACGGTGACGGACTGCGCGATCGTGCCGGCGACGACGTCGATCTGGTTCAGCTTGCCGTCTTCGGTGAAGACGTAGGCGAATTTGGGCCGGATGGGATCGACCACGAAATGCACCCGGCGGGTCGGCAGGTCGATAAGGCGGAAGGGTTCGTCGGCGACAGGATCAATGGTGACGACCTTGTCTGGCCCGTAATTGCCAAGGAAGTATTGCAGGGCAACGCCACCAATGAGCGTGGTGGACTTGCCTTCAGGCAGGCCGGTGTAGGGCAGTAGTTCGACCTGCGGCTCGCCCGAGCCGGTGACGACAAGCAGGCCCTCAGCGCAGGCGATCAGCAGGGTATTGCCCGACGCGGCTTCACCGTGCAGGTCGGCGCAGGCGTACAGGTCGCCCACGGGCGTGCCGGATTTATCGAGGACCTGAACGCCGATGGGGAGTCCGGTCGGGTCGGCGGCGTTGGGAACAGAGACGATGGTGTAGTCGCCCCAGGGAACGGCCACGCCGTGATGGGGGGCGCCGCTATCGAACTCGGCGGTGGCAATGTCGCCGCCATCAAGCCAGTCGGCTTCGGTGACGACGCGGGTCTTGCCCTCGCCATCGAAGAACAGGGCGATCTTGCCGTTATGCTCGACAAAGTGGACCGGCTTGGTGCCGGCGACCGTGGTGTCGATGGCTGCGGGGGCGGTGATTTCGATATCGCCGTGATCGCCATGGTCGTCGATGGCGATGCCACTGTTGATGGCCGACACCTGGTTGCCTGCACCCTGTACGGCGTAGACCGCCTTGCCGGAATGAGTGACGTAGAGCGAGGCCGGACTAGCGAGTGGGAAGGTGCCGAGGGTGTCGCCGGTCGCCAGCTCGATGACGGACAGTTTCGGGGCGGCATGGTCGGACACGAAGAGGCGCCAGGCGGAGGTGGTGTCTTCGGCGAGGGCCGGGGCGCTCAGCGCGGTGGCGGCGAGCAAAGGAAGCAGGAGGCGAGCGTGCATAATGTCTCCGATATGTTAGCACGTTACGAGTGAGGTGATTTGGCTTGATGATGCGCGCCCCAGGACGCGAGGAGACCTTCCGATCATTCCGCGCGTCACCCTCGGGCTTGACCGAGGGGTCTGCATTTGTTGGGCGTGTTGAAGTATAGGGCCCTCGGGTCAAGCCCGAGGGTGACGCGCGGCGGTGCCGGCGGGGACGGCGGACGAACGCGGTCCGCCAGGGACGGCCTAGTTCAGGCAGTCCACCAGGCTGGCGGCGAGGCCACGCAGCAGGTCGGAATAGAGCGTGGGGCCCTCGGTCAGGGCGCCGCCTTCGGGGTCCAGCACGCCGGACTTGGCGCGGGTGCCTTCGGTGATGGCGCTGATGATGGTGGGCTCGAAATTGGGTTCGGCGAAGACGCAAGTGGCGCCGAGGCCGGCGACCCTGGCCTTGAGCTCATCGATGCGCGCGGCGCCGGGCAGGACGTCGGGCGTGACGGTGACCGAACCGGCCAAGGTGAGACCAAAGCGAGCTTCGAAATATTGGTAGGCATCGTGGAAGACGATGAAGGGCTTATCGGCGACTGGTGCCAGGGTGGCGGTAAGTTCGGTCTCGAGCGCATCGAGGGCGAGGATTTCGGTCGCGGCATTGGCCTCGTAGGCGGCAGCGTTTTCGGGATCGGCCTTGGCCAGGGCCGTAGCGATCTGGGTCACCATCAGCTTGGCGTTCTCGGGATCGAGCCAGAAATGCATATCGCCCTCTTCGCCATGGGCATGATCATGCTCGCCTTCATGCGCGTGATCTTCGCCTTCATGAGAGTGTGGTTCGAAGGCGCCGCCTTCGCGAACGGGCAGCAGGGTGATGCCGGGGGAATCGGCCAGCTCGACCACTGTCGCGTTGCCGGCCAGGGTTTCGAGCGCGTCGGCCAGGAACAGTTCCATTCCGTGGCCGGTCCAGAAAACCAGGTCGGCGGATTCGAGCGCGCCAGCATCGGACGGCCGCAGGGCATAGGTGTGGGGGGAGGCGGAACCCTTGACGATCAGCGTCGGCTCACCAACCCCCGCCATGACGGCGGAAACGAGCGAATGCACCGGCTTGATCGAGGCCACGACATTGGGCGCGGCCCAGGCGGTGGTGGTGAGGAGCGCACCGGCGAGCAGGGCAACAGGGGCGAGCAGTTTCATCGGCGGCCTCGTGATATGTTATGTTATTACGCTTGCGACGGTGTTATGCTATAACGTATTGAAGGGCGTCAAGGGTGGCTGTCGAGATTTCTCGACTCGAGCGCCAGACGCAGAATGTCGCCCTCCCCGCGGGAGCGCGAGACGGAGTCGATAGGTTCGATGAATGCGATTGTTCCCAGAGAGACGCTGATAACGCTCGCCAATGCCGGCGTGGCGCGTGGCGGGCGGACGCTGGTCAGCGGGGTCGACCTGACGATCGCGCGCGGCGAGATCGTAACGCTGATCGGGCCGAATGGCTCGGGCAAGTCGACGACGGCCAAGCTGGCAACCGGCGTGTTGAAGCCGACAAGCGGCAGCGTGGTGCGCAAGCCGGGCCTGCGCATCGGCTATGTGCCGCAGAAGCTCACCATCGATTGGACGCTACCACTGACGGTAGAGCGGCTGATGACGCTGACCGGGCGGTTTTCGACCAGCGACATCAGTGCGGCGCTGGAAGCGGTGGGCGCATCGCGACTGCTCAAGGCGGCGGTACAGGAATTGTCGGGTGGCGAGTTCCAGCGCGTGCTGTTTGCGCGGGCTATGATCCGCAAGCCCGATCTGCTGGTGCTGGACGAACCGGTGCAAGGCGTCGATTTTTCTGGCGAAGTGGCGCTCTACGAACTGGTCCGCCAGATCCGCGACACGACGCAGAGCGGGATATTGATGATCAGTCACGACCTGCATGTGGTGATGGCCGAGACCGATACGGTGATCTGCCTCAACGGCCATGTATGCTGCCGTGGCACGCCATCGGCGGTGAAGCGGAGCCCGGAATATCTGAAGCTGTTTGGCGAGCGGGCCGCGAGCACGCTGGCGCTCTATCAGCACCATCACGATCATGAGCACCACGACGATGGCTGCGTGCTGCCTGAGGGACATGCGCACGACCATGGCCATGATCACCACGATCACGGGAGCCATGACCATGTTCGGTGATTACTTCTCGCGTGCACTGATTGCCGGGATCGGGCTGGCCCTGGTCACGGGGCCACTGGGCTGTTTCGTCGTGTGGCGGCGCATGGCCTATTTCGGGGATACGATGGCCCATTCGGCGCTGCTGGGCGTGGCGCTGAGTATCATCCTGTCGCTGAACATGACGCTGGGCGTGTTCGCCGTGGCGGCACTGGTGGCTGGAGCACTGATTGTGCTGCAGCGGCAGGCGACGCTGTCGACCGATGCACTGCTCGGCATTCTCAGCCATTCGACCCTGGCCGTGGGCCTGGTGCTGGTGGGGTTTCTCACCACCGTGCGCATCGACCTGATGGGCTTCCTGTTCGGCGACATTCTGGCTGTGTCGGTCGAGGATATTGCCATCATCTATGGTGGGGGGATCGCGATCCTGGCCATCCTGATCCTGGCGTGGCGGCCATTGCTGGCCTCGACGGTCAGTCCCGAGCTGGCGGAAGCGGAGGGGCTGCGGCCCGAGGCGAGTCGGCTGGTGCTGATGATCCTCATGGCATCAGTCATCGCCATCGCCATGAAGCTGGTGGGCGTGCTGCTGATCACTTCGCTGCTGATCATCCCGGCGGCGACGGCGCGGCGGCTGAGCGCGACACCGGAAATGATGGCCGTGGTAGCGGCGGTGCTTGGCGCCATTGCAGTGGTGGGCGGGCTGTTCGGTTCGAGAACCTGGGATACCGCGTCGGGCCCCTCGATTGTGGTAATGGCTTTGATAGTATTCGTTGTGTCGCTGGCGGTGCCCGTCACGCGGCTGTTCGGCAGGAGAGTGCCCCATGGCGCATAGTCACGACGTTCCCAGCGACCTGACGCGCAACCAGGGCCTGGTGCTCGGAGCGCTGAACCATTCCGAGGGGCCGCTCAGCGCCTACGACATTCTCGACAAACTTAGGGCCGACGGGCTGCGGGCGCCGTTGCAGGTCTATCGGGCGCTGGACAAGCTGGTGGAGCGCGGGTTGGCGCACCGGCTGGAATCGCTCAACGCCTTCGTGGCCTGCGCGGACGAGCATTGCCATCGCAAGGGGCTGATCGCGTTCGCCATCTGCGAAGGCTGCGGCAAGGTGGATGAATTCGCCGACGCTGTCATCGAGGAGCGGCTGGGCGACTGGGCCGGGGCCAAGGGCTTCAAGGTGGAGCGGACGACGATGGAAATCCGCGGCAAGTGTGCTGAGTGTCTGGCGCTGGCGGCGTAGGCACTGCCCCCCACCCGCGGTGTTATCCCGGCCTTGAGCCGGGATCCATCCTGAGATGATTGGATGTTATCCCAGCGATCCTTGCGGCGGTATCAGGATGGGCCCCGGCTCAAGGCCGGGGTGACATCGAGTTTATGGGACGTCTAGGACTTTTCCCCAAACGTCAGAAAATGCACTGCCGCTGACCCATATTCCCGGCGATCATCCAGCGTGAATCCTGTGGGGATTTCCACCGCGGCCTCGACGCTTTCCTCGAACACGATGGTTGCCTCTTCGGCCAGCCAACCATTGGCGGCGATGCCGGCCAGCGCCTTCTCGCCCAGGCCCTGACCATAGGGCGGGTCGAGGAAGACCAGGTCGAATTTACCGAAAGTACCAGGTACCCCCAGATCCGTGGCGTCGCGGCGCAGCAGCTTGGTGATGCCCCCTGCCCCGAAGGCCTCGATGTGATCGCGGATGAGGCCGCGAGCCTCGGCGCCAGTATCCACGAACGTCACATGGGCCGCGCCGCGGGACAGGGCCTCGAAACCGAGGGCGCCGGTACCCGCGAACAGGTCGAGCACGCGGACGCCGTCGAAGACCGGACCAAGGCGAGAGGCCAGGATGTTGAACATCGACTCGCGGACGCGGTCGGCCGTCGGGCGAATGGAATCGTCCGACGGGGAGTTCAACTGCTTACCGCGGAATTTTCCGGCAACGATACGCATGGCTTAGGCCTTGGGGCGACGAGGACCGGAAGGGCGGCCAGCACCGCCGCCTGGACGCCCACCTCCGGCAGGACGGCCGCCCGAGGGCCGACCAGCGCCGGTCGGACGACCACCGGGCTTGCCTGCACCACCCGGCTTGCCATAGCCGCCGGGACGCGGGCCGCGAGCAGGTGCGGCGCCATCGCGCTTGGGCATCGGCTTGCCGTCGGCTCGCATGCGCGGCTTGCCATAGGTCTTGGCCTCGGAGCCGAATTCGTCGCGGCCCGGGCGGGTCGGACGATCGCTGCGTGCCGGGCGATCTGGACGATCCCCGTCGGCGCGGAAGCGCGCGGGCTTGTCCGAGAAATTGCGGCCGGGACGCTTGGTCTCGCCCTTGAAGGCAGCGCCTTCGCCGCGTTCACTATCGGGACGCAGGCGCGGCTCGAATGTACGAGCCGGACGTTCGGCGGCGGCTTCGCCACGACGCGGACCGCGCGGCGTGCCGGTGAACTCGCGGCCGGCGGGCGGGCGACTGCCACCCTCGGGGCGCGGGCCGCGCGGACGATCTCCGAACGACTTGCCGGCCGGCCGGTCGCCGAAGTCGCGCTTGGGGCGATCGCTGCGGTCGGCGGAAGGACGGGCACCTGCAGGGCGATCGCCATAGGGACGCTTGGGGCGATCGCCATCTTCGCGGCGCGGGCCACGAGTCTTGTCAAAGACCGGCTTGTCGCCAAAGGACTTCTTTTCATAAGGCTTCTTGGCGCCGAACGGCTTCTTGTCGCCAAAGGATTTCTTGTCGCCGAAATCCTTCTTGGCCGGTCGCTCAGGCTTTTTGCCGAAGGTCTTGGCGGGCTGGTCGTCGGGGTCACGCCAGGCGGTCGGCTTGGTATTGCGCTTCTGCACGAAGTCCTCGGGGGCGCGGCCGTCTTCATCGAAATGAATGCGGCGCGGTGGCGCCACTTCCTCGTCGTCGCGCGCCTCGACGCGTTTTGGGGCCGGCTTCTGGCTATCGAAGCGGCCAGGGCGGTCCTGGCGCGGGCGGTCCTCGCGGATTTCCGCTTCGGTCTTTTCGGCGCCGTCGGTGAAGCGGAAGCGCTGGCGGGCGATTTCGACCGTATTGGTGCCGCGGCCAGTCAGGCGATCGCGCGTGGGCTTACCGACCAGCGCTGCTGGTTCGGGCATCTCGCTGTCGAAATCGACATCGGCGGCGTCGGCGAGCTTCTTGCCGAGCTGGTCGCGCAGCATCTTGGCCTTGATGGTCTCGATGCCGCCAACGGGAATGTCGCCGAGCTGGAACGGGCCATAGCTGACACGGATCAGACGGTTCACCTCAAGGCCGAGCGCGCCGAGCACGTTCTTGACCTCGCGGTTCTTACCTTCGCGGAGAGCCATGACCAGCCAGACATTGGCGCCCTGCTCGCGCTCCAGCGTGGCTTCGATGGAGCCGTATTTGATGCCGTCGATCTCGATGCCGTCCTTGAGGCGATCAAGGGCCGCCTGAGTGACGGTGCCATGGGCGCGCACGCGATAGCGGCGCAGCCAGCCGGTAGCGGGCAGTTCGAGAACGCGCTTGAGGCCGCCATCATTGGTCAGCAGCAGCAGGCCTTCGGTATTGATATCGAGGCGGCCGACGGTGACGACACGCGGCAGGCCATGAGTTTCGAGATGTTCGAAGATGGTCTCGCGACCCTCGGGGTCCTTCTCGGTGACCACGAGGCCGGCGGGCTTGTGGTAGAGCCAGACGCGCGTGCCCTGGCGGGCGGCGAGCGGCGCGCCATCGACGATGATCTTGTCGCGGTCGGTGACATTGAAGGCCGGAGTGAGCACCTTCTTGCCGTTGACCACCACACGACCCTCGGTGATCCACACCTCGGCGTCGCGGCGGGAGCAGAGCCCGGAGCGGGCGATGACCTTGGCGAGGCGATCGCCGGTGTCGGGTTTGGCGGGGGTGTCGCTCATGTCGGCGTACTTTCTGTCATGCGGGACCCAGGTGGGCGGCGCGGAAAAGGCGAAACGGCTGGATGAGCCATCCAGCCGCTTGATGCAAGTAGCGTTGCTCAGAACTTAGTTGTTGCCGAGCTGGGTCTCTGAACTCGTCAGGCCCAATGTCGGGCCGGAGCTGAGCGATCCGGTGGCGTATGGCGTCTGTACGCCTTGGGCGCGCAGCGCCTTGCGGACGGCCTCGGGGCACTTCGGATCGTTGATGGAAACCACCTCGCCATTGCCGACGGCGCAGACCATTTCGGCGTCGCCGACGCGGGTGAAGTACTCGTCGGGCGGCAGGTAGAGCGGACGCTTGCCGTTGACGTTGACACTCATATTGGCGGCCTGCATGCGGGCGGTAAGCTGGCGGGCCTCAGCCTCAGTAAGGGGGCGACCGGAGAGCGAGCGCAGGTCCACGACCTTGGCATTACGCAGGCGCTGAATATCGGCCTCGGTCAGGTTGGCGGTATCGATCTGGACGGTGTCGCTATTGGCGGGCAACTGGGCCGCTGCCACCGTGGTGGTGGGCGCAGGCAATGCCTGGCCCGACTGCGGCAGCGCCAGCGGGGCGCGGGCCTGAGTCAGGTCTTCCTTCGGCGCTTCGCCGGGGACAAGCCCAAGGCCACGCGCCGTCGACGTCATCACTTCGCGTTCGAAGGTGCCCGCATCGGTGAGGGCATTGGTGCCTTCGACCGTGGTGCAAGCACCCAGCGCCAGAGCCAGCACGAGACCCAGCGAAGCCAACCCAGCCCGACGAGCAGCCTGCTGCCCGGTCAATCCAATGCGCATGAAACGTCCTTCAACATATCGGCGGCGCTTATAACTCATTCTGCCGCCTAAGGCCAGATTCTGGCGGCAACGTGTTCTTCGGTCATCAAGCCGCCCGTTTCCTGGCACGACCGAGCCCTATGAGGTCGGCAATCAACAGAATTACACCAGCCGTGATGGCAACGTCGGCAAGATTGAAGATGTAGAACGACCAAGTGCCCCAATGCAGGTGGAAGAAGTCGGCAACGGCGCCATAGAGCAGGCGATCGAGCGCATTGGAGAGCGCGCCGCCAATGCAGAGGGCCAATCCGGCGCGGATCAGCGCTGAATCGGCGCGCACCCACCAGACGGAAAGCGCGACGATGGCGACGAGCATGACCACGCCTAGGCCCCAGGCCGGCAGGCCATCGAGCAGGCCATAGGAAATACCGGTGTTCCAGACCAGCACATAATCGAAGAAATCGGTGACGCGCACGACTTCACCGCCGCGCCAACCGGTCATGGCAAACGGAATGTAGCTGGTGAAGATTTCGACACAGGGGGCAGCGCCGATGGCGATGCAATCGGCCGAGACCTGAAAGGCCTTGTGGGCGCGGTCGATACCGAAGGCGAGGATGGCCAGCGTGAGGGAGAGGTATACTGAGGGCTGCAGCCATGCGCGAACGGCGGCAGCCCTGTCGTTGTTCTCGGTCAAGATCTAGAACCCCGCCGCGGCGCGTTCGCGCAGAGCCTGGGCATCGCGCGGCGATACGTCGGGGAACTGCGGATCGGAGCCGACTTCGGGGAGGATTTTCCACGAGCGGGCACACCGCGAGCCTTGGGCCAGCGCTGGAACAACCGCGACGCCGGGAACGTCATCGAGCACAAAGGCATCGCTCGGCACGTCGCCCGTCGGATCGATAGCAATGGCCGAGGTGATCGAAATCTCCGCCATGTCCAGCCCCTCGATGGCCGTCGCAAACCGGGCATCGGAAATGATGACACGGGGCGCGGCTTCAAGCGAGGAGCCGATGCGCTTTTCACGGCGTTCGATTTCGAGCGCGCCGGTCACGACGCGGCGCACGGCACGAACGAGCGTCCACTTGCTGGCCAAGTCCTCGTTGAGCCATTCGGTGGGCACTTCGGGGAAGAGGCGCAGGTGGACGGACGAGCCGGCCTCCGGGTGCCGTTCCAGCCAGACCTCTTCCATGGTGAAGACCAGGATGGGCGCGAGCCAGGCGGTGAGGCAATCGAACAGGTGATTGAGCACCGTGAGCGAAGCCTTGCGCTTGACCGACGAAATCGGGTCGCAATAAAGCGCGTCCTTACGGATATCGAAGTAGAATGCCGAAAGTTCGATGTTCATGAAGTTCGTCAGCAGAGTGACGATCTTGCGGTAGTCGTATTCCTTGTAGGCGCCACGCACCTGCTCATCGAGCTGAGCCAGGCGATGCAGGATCAGCTGCTCGAGCTCGGGCATGTCGCGGAAATCGACAGCATCGCCGGGTTGGTAGTGGGCGAGATTGCCCAGCAGCCAGCGCAGCGTGTTGCGCAGCTTGCGGTAGCTGTCGACGGTAGTCTGGATGATCTCCTTGCCCAGGCGCAAATCTTCCGAATAGTCAGACGAAGCGACCCAGAGGCGCAGGATATCGGCGCCGTACTGCTTGATGACGTCCTGCGGGGCGACGGTATTGCCCAGCGACTTGCTCATCTTGCGGCCTTCGCCATCCATGGTGAAGCCGTGCGTCAACACGCTTTCATAGGGAGCGTGGCCATTGGTGGCGCAGCTTTCGAGCAGCGAGGAGTGGAACCAGCCACGATGCTGGTCGGAGCCTTCGAGATACATCGAGGCCGGGAATTTCAGATGCGGCCACTTCTGCTTGTTGCGCAGCACCCAGGAATGGGTGGTGCCACTGTCAAACCAGACGTCGAGCACGTCGGTGACCATCTCATAGTCGTCGGGGTTGCGGCCCTCACCGAGGTAACGCGCGGCGGCGCCGGGCTTGTACCAGGCGTCCGCGCCCTCTTCCTCAAAGCTCTGGGCGATGCGGTGATTGACCGTGTCGTCCTTGAGGATTTCGTTGGTGGCTTTCTCGACGAAGACAGTGATCGGCACGCCCCAGGCGCGCTGACGCGATAGCACCCAATCGGGGCGATCAGCGATCATCGAGCGCAGGCGGTTCTGCCCGGCAGCGGGATAGAACCTGGTAGCGTCGATGGCGTTGAGCGAACGGTGGCGCAGGGTATCGCCGGGCACACCCATGATGTCGCGGTCCATGTAAACGAACCACTGCGGCGTGTTGCGGAAGATCACCGGCTTCTTGGAGCGCCAGGAATGGGGATACTGATGCTTGACGCGGCCACGGGCGACCATGGCATTGCGCTCGGCAAGGGCGGCAATAACGCGGTTGTTCGCATCGCCCTTCTTGCCGTTGTCGTCGATGACGCGCGCGCCATCGAAGCCGGGGGCCTCGGAGGTGTAGAAGCCATCGTCGCCCACCACGTAGGGGATGGCGGAATCGATGTTCTTTTCGGCCAGCTTGCGGCCGGAATTCATCCAGATCTCAAAGTCGTCGAGGCCGTGACCCGGTGCGGTGTGCACGAAGCCCGTGCCAGCGTCGTCGGTGACGTGGTCGCCATCGAGCAGGGGGACATCGAAATTGTAGCCGTCGGCCAGGCCACGCAGGGGATGCTCGGCGATCGTGCCGGCCAGCATGTCCGGCTTGACCGCGAAGACCCGCTGATAAGCCTCGACCTTGGCCTTCTGCATGACTTCGGCGGCCAGGTTATCGGCCAGCACATACTGATCGCCGACGGCTGCCCAATTGCCCTCAGGCGCTTCGGTAACCCGATAAAGGCTATAGGCGACCTTGCTCGAAAACGAGATCGCGCGGTTCGCCGGAATGGTCCAGGGCGTGGTCGTCCAGATCACGACATAGGGCCGGACAACCTGGCTGCCGGTTGCCGGTTCGACGCCGCCAAACTGCTTGACCGGGAATTTCACCCAGATCGCGTCGCTCTCGTAGTCCTGGTATTCGATCTCGGCTTCGGCCAGTGCGGTGCGCTCGACGACGGACCACATGACCGGCTTGGATCCGCGATAGAGCTGGCCCGTCGTCGCGACCTTCATCAGTTCGCGGGCAATCTGGGCTTCGGCGTCGAAGCTCATGGTGAGATAGGGATTGTCCCACTCGCCAAGCACGCCGAGGCGCTTGAATTCCTCGCGCTGGATATCGACCCACTGCTCGGCAAAGGTGCGGCATTCCTGGCGGAATTCGACCACCGGAACCTCGTTCTTGTCCTTGCCCTTGGCGCGATACTGCTCTTCGATCTTCCACTCGATAGGCAGGCCATGGCAGTCCCAGCCCGGCACATAGGCCGAGTTATAGCCCAGCATCTGCATGGAGCGGGAGACGAGGTCCTTCAGCGTCTTGTTGAGCGCGTGGCCGATATGGATGTTGCCATTGGCATAGGGCGGGCCATCATGGATCGTGAACAGTGGCCGCTCCCTGGCCTGCTCGCGCTGCAGGGCGTAAATATCCATGTCTTCCCAGCGCTTGAGCCAGCCCGGCTCACGCTCGGGCAGGCCGGCGCGCATCGGGAAATTGGTCTCGGGCAGGAAAAGCGTGGCCGAATAGTCGGTTTCGGCGGCGCCCGTGGCGGTATCGGTCATGGAAACGGCAATCGCTAAAGGAGATTTGGGCGGGGTTGTAGCAAGGGCGGGCGAATGGGGCAAAGGATGATTTGCGGATCGCCCTTCCCCTGGCCGGAGGCGAAGAGCACCCGACCAATGCTAGCCGAAAAAGCCCAGCTTCATATCCAGCTCACCGAGCGGCTTTGCCTTGGCGATCAGGTCGCGGGCCTTGCGGCTGTCGCGGTCCATTGCTGCAACCAAGTCGTCGAGGCCGGCGAACACTTCCTGGCCTCGGATATGGCCGAGCAGTGCGACCGAAATGGTCTGGCCGTAAATGTCCTCGTCGAAATCGAACAGATGCGTTTCGAAGGGCGGACGCTGGTTGTTGAACATCGGCTTGCCGAATGCCGCCACGCCATCGAATAAGCGGGTGCCGAGGCGGGCGCGGACGGCATAGACGCCCTGGGCGAGCTGGAAACTGGCATGGGTCATGGTGTTGGCCGTGGGATAGCCCAGTTCCCTGCCCCGCTGGTCGCCTTTGACGACGCAGCCGTCAAAAAACCAGTGATAGCCGAGCAACCGATTGGCGGCGGCCACAGCGCCTTCGGACAGCGCGGCGCGAATGCGCGAGGAGGAGATGACCTCGTCGCCCTCATCCATCAGGTCCAGCGTTTCGACGGCAAAGCCATGCGTATCGCCGGCGGCTTTGAGGAAGCTCGGCGTACCGCGGCGCTGGCGGCCGAAATGGAAATCGGAGCCAACGATAACGCCGGTGACCCCCAGCGCGTCAACCAGAAAGCGCGAGACGAAATCCTCGGCTTCGATCTGGGAGAAGGCGCGGTCGAAATTGAGGATGGCGATAGCATCGATGCCGAAAGCCTCGGCCAGGCGCGCCTTGGCATCGCCATCGGTGAGGCGGAACATGAAGGGAGACGGCGCAAAGACGTCGCGCGGATGCGGCTCGAAGGTCAGCACCATGGCCGGCACGCCGGCCTCGGCGGCGCGGGCCTTGAGTGTGGCGATGACGCTCTGGTGGCCGCGATGGAAGCCGTCGAAATTGCCGATGGCGACATAGGCGCCACGCAGGCTGGGTGGAACGTGATCGAGATCGGCGAGGCGGATAAAGCTGGACATGGAACTACCAGGTCAGGCGCGGCAGGAAACCGGCCATGCGGGCGCGGCTGGGTGCCACGAGATCGGCAATGGCCTGCGGATCAGGTTTGCCAAAAGCATCGAGTTCGGCAGCGTGGATGGAGCCGGTGACGAATAGCAGGTCGATGCCGAACTGGGCGGCGCCAGTGGCGTCGGTGCGCACGCTATCGCCGATAGCAAGCACGCGGGACTTGTCGAGCGGACGGCCGGCGGCAACTTCAGCGAGGCGGAAGGCTTCCTCGTAGATCGGCTGATAGGGCTTACCGGCCATGAGAACCATGCCGCCCATGGCGGCGTAGAGATCGCCCAGGGCGCCACCGCAGTAGATGATCTTGTCACCATGCTCGACAACGCGGTCGGGATTGGCGCAGATCATGGGCAGCTTGCGGCTGAGCCAGAGCTTGGCGCGCTCGCGGTACATTTCGGGCGTATCGTCATCGGTATCGAGATCGGTGACGATGATCACTTCGGCCTCATCCGCGCCGGTGCGACGCACGTCGAGCCCTTCATAGAGCGAGTCATCGTCGGTCGGCGGACCGATGTGATGGATAGGCCGGCCGCGGTATTTGGCGATCATGCTCCGCGTTGCATCGCCCGATGACACAATGGCGTCATAGGCGGTGCGATCGACGCCCAAGCGGTCGAGCATCTCGATCAGCGGCGGCGAAGGGCGTGGTGCATTGGTGATGAACACCACTTTGCCGCCGGCTTTGCGGAACTCGGTCAGAGCCTCGACGGCGCTGGGAAAGGCCGCGATGCCATTATGGACGACGCCCCACACATCGCTCAGCACCGCATCGTAGCGGCCGGCAAGATCGGCGAGGCCGGAAATGGCGGGAGTGGTCATGGCAAACGTCCGATGCGGCTTGGGGGGAGCACGCCTCTATGTCGCAGGTTCGCCGAAATGATCAAGTCATGTGTTGCGGTTCAGGTAGGCCAAGCCGGCCAATAGCGGCGGCAGCAGAAGCTCAATTACGCCAAGACCAACAAAGAGCGGATGCGGCAGACCGGTCGTCAGGGCGGACAGCACACGAGTCAACCCGCCGAGGAAAAACAGCGCCATCAGGCCTTGGATGAGCCGGGCGCGGCCGGACAGATCTTGCAGGCACCACAGCAAGGCCAGCCCGAAGGCTAGGAAGAACACCGCGTAGAAGCGATGCTCGCTATCCAGCGTTGCATTACCGGGGCCTGCTCCGGGAATGGCCGCGAGGCCGAGGACGACCTGAACCAAGGAGATCAGCACAATGGCGCCGCCGGTGGCGGCGAGCAGGATAGCCAGCACGGTCTGCAACGGCCGATGGTTCATTGCTTCGCTGGGCGGCATTTGGTTAGCGTCGGCCATGACCATACCTCATCGACATGCCAACCATACGGCACCGTATGGGGCCTATCAATGTGGCGCGGCGTCGCAGTCGTTCTAGAATTCGACCCGGCGCAACTGCGGAGTCGCTGGGCGCGGGGCCTCGACCATCAGGTCGGGGCGTACGGGGCCGGGTGCAGCGACATGGGGTCCCTGAACCAGCGTTATGCCGTCTTCGAGCAGCTCAACGATCTGGCGTTCGCTGGAAATTCCGGTTGCCAGCAGGACTACCTCGAAGCGCGCGACATAGTTGGCAATGTCGGAGGCGTGGAAGTCGGTATAGACCTCGGGCTCGTCGATGAAGCGCGCGGCATCGATGCGCAGCGAACGCACGCCTTGGGCAGCCAGTTCAGCGACGTCGACCCGCAGCGACTTGACGTTGAGCAGCGAGAAACCGGCGCCCTTCTTGGCTATCGCATCGGCGATAGCGCGTTCGCCGGTGGTGAGGCTCTGCCAGTCGGCTTCGTTGATGGCAAAGATCAGCCCAGGTGCGATGGCCCTATTGGCCTCGAGCGAGACGATCAGCTGCTCGGACGAGGCCGAATCGCCAAGGGTGGCGCGAGACAATGGAATGTAGAGCGTCACCGGCTGGCCGCCGGTGCGGGCACGGCGTGCGATGGTGATGGCCTCGACCAGCCCGATACCCTCGATGTGGCGCTGCACGTCCTCACCGCCACGGCGGGGCATGAAGTCAGCTCGGTCGGCAAGATCGCCATCTTCGAGCATCAGCCGGGGCACCAGATCATAGCCCTGCGGACGGCGCTGCGGCAGCTTCACCACCGGCTGGATGTGGTAGATCAGGCGGTTTTCGGCCACGGCCTGGCGCAGCATTTCGAGCGGAATGACTGGCTCGGGTTCGCGCATAACGGCGGGCGGCGGCGGCGCGGCGGCGATCATGCGGTCGCGCCCGCTGGCCTGGGGCTTGGCGCGCTCCTCGATATCGGACACGGCCTCGGCGACCTGCCGGATGACAGTGCCGAGCACGGAAATATCGGCCTCGACGCTTTCCAGCCGCACCGCGGCATTGACGTCGGCCATGGCGTTGATGCGCTGACCCAGCACGGCGCCGGCCTGGGCGTCGGTTGCGAGCAGGCGCGACAGGTCTTCGATGGCGCGTTCGAGGCGGTTCTCTGCGCGCTGGCGCAAGCTGCGTTCGAGCAGGACGACGCAGGAGCAGCCGAAAACCACGGCGGCCAGGATCGCCTCGGCCGGCGTGAAGGTCAGCCCGAAATAGGCGGTGGCGCCAACGCCGGCCGCCGCAAGGGCAATGAACGTATAGACCAGAGCCTGCACGCGCGGGACCTCGGAACCCTCTTCAAGCGCCGGGATTCGGCCCTACCCTCTTAGCATCGCGCAAGGCACCACAAAAGCCGCGGGCCAGCTCTTCCAAGGCTTATTCAGGGATCAAGCCGCAAAGAGGTTCCAGGCGCGGGAGAAGAAGCGTCGGAACAGCACCAGCTGCGCCGCGCCGGTCGCTGCCGCCGAAGCGCCGAGGTGACCGATATCGATCGAAGGCGGATCGGAGGGTCCAGAGGGCAACCCCGCCATATGGTGACGCACGCGCTCCAGGAGCCGCTCCACTATGGCGCGCGGCATGACGCCGCCGATCACGGCTGTGTCGAACTCGATCACCGCCCGGGTATTGATGACGGCCTTGGCCAGCGCCAGACCGGCCGTATCGAGCCAGTGGCTCACCACCGGCTCCAGCGTCTGCCAATCCCAGTTGAGCGGATTGCCATCTGGGATGGCCTGGCCGATCTCTTCGAGCTGCCGGCGCAGGGCGACGATCGAAGCGACCTGGTGGACCGAGATGGGCTGGCCGGCCCCGTCCGAAACCACGATGCCACCCAGATTGGCGGCATTGCCGCTGCGGCCTTCCCACAGCTCGCCCTCGACCACGATGCCGGCGCCCACGAACGTGCCGACGCGCAAATAGGCCAGGCCGGGCGAGACCGGCAGGGCCCGGGCAATGAGCTCGGCCCAGCAGCCGGCGCTGCCGTCGTTGAACCATTCGGTGGGCAATCCAGCCTCGCGGGCGATTCGCTCGGCGAGGTTCAGTCCCTCCCAGAGCGCCTCCTGCTCGTCGGGGGCGCCAAGGCGGCAGACATACCGTTCGATGAAAGACGGGCTGGCGAGGCCGATGCCGATCAGCCGGCTGCGCTGCAGCTCGGACATGCCGGCGCGAATCGTGGCGATTTCGGCGGTGGCGGCGGCCAGGATCGTCCGGGCATCGGGCCAGGGATAGCTGCGCCGGACGCTGGCGATGGTTTTGCCCGCCATATCGAACAGCAGCACTTCCAGATGCTGCCAGCCGATTTCGACGCCGATAGCATAGGCGCCGTGCGGATTGAGAAAGAGCGGCGTTGCCGGCTGGCCGCGGCGGCCGCGCAGCACCTGCCCACGGATCACCAGACCCCGCTGTTCCAGCTCGGCAACGATGCGCGACGTGGTTTGCGGACCCAAGCCGGAGAGCCGCGCCAGATCAGCATTGGACGCGCCCGCATTGACGGCGATGAGCGTCAGCACGGCGCGCTCATTGGCGAGCCGTACACCCGACTGCGCCACGCCGCGCGCCATCGGCTCCATCTTGGGCGTCACTGAGTCCTTCCGCATGGGAAGAGTCTTAGTCGGGAGGCAACGGGGCAAGCAAGCGCAATGCCTGCACAGGTACATCCTGCAATTTGCGACAGTCGGAACGGATTATTTACCCTGTTGACCAACAATCGCTGCAAGACAAATGCGAGGACTGGCCGCATGGCGATGCACACTCGAAGCGACGGCGCGCCCAATGGACGGCTGTTGCTGGTCGACCGGGACGAGCCTCACGCGCATCTGGTGGCAGAAACGCTGACCCAGAGCCTGGGCCTGTCCGCGCGTATCACCACCGTGACGAGCGGACGGCAGGCGGCCGACCTGCTGCGTGATTCCGGCTTCGATATCGTATTGGCCGATCTTTCCAGCCTCGGCGACTTGTCCGATCGGAGCGACGACGCCGTGACGCGCCTGGTGCGGCTGGCGCAGGGTGCGCTGGTGGTGGCGCTGTCGGACGGGACCTCCGTATCGGCAGCGGTCGGCGCGATGCGCGCCGGAGCCCATGACTATGTGGCCAAGCCCATCAACGGGCCGGCCATGGTGGCGCGGATCGGCGAATTGGCGCAGCGCCACGGCAAAGGACGCACGCTCAGCATCGAAGCCCCGGTGGCCGATGGCATCAGGGATTTCGCGGGCTTTATCGGCGCATCGAGCGCCATGCAATTCGTCTACGAGCAGATCGGCCGGATCGCAGCGTCGGCGGCGCCGGTCTTCATCACCGGCGAAAGCGGCACGGGCAAGGATGTGTGTGCGGAGGCGTTGCACGCCAAGGGACCGCGTGGCGGCAAGCGCATGGTGGCCATCAATTGCGCCGCCATTCCCCGCGACCTGATGGAGAGCGAGCTGTTCGGCGTAGCGCGAGGCGCCTTTACCGGTGCCCACGAAGACCGCAAAGGCGCGGCCGAACTGGCTGATGGCGGTACGCTGTTCCTCGACGAAATCGGCGAGATGGACCTGTCGCTGCAGAGCAAGCTGCTGCGGTTCCTCCAGACCGGCACACTGAGCCGCGTGGGCGAATCGGGCGTCAGGCACGTCGATGTGCGGGTGATCTGCGCCACCAATCGCAATCCGATGCAGCTCATCGCCGACAAGAAGTTCCGCGAGGACCTGTTCTACCGGCTGCATGTTCTGCCGATCCACCTGCCGCCCCTGCGCCAGCGGCCGACCGATATCATGGTGCTGGCGCGGCATTTCCTCGAACGCTACGCGGCCGAGGAGCACAAGAGTTTTGACGGTTACTCGCCTGATGTGGCGGGGATCCTCGCCTCGGGCGACTGGCCGGGCAATGTGCGGCAATTGCAGAACCTGGTGCGCCGGCTCGTCGTGATGTTCGACGGCGGCGAGATCACGCCCGCCATGCTGGCGGCAGCCGATATCGAATCGCGCGGCATCGTGCCCGTGGCCGAGAGCCAGCCACGCACGGAGCGCCGGCCGGCCATTTTGCCGATGTGGCAGCAGGAACAACGCATCATCGAAGACGCGATCGCCAGCTTCGGCGGCAATGTCTCGCTGGCGGCGGCGGCGCTGGAGATCAGCCCATCCACCATTTATCGCAAGCGGCAGAGCTGGGCCGATATGGCGGTGGCGAGCTAGGCGTCTGACTTCCAATCGGAATCCCGGTCCCCTCCACGCCCGTCACCACCCGACTTGTTCGGGTGGTCCAGTGCGGACTGCGGGCGTGGCTGGATTGCCCGGACAAGCTGGGCAATGACGATGGAAACAAAATCGGATGCACTGAAACACGCTACGCAAGGGCCAAGTTGATGCAGCGCCCGTGGTAACGAGGGCGCGCCTAAGGCGTATTGGCTTCACGTGCCTTGACGCGGTCGAGGCCGAGATAGTGTTCGCGCAGGATCACGGCGATGCCCGAGAATACGATGATCAAGGCGCCCAGGATCATCGCGACGGTCGGGATATCGCCGAACACGGCGAAGCCGATGACAATGGTCAGCAATAGCGAGACATATTCGAACGGTGCGATGACCGACATGTCGGCATAGCGGTAGCATGAGGTCAGCAGCAATTGCCCGATTCCGCCGGCAAATCCCGCGCCGATCAGTAGCGCCGCCTGAGTGGGCGTGGGCATGACCCAGCCGAAGGGGATGGTGGCAAGCGACAGCACGCTGGCGCTGATAAAAAAGTAGATGACGATCGCCTCGGTGCGCTCGGTCTGCACGAGTTTGCGCACCTGCATCATGGCGAAGGCGGTAAGAATGGCGCCGCCGAATGCGGCCGCAGCGCCGATCGCCTCGTTGTTGCCAAGCGGCTGCCCGCTGGAGAACAGCGTCAGACGGGGCCAGAGGATGATGACGACGCCGACAAGGCCGATGACCACCGCCGTCCAGCGGAAGGCATGAACCTTCTCCTTGAGCAGGACGGCGCTGAACAGGACGATCAGCAATGGCGCGGCATAGCCGATGGCCGTCGCCTCGGGCAGCGGCAGGCGGGTGAGGGCGAAGAAGCCGAGCCCCATGGAGGATGCGCCGACAAGCGCCCTGACCACATGGCCGAGCGGGTTACGCGTATGCAGCGCCGTACGCAATTGCCGCCGCCAGAGCAGGTAAGCGACAACCGGCAGGATGGCGAAGAAGCAGCGGAAGAACACCAATTCCCCAGCGGGGATGGTTGCGGTGGCCTTGAGCAGGGTCGCCATGACGACGAAGAAGCAGACCGAGAGCACCTTGAGCGTAATGCCACGTAACGGCCCGCCCGTGTGTTGCGCGGGGCTTGCCGGGTTGGGTGGCGCTGGAGTGGTCACGGCAATCTCGTCTTTTGAGCCGCCTTAGCGGCTAGCGGATTGCTCCAGCTTTTCCTTGGCGATACGCGCAGTGGCGAACGCCTTGTGCTCGGGGCCGACGGCAGAGCCGGTCTTGATCACCTTGCCGTTGGCATCGTGAATTTCCCAATGCCAGTTGGCGTTCGGGCCGCTGCCGCCCTTGAGGCGCAGCTTGATCTGTAGGGTGCTATCTTGGGTCATGCCTGCCTTATGGCGCAGGTTCGCGCGGGGTGGAAGGGGGAAAGTTGCCCCGGTCGCTGCTAGACCTCGGAGCGGCGATACTCGATGCGGTCGCCACGAAAGGCGAGGTGATCGCGAATGGACTCAACTTGCGGGCATGGGTCGGGATAGTACCAGACTTGGTCGGGACCGTCGGCGGTGAGCGTCTTGATCGTGTAGTAGGACGCCTCTCCCATAGCGGGATTGCTCGTGCGGGTTTCGGACGCCTCAAGAATGCCGGGCTGGACGTCTTCGCGCGGCACATAGATGCGCACCGGCTCGCCAGGCTCCTCGACCTCGAGCGCCCGGAGCGAACTGGCGATTTCGGCGTCATCGAAAATGACATGCACGCGACCTGAAACCGGGGTGATCTTGATATCTTTGTCGAGACATTGACGCGTCATAATTAGCTGCTCTTGTGCGGTGGGCGATCGACAAGGATCAAACGCGCGAAGTCAAAGTCGGTTCACCCGACCTTGACTCCTCCAGGCCCCAGCCATATATCCCCGGCACCTGTTAGCACTCTACAATGACGAGTGCTAACAGCCGAAAAATTGCATTTTATATGATGCCAGAAGGAGCAATCATGGGCTTCCGTCCTCTGCACGACCGCGTGGTCGTCCGCCGTCTCGACAGCGAAGAAAAGACCAAAGGCGGGATCATCATCCCCGACACCGCCAAGGAAAAGCCCTCCGAGGGCGTGATCGTCTCCGTGGGCCCCGGCGCCCGTGACGAAAGCGGCAAGATCAATGCCCTCGACGTCAAGGCCGGCGACCGCGTGCTGTTCGGCAAGTGGAGCGGCACCGAGGTCAAGCTCAACGGCGAAGACCTGCTGATCATGAAGGAATCCGACATCATGGGCATCGTCGAAGTCTAAGCGACTTCCCTGCCCTTTCGTCGTTTCAACCATTCTTAAGGAGCGCCAACCATGGCCGCTAAAGAAGTAAAGTTCTCGACCGATGCCCGCGACAAGATGCTGCGCGGCGTCAACATCCTGGCCAATGCGGTCAAGGTGACCCTCGGCCCCAAGGGTCGTAACGTCGTTATCGAAAAGTCGTTCGGCGCCCCGCGCATCACCAAGGACGGCGTGACCGTCGCCAAGGAAATCGAACTGGAAGACAAGTTCGAGAACCTGGGCGCCCAGCTCCTGCGTTCGGTCGCTTCCAAGACCAACGACATTGCCGGTGACGGCACCACCACCGCGACCGTTCTGGGTCAGGCTATCGTTGTCGAAGGCGTCAAGGCTGTTGCCGCCGGGTTCAACCCGATGGATCTGAAGCGCGGTATCGATCTGGCTGTTGAAGAAGTCGTTGCTTCGCTCAAGGCCGCTTCGTCCAAGATCAAGTCGTCGTCCGAAGTTGCCCAGGTCGGCACCATTTCGGCCAACGGTGAATCGTCCATCGGTGACATGATTGCCGAAGCGATGCAGAAGGTCGGCAACGAGGGTGTCATCACCGTCGAAGAAGCCAAGACCGCTGAGACCGAACTCGATGTCGTTGAAGGCATGCAGTTCGACCGCGGCTACCTGTCGCCCTACTTCGTGACCAATGCCGAGAAGATGACCGCCGTTCTGGAAGATCCTGTGATCCTCCTACACGAGAAGAAGCTGTCGAACCTTCAGGCTATCCTGCCGATCCTTGAGTCGGTCGTGCAGTCGCAGCGCCCGCTGCTGATCATTGCCGAAGACATCGAAGGCGAGGCTCTCGCGACCCTCGTCGTCAACCGTCTGCGTGGCGGCCTCAAGGTTGCTGCCGTCAAGGCACCTGGCTTCGGCGACCGCCGCAAGGCCATGCTGGAAGACATCGCCATCCTGACCGGTGGTTCGGTGATCTCCGAAGATCTCGGCATCAAGCTCGAGAACGTGACCATCGACATGCTCGGCACTGCCAAGCGCGTTGAAATCACCAAGGAAAACACCACGATCGTCGACGGCGCCGGCACCCAGGAAGACATCCAGGGCCGCGTTGGCCAGATCAAGTCGCAGATCGAAGAAACCACTTCGGACTACGACAAGGAAAAGCTGCAGGAACGCCTGGCAAAGCTCGCCGGTGGCGTTGCGGTGATCAAGGTCGGCGGCTCGACGGAAGTCGAAGTCAAGGAGCGCAAGGACCGCGTCGACGACGCGCTGAACGCAACCCGCGCTGCCGTTGAAGAAGGCATCGTTGCCGGTGGTGGCGTTGCGCTGCTGCGTGCTTCGAACGCCATGACCGTCAAGGGCGCCAATGCCGACCAGGCTGCTGGTATCGCCATCGTTCGCCGCGCTCTGCAGGAGCCGGTGCGCACGATCGCCAACAATGCCGGTGCCGAAGGCTCCGTCGTCGTCGGCAAGATCCTCGAGAACAGCTCGTCGACCTTCGGCTACAATGCCGCGACCGGCGAATATGGTGATCTGATCACCATGGGCGTTATCGACCCGGTGAAGGTGGTTCGCACTGCCCTGCAGGACGCTGCTTCGGTTGCTTCGCTGCTGATCACCACCGAGGCCCTCATCGTCGAAGCCCCGAAGGAAGCTGCACCGGCAATGCCTGGCGGCGGCGGCATGGGCGGCATGGGCGGTATGGACTTCTAAGAAGTCCAACGCCCAAAATGCAAAGTGTTCGGACCGGTCAAGCCGGTCCGAATGGCGGTATGGACTTCTAAGAAGTCTTATCCAGCTTCGAGGTTCGTTTCTTCCCAGTCACGAACTTCGTGGAAAGGCGCAGTGGAAACACTGCGCCTTTTTCTTATTCCGCGCGCAATGGCGTGGCATTACAGTGCGGCAAGCGCCCATCGAGAGGATTTCATGCGGACACCAAGACGTGGCAGTGCATTCGACCAGGCAGAAGCCGCCTTCAAGGCTGTGACCAGCAAGCCGGTAGAAGCCGCACCAAAGACGATCGCCCCACCTTCGGGCAAGGAAATGGTGACGCTGCGCCTCGATCGAGCTGTTCTCGAACACTTCCAGGAGGATGGTCCCGGCTGGCAGGACCGGATCAACGCTGCTCTGCGTCAGAGCGCGGGCCTGGATAGCGCCGATAACGGCTGAACGGCTGTGGTGGCGCGCGTGGGTTCGGAGGGCGAAATGCTGCGCGTTGTTTCGCTCGACAAGACCAATCTGGCAGCAGCCGCTGCCATCGATGCCTCGTTCATGGTCAGCGAGGAAGGCGAGGTGACCCACTTCGAGGCCGGCCTACAACTGCTGCCGCGCTCCGTCACCCCGTACCGCAAAAGCTATCTCGATGCCCGCGAGGACCTCGAAGCGGCAATTTCCGACGATACACAGGCAGGCTATGTTGCACTGCTCGATGGCGTAGTGGTGGGCGTCGTGATCGTGAGCCGCGACTGGAACGGCATGGGCCTGGTCGATTGCCTTGCTGTCGATCCCAACCGTCGCGGCGCCGGCATTGGCGCGGCCCTAATCGACAAGACCAAAGCCTGGGCCAAAGCGCGTGGATTGCCGGCGGTGCGGCTCGAAACACAGAACAACAATCTCGTGGCCTGCCGTTTCTACGAACGCCAGGGGTTCGCGCTCAGGGGATTTGATGCCGATCTGTATCGTGCAGATATGCCGGGCACACGCGAAGTGGCACTGTTCTGGTACTTTTGGTTGTAGCGAGAAGCCTTCCCTATAGCACGGCTTCCCGTTCCTCCGAACCGCAACACCGGACTGGTGCACCAGGCCATTTGACAGCAACGCTGAGGCGTTTCATTTTCTTGAGGAAGCAGTGACTTGAGGGGGACTGGCATGTCCGGGCGTGTTTTGTTGGTTACGGTCGCCTTGTTGGCATTGGTCAGTACGGGCGACGCCTTTGCTCAAAAGACCAAGATCAAGGCCGATACGCCGCAGACCACTATCCACCAGCCGCAGCAACCCCAGCAGACGCCGCCGCAGCAGAGCGGCTCCGTGGACCCTGACGATATCGAACAAATTCTCGATGACGCCGACGCTGCCTACTTTGTCGATGACGGGCAGACGCCGGACTACAAGCGCGCTTTCGAACTGTACTCGCTGGCGGCAGGTGCCGGCGACCCCTATGCGATGAACCGGGTCGGCCTGATGTACGACCGCGGCGAGCATGTCGACCAGGATTTCGGTCAGGCTTTCGAGTGGTACCTGAAGGCCGCCGAAGCAGGCCTGCCCTCGGCGCAAAGCAATGTTGGGAGCATGTACAGTGCCGGCGACGGCGTACGGCAAGATTATGCCGAAGCCGTGCGCTGGTTCCGCCGGGCGGCGGAGAATGGCTATGGCTACGCCATGTATTCGCTGGGCGATATGTATCTGGGCGGAACGGGGGTCGCCAAGGACGCCGAAGAGGCAGCGGCCTGGTACCAGAAGGCCTCGGATGCAGGTGACGCCAATGGGCATTGGGCGCTTTCGCTGCGCTACCTCTATGGCGACGGCGTCGGCAAGGACAGCCAGCGTGCCGCCGAGCTGGCCTATCTGGCGCTGACCAATGGTTTGCAGGTCGCGATGGATGAGTTCAAGGAGATCGGCAGCGCCGACACCTCGCCCAATTATCGCCGCGCCATCCAGGAACTGCTCAAGCGCGACGGCTATTATGACGGCGGTATCGACGGCAGTTTCGGCCCTGGCACGCAGCGGGCCATCGAGGCCGCATTCGGATCGGCGCTCTAGCTTGAGAATAGCAGGCGCAGGGCCAGCAGGATTGAGACCACAACGACGAGTGGGCGGATAATTTTAGCGCCGTAACGGATGCCGGTGCGCGCGCCGATATAGCCGCCGATCACCTGCCCCGCTGCCATGACGATGGCGGCCGGCCAGACGACGTCTCCCGCCGGAATGAAGATGGTCAGCGCCGCCAGGTTCGAGACCAGATTCACGATCTTGGTGTTGCCCGAAGCCCGCGTGAGCCCCATGCCGAAGAGCATGACGAAGCCGATGGTGAAGAACGAGCCCGTTCCCGGCCCGAAAATGCCGTCATAGAAGCCGATGGCGAAACCCAATACCGGCACGAACAGGTGGAACGGCAGCCGGGCGGCCTTGTCGGCATCGGAGAGATTGGGCGCGAAGAGGAAATAGAGCGCAATGCCGATCAGGGCGACCGGCACGGCGATATCGAGCAGGCCGGTATCGATCTGCCGGACCACGAGCGCACCGATAAGGCTGCCGGCATAGGTCAGCGCTATGGCCGGGATCAGTGCCTTGAGCGAAACGAAACCGCGGCGCCAGTAGGTGAGCGCCGCCATGCCGGTGCCTACCACCGATTGCATCTTATTGGTGGCCAGCGCGGCGACGGGAGGCAGGCCGGCCGACAACAAAGCCGGTACCGAGATCATGCCGCCACCCCCGGCAATGGCATCGACAAAGCCGGCGAGCATGCCGACACAGGCCAGAGCCAGCAATATCAGGGGATCGAGCATCAAGGCCTAGGTCCGATCTGTGCCGGTCCGGCGCGCGCTATCGCTATCCGGCTCGGCGATGCGACGCTCGTAGATGGGAATGTTGATCATTGACGACATGAAGCCGCTCATCATCAGCTGGAAGCCACTGACCATGGCGGTCATGGCCAAGATCACGGCGCGCATGGTGCTGGTGAGGTTGAGCGGGCCGAAATCGCGCTCGGCCCACTCGCTGACACCCCAGAGCAGCGCCGCGAATCCAACCACCATGAGCAGGATCGCCACCACCAGGATGCGCTCGAGCGTCAATGCTTCGAGCAGGCGATCATAATGGTCGGAACGCGGGATGAAGCCATAGCGCGAGGCAAAGCGCCGGCCGATGACCGCGAAGGACAGCGATTGCAGCCCGACAATGATGCAGAGCGACGCCACGAGGAAGGTGTGGACGTCGAACTCGATACTGCCGATATGCACGGGGCCGGGCAGCAGCAGGCCGCCGACCACGAGGCCGATACCGAGCAACAATGCCCCCGGATAGAGGAACAGCCAGCGGGGCGAGAACAGCAGCAGGAACCGCAGATGCCGCCAGCCGTCGCGGAAGGAGCGCAGATGCGGCGGGCGCGAGCGGCCGTCCTTCTTGAGCGTCGTGGGCACCTCGCGCACGTCGAGATGGGCGAGCGTCGCCTTGACCACCATTTCGGAGGCGAATTCCATGCCTGACGTGCGCAGCTTGAGCGCCAGGATGGAGTCGCGGGCCACGCCGCGCAATCCGCAGTGGAAGTCGCGGATGGGCGTGTGGAAGAACAGACGCCCAAGGAAGCTCAGTACCGGATTGCCGATATAGCGGTGATGCCACGGCATGGCGCCGGGGCCGATGCCACCCTTGAAGCGGTTGCCCATCACCAGATCGGCGCCATCGCGCAGCGCGGCGACAAAGGCATCGAGCTGGGAGAAATCGTAGCTGTCATCGGCATCGCCCATGATGACGTAGCGCCCGCGCGCATCGGCAATGCCGCCGGCAAGGGCAGCGCCGTAACCACGCTCGCTGACGGGAACGACGCGGGCGCCATTGACCACGGCAATGTCGCGGGAACCGTCGGTGGAGCCGTTATCGGCGATGACGATTTCGCCTGAGATGCCGGAGCGGTCGAGGTATGCACGCGCCTTGGCGATACAAACCGCCAATGTCTCGGCCTCGTTGAGGCAGGGCATGAGAATGGTGAGTTCGAGCTGGTCGGCCAATTGTGGCCTCTCCCCCGGCCCAGCGGCACTTGTGCCGTGATTTGGGGATAGTGGCAATGGGTGGCTCAGTCGTCCGCGCGACCACTCCCGCCCGCTCCGTTACGGCCGGAACTATTCTCGGCCGGGCCGCGTCGCGCCTGGCGTACGCCTTCATTATTGCGCCAGAGGATATAGACGATCGCAGCCACGGCTGCCACGATCACCAGGCCTTCGTACACTTCACCGGTCATGGGTCACACTCCATCTCGGTATTGCCATCGAGGTAGAACGGCCAGGGCGCGGTAACGCTCCGTCGCCTCGCTCGTATCGATGCGAACGCGTCAACGTTTCGGTTCGAACTCGTGACCCAGACCGAGCCGGTCCATGAAGGCCGTCATCTGATCCCACTTCTTGGCGGACCAATCGGGCTTGCGCGCGGCGAACAGGCACGCCTCGCTTTGAAGCATGACGCCATCCTCGAGCACGCGCAGCCCATTGGCGGCCAGGGTCGACCCCGTGGTGGTGATGTCGACCACGATATCGGCGACGCCGGAGGCTGGGGCGGCTTCGGTGGCGCCGAGGCTTTCGACCGTGCGATATTCGGCGATGCCGGCGCGGGCAAAGTGCTGGCGCGTGATAGTGATATATTTGGTGGCGATGCGGAGCCAGCGGCCATGGCGCGAGCGGAAGTCGGAGGCAACGTCGGCCAGATCATGCAGATGGGTGACGTCGATCCAGGCGTCGGGCACGGCGACCACGACATCGGCATTGCCGAAACCAAGCTTGCTGACAGTGGAGACGCTGGATGGGCCGGTCTCGCTGGTCTCATGGATGAGATCGAGCCCGGTTACACCAAGATCGATGTTGCCGCGGATGAGTTCTCGAGCGATCTCGGAAGCCGGAAAAAAGCGCACAGTGACTTCGGGTACGCCTTCGATAGCGCCGAGATAGGAACGGGCGCCGCCGGGACGCGTGATGGTCATGCCCTTGGCGGCGAACCACTCGCGGGTCAGTTCTTCGAGACGGCCCTTGGAGGGGACGGCGAGGGTCAGACCGGTCATGAGGACGCCTCCGCTTCGAGCCGATCGACCCACACCGAGCAGCCGG
The DNA here is from genome assembly GCF_022429625.1 of Devosia lacusdianchii. Lineage (NCBI taxonomy): Bacteria > Pseudomonadati > Pseudomonadota > Alphaproteobacteria > Hyphomicrobiales > Devosiaceae > Devosia > Devosia lacusdianchii. The sequence continues at coordinate 802,962 of NZ_CP092483.1, read as the reverse complement.
AGGCGGCGATGGGCGCCACGGCGCCAAGCCGCTCGAGCAGCCGGTCATACTGACCACCCGAGGCCAGCACTTCGCCATTGGCGCCGGTCATCTCGAAGACGATGCCGGTATAATAATCGAGACGGGGCGAGAAACTGGCATCGAAGGTAACACGGGCTTCGCCCAGACCGTTGAGATGACGGCGAATGGCGCGAATGGGTGCGCCGAGCATCAGCTTGTGCCGGGCGGCGAGGGCTTCCACCTGCGTCAAAGCCTGCAGGACCGGGCCGGAAATGGCGAGATAGTCACGCAGGAGCCTGAGGGTCGCCGCGGGTACATGAGCTGCGTCCAGCGCCTGTTGTTCGAGATAGCGGTCGGCGATTTCCTGCGGCGTGCGACCTTCCGAGAGACTCAGACCGGCGGCGACCATCTGTTCGGTGACATCGTCGACCAGCGCCTTGCGGCTGGGCTGCTTGGCACGCGGCACATCGGCGGCCGCCTCAAGGCGGGACAGAAGTCGATCGAGCGCCTCGGTGTGGCCGAAGCGGTTTCGGATGCGTGGGCGCCAGGCCTCGGGCATGTCGGCCTGCACCAGCAGGGCCTCGAACAACCCGACCCCGCCCAGGCGCACCTGAGGTGCGACGCCGAAGATGGAGAGCGCGGCGCGGGCGAAGGTCAGCACCTGATCAAGCGCGATATCGCCATCTGGCTGCGCCAGCAATTCGATGCCAGCCTGATCGAACTCGGCCGGGCCGGTTTCGCGCTGGCGGAAGATGGGGCCCATATAGGAGAAGGCGGCCGGCTCGCCGACGCCATTGGCGATATAGTCGGTGACGATCGGCAGCGTGAAATCGGGACGCAGGCAGTGTTCGGCGCCGGTCGCATCGGTCGTCAGCAGCAGGCGGCGGCCGAATTCCTCACCGGCGAGATCGAAATAGGGATCAGCCGAGAGCAGCAGCGGCGGGGTGGCGCGGCAGGCGCCCTGGGCTTCGACAAGGGCTTCGAGATTGGCACGGCGGAGAGCGGCGCCGGTCATGGGAAGGACTCCAAGACCAGCGTGCGCGGAAAGACACCCCCACCCTCAATCCCTCCCCACAAGGGGGAGGGAAGCCCGTCCAGAGCAAGCCCAAGATTGTGCCACTGAACGCGGTGCCACCGCCTCCCTCCCCCTTGTGGGGAGGGATTGAGGGTGGGGTTGCCCCACGCCGTGCGTTCAGGAGCGACCATCATTGCTCGCTCAGCAGTTTCGTCACTGCGGCAACCAGGTCCTCGCGCTTCACCTCGAACTGGCCGGGCCGCGCGGCCTTCCATTCGGCGTTGTCGGTGATGGCGGCGGCGGCTTCCTTGCCGGCGATCAGGTCTTTAATTTGCAGGATGCCCTGCTCGCGCTCCTGACTGCCTTCGATGATAACAATCGGGGAATTGCGCTTGTCGGCATAGGAGACCTGCTTGCCGAAATTCTTGGTGTTGCCCAGGAACATCTCGGCACGAATGCCGGCATTGCGCAGTTCGGAGACCATAGCCTGGTAGCCGGCCATCTGCTCCTTGTCCATGACGAGGACGACGACCGGGCCTGATGGTTCGGTGGCGCCGAGATTACCGGTCAGTTTGAGGGCGTTGGCGAGGCGCGAAACGCCGATGGAAAAGCCGGTGGCCGGAACAGGTTCGCGGCGAAAGCGCGAGACGAGGCCATCGTAGCGGCCACCACCGCCAACCGAACCAAAAACGACCGGCTGGCCTTTTTCGTTCTGCACCTGGAAGGTCAGTTCGATCTCGAAGACCGGACCGGTGTAGTATTCGAGGCCACGGACAACGGAAGGGTCGAGGATAACACGACCGCCAAAGCCAGCGGCGCTGACAAGGCCGAAGATCGATGCCAGTTCCTGAACGCCCTGAAGACCGGTTTCTGAGCCACCAATGAGGCCTGCCAGCGTATTGATCGTCGAGACGACATGAGCGTTGCTGCCCTTGTCAACGCCCGCAGCCGGCGTGCCGCTGCCTATATAGGCCAGCAGCGGCTCGATCTGGGCTTCGGAGAGGCCGGCGCCCTTGGTGAAGTCGCCGCTTTCGTCCTTGCGCCCTGCCCCCAGCAACAGCTTGACGCCGTCGATACCGAACTTGTCCAACTTATCGATGGCGCGCAGCACGGTGAGCTTCTGGTCGTCGGTGGTGACGCCCGCGGTAGCCAGGACGCCGTCGAGTACCTTGCGGTTGTTGACGCGCACGACGTACTGGCCCTTGAGACCGAGCTCGTCCATGACGTCGGCCATCATCATGCACATTTCGGCGTCAGCTTCGGGACCACCCGCCCCAACGGTGTCGGCATCGAACTGCATGAACTGCCGGAAGCGACCCGGACCGGGCTTTTCGTTGCGGAAGACATAGCCCTGGCGATAGGAGCGATAGGGCTTGGGCAGGGTTTCGAAATTCTCGGCGAAATAGCGGGCAAGCGGCGCCGTCAGGTCATAGCGCAGGCTCATCCACTGCTCGTCGTCGTCCTGCAGCGAGAAGACGCCGGCATTGGGCCTGTCGGTATCGGGCAGGAACTTGCCGAGCGTTTCGGTGAACTCGAAAAGCGGGGTTTCGACCGGGTCGAAGCCGTAGCGTTCGTAAACTTTCCTGATCTTGTCGATCATGGCGCCCACTGCGGCGATTTCGCCGGGCGTGCGGTCCTCGAAGCCACGCGGCAGGCGCGGCACGATCAGCTTGGTTTTTTCGGTCATCTGGCAGTCCTTGAAGTCGGGCCGTTGTTAGCGGATCGGGGAGATTGAGACAACAGGCAGGGCAGATTGGGAGGCCGGGGTTTCCCGGCCTCCCTGACGTCACGGTCCCGGCTTCCACATTGGCGTCGGCAGGAGCCAATAGTCCGGCGGCTCAGGCCAGAACATCGACCTGGGTGCCGGTGGCAGACCCATATCGGCCCGCAGGCGAGGCGACAGGTCCGACGGGATGCGGGGACGATTCCACCAGGCGGCGAGCACGACGCGCAGAACAGTGCCGAGACCGCGCTGGTGGACCGCCTTGGCGGCATAGAATTCAAGACGCAGCAAGACGCTGCCATCTTCATGGACATTGATCGACATGGAGGTATCCGGCGGTGATCAAACCAACCGGCCTTCTGAAATGTGATGCCTCGAGTGAGGCCCGATGGGGGAGACCGCGGTTTCGCAGCCTCCCCTGACGGTTACATGCCGGGCCTCCGCAGAGGCCCCGGGATGCCCTTGTTGGCTGAGATTTCGAGCCAATGGGCGGGGGTTGCTTCCGGCGGCAAGCCGACATCGGTCCGCAAATAAGCGGGCAGGTTTGACGGCAAGCGGGGCCGGTTCCACCAGGCGCTAATCGCCGTGGCGAGAACCGCCAGAAGCCCGCGCTGGTGCACGGCGTCGGCGATGGAGAATTCGAGGCGCAGAACGATGCTGCCCTCGGGAAGGGTGTTGTAAGACATGATGGTTTCCGGGCGCGCCAAAACGCGGACCGGCCTCTGATCAGGTTAGCGGTTTGCGGATGGGCCAGAATCGCGGGCGCAGAGACCCGGTTTGGCGCATCGTGGTTTGGTGGCTTAGAAAGTGTCCGCGGCGGGCAATGCCGAGGTGGAGCTGAGGCCGAGGATCAACCTCGGGTGCAATTCCACGTATGATGGAGACCCGCGTGGAGTACGAACATGGCTGTCATGTAGCTGCCTCCTTCGGGTTGGCATTGATGGACAATGGCGTTCTAGCTCGCGATTCCGTGATCCGCAAGCCCGGATGTGGCGGGTTGTCGCACGCATCGCCGATTGTGGCGCAAAGGCAACAGCTTAGCTTGGACGCACCAGAGCCGTGCGTTCGGCCTCGACCTCGGCGCGGCAGAAACAGCCTTCGATGTGGTCGTTGACCAGGCCCATGGCCTGCATGAAGGCGTAGCAGGTGGTCGGGCCGACGAAGTTGAAGCCGCGCTTGCGCAAATCCTTGGACAAAGCGCGCGAGGCGTCCGTCTGGGCGACGAGGCGCAGCGACTCCCAACGCAAGTCGTCGGGGCGATGCTCCGGCCGGGTCTCGAAGCGCCAGAAGTAGGCGGCAAGCGAGCCGAACTCGCGCTGCAGTTCCAGTGCGCGCTTGGCATTGTTGATAGTGGCCGTGATCTTGCCGCGATGACGGATAATGCCGGCGTCGAGCAGCAGGCGCTCGATATCGGCCTCGCCCATCGCAGCGACTTTGGGGATGTCAAAGCCGTGAAACACCTCGCGGAAGCGTTCGCGCTTGCGCAGGATGGTGATCCAGGAAAGTCCCGACTGGAAGCCTTCAAGGCAGATCTTCTCGAACAGGCGTGTGTCGCTGATGACCGGACGCCCCCATTCGCGATCGTGGTAGTGCCGATAGAGCGCATCATCCCCAGCCCAAGGGCAGCGCGGCAGACCATCGGAAGCCGACTCATTTGACATCAGATACACTTTCACTAAGCCAGAGGTGGGAATGGTTATGCCAAGGCCGGGTCGATTGGAATCCGGAATGGCGATATTCAGACCTCTGACGACACCACGGCGGTACATTGATCGAGGACGCTGCCATGATCATTCCGGGACGCCTGAGAGCGCTGGTGGTGGACGACAACGCCTATGCACGGGCCATTTCGGCGGCAAGCCTCAAGAAACTTGGCGTGGGCGACGTGGTGCAGGCCGACGCCGGCGCAGCGGCCATACTGGCGCTGATGACCGAACCGTTCGACGTGATGCTGATGGATTGGTACATGCCCGATGTCAGCGGCGCGGGGCTGATGCAGGTATTGCGCGACCCCCGGTTCGGCGCGGCGCAGGCGACGCCTGTCATCCTGATGACGGCCTATGCCAGCCGGGACAATGTGGTGCGGGCCCGGGAGCTAGGCGTGAACGAGGTGCTGGTCAAGCCGTTCACCACCGACCAATTGGGCATCGCGCTGGGGCGCATCCTGGGTCAGGCGGCGCAGGCCGCGGCGGATCAATCCATCTTCCTCTAGCGGTTAGCGGTTGGCTAACCATCAATGCAAGCAATGGCTTAACCACGCCGCTTCACGGCAAATTGGCCATTGCGCCGCATAATTGCAGCGGAAATGCCGGCTTGGGGGCCGGCGGGACGCGGGCAATGACGATGACATTCAAAATCGCTGCGAGAACTGCGCTGACACTTGGTTTGGCCGGGGCAATGCTGCTGCCCGCCATGGCAGCCGGACTGCAACCGGGATGGCGCTTCGCACCACCGCCGGGCATCACGGTGACGTCGAGCCGCCCCCAGCACGCGCTGGCCTTGCAGGCCAATACCCAGGTCAACCCGGTCTATCTACGGCAGGTGGTGCAATACCCCACCAGTGAGCGCAGCGGCACAATCGTGATCGATACCGGCGCGCATTTTCTCTACTTCGTGCTCGGCGATGGTCGCGCCTTGCGCTACGGCATTGGTGTCGCCAAATCAGGTTTCGAGTGGAGCGGCACCCATCAGGTCAGCCGCAAGGCGGAGTGGCCAAGCTGGACCCCGCCAGCGGAAATGCTGCAACGCCGGCCGGAACTGCCCCGCTTCATGGAGGGCGGACCCAACAATCCGCTGGGCGCGCGCGCCCTTTATCTGGGGTCCACACTATACCGTATTCACGGCACCACCGAACCGTGGAGTATTGGTCAGAACGTGTCTTCGGGCTGCATCCGCATGACTAACGCCGATGTGATCGACCTTTACGAACGGGTCAAACTTTATACGAAGGTGGTTGTCCTTTAATAAGGAATTTACGCGACAGTCAGGGATGCCTCGAGCTGGGGCGAATACTCCATGGGTGCCGCGTCATGCATCGTCTTCTCGCACTGGTCTCGCGCTTCGGGCGCGATGAGCGCGGCGTTTTTGCTGTTATCTTCGGACTGATGGCGATCGTACTGGTCGCGCTCGGAGGCGCGGCGGTGGACTATGTAACGCTAGAACAAACGCGCAGCCGCGCACAGATCGCGCTGGACGCCGCAGTGCTGGCGCTGCAGCCCGAAATCTTCAGAACGCCGGTTAATGTTGCCGACATACGCACCAGGGCCGAGGCCCTGTTGCTGCAGCAGCTGGACGGCGAATTCGGCGTCGTGGCTTCAATGGGCAATCCGCAGGTCGACGTCGCCAACGGCCAACTGACCCTGGATGCCCAGTTGCAGGTCCCCACCACCTTCGTGGCATTGGTCGGCGTCAGTCAATTGAGCGCTCGCATTCGTTCGCAGGCGACGCGCCGGCAGCTCAACCTAGAAGTCATCATGGTGCTGGACAATTCGGGTTCCATGAGCGGCACGCGGATGAGCAACCTCAAGAGCGCGGCATGCAATGCGGTCAACATCCTGTTCTACGACAGGGACGGCATGGGTTGCGTAGAACCAGTTGGCCCACCCCGAAATCCGAACCTCCGTATTGGACTTGTGCCGTTTACAAGCTTGGTGAATATCGGCACGCAGTATGCAAATGCGGCATGGCTGGACTGGACCGGCGCATCGCAGGCGGCCAGCGGCGGCTACAGCGCCATCCTCAACTTCGACGATGACGACACAGAATCAACGCCATTCACAGGGCCTATGGATCGGCGAACCCTGTTCAGTCAGACCGGCACCAGTTGGCAGGGCTGTATTGAAGCGCGTATCGCGCCGTTCGACACGACGGACGATCCGCCCGACCTCGTGACGCGCAAGTTTATTCCGCTCTTTTCGCCCGATACCTACAACTCAAACAACAATTACCTGAGCGACACGGGCGGCACATGCAAACCGAAGACCTGCACGCAGGTCATCACCCGCAGTTGCAGTGGAAACAAAACCAACTGCAACGGGGCACAATCATACACCTACACGCAGTCGGCCGCAGGCGTCAGTACGCCTATGGGAGCCACCAGCTGCATTCCGGCCGGCGCAGCAACGCCAACGGCCACGGTTACCTACCCAAACAATAGCACCCAGGTCTCGACCCGAGTCTACAATATCCCGTTGACCAATCGGGAGTTGCAGAGTCGCCTGTGCAAATACAACGGAGTAACTGTAAACTCGTCATCCACTAACTACACCTGCCCGTCGGCCTCGCTGCTGCCGCTCACCAACGCGCCCGGCACCGTGCTGGGCCGGGTTAACGCCATGGTCGCTAGCGGCAATACAAACATTCAACAGGGCGCCGTCTGGGGCATGCATGCGTTGACTTCGGGAGAGCCGATCACAGACGCGCTGCCCGAGGAGCCAGGTCGCGTCGCGAAAATCATGATCCTGATGACCGACGGCATCAACGAGCCTTCCTTGATCACCAGCTCCTCCGATATGAACGGCAGTGTCTATTATTCCTGGGGCTTCCGCTACGACGGACGGCTGGGCCCGAATACCAACAACGCGCTGAACCCCAAGACATCGGTCGACACAGCGGCCGAGGTTACGACCGCTATGGACAACCGAACAAAAGCAGCGTGCGAGTATGCCAAGAGGCACAGAGGGATAGAGATCTACACCATCGGTTTGGGTGCTACGGCTTCTACCAAGCTCATGCTAACGGCCTGCGCGTCCAGCAGCTCACATGCGTATTTCCCGACGAACCCAACCCAGCTCAACGAGGTGTTCCGTTCAATCGCAGACAAGCTGTCAGCGCTACGACTGTCGCAATAGCCTCATCCCGGGAAAATGGATATTCCGCGTTGCACCGCCCTCTACCCGCTCGAGGGATGCCGCCGGCCGACGTTGGCGGTGTCAAGAATAGAAGGAATGGTACCGCCTCCCCGGATTGAACGGGGGACCTCTAGATCCACAATCTAGCGCTCTAACCAACTGAGCTAAGGCGGCAAATGCTCTGCGAGGGATGGCCGAACGCTCGTCCCGAAAGCGGGCGGAACATAGGTCGAGAATTGCATGATGACAAGCACCCATTTTGGGACTGTCACCAATGGTCCGCGCCTGCCTCCACGCCGGCTGTTTGACAGCTTCGGAGTGCTTGCTCACGTTTCGTAAGCGAATGGGACTTAACCATGCCGCCCGATGGCCCTTTGGGTCGCGAGCACCGCTCTGGACCCTGCGCGCCGCTCGCTATATTGAAGAAACCTTAAGGTTCCGGGGACAATTGTGCCGGAATGGCACGCCAGGTTATCGCCTCGGGAACGGAGACCACGATCCTTCATGGATGCTGACTGGATCACATCGCCAAGCGCCCGACGTGTGCTGCAGCACGCCGAGGATTCGCGCCCGGCATGGCTCTGGTCGCAGGATGGTCAATCGCTGCTGTGGCGGAACGCGGCGGCAGAGTTGTTTCTCGCCAAGCTCAAGAAGCATGGACTAAAACGAGCGCAACTTGCCACGCCGATCAAAGGTCAGGTGGCGCGGAACATTCGCCTTGGCTCGGTCGGGCGGACCAGCCTGGCTCGCATCCAGTTCATTGCCGGCGACAAACCCGCGTCGAGCACGTGCGCAACGACGCCGCTGACCTGGCAGGACGGCCAGACGGCGCTGCTGGTGGTCGGGGTCGACCCGATCGATGCGGAGGTTCTGGCAGCAGCCGCAAGCGAACGCGTACAAGACGCAGGAAGCGAACCCTCTGTCGAACCAGCAGCGGAATCGCACGCGACAACCATCGAGGCAGTCGAACCGGCGGCTGTTGACGAGGCATCGATAGAAGACCTTGCCGAGCCGGTCGCAGATGACGACAGCGCCTATCAGCGCGAACTCGAGAATTGGCGTGATGCGGACCAGGTATCGTCGCCAGCCCATCAGTTCGTGCTCGTGGATGAGCCTGAGACCAGGAATGATGTCGAGCCGCCGGCCGAGGTATCGGTGAGCCGACTCAGCCGCCTGGTCGACCGCCTCGCTGAGGATGAGGCACTCTATGCGCCGCTGACCGAGGACGACGAAGCGCCAGCGCTTGCAGCCGAAACCCTGTTCAAAGTGATTGGCCAAGGCTTTGTCGCGGAGACCGATATTGGGGGCGAGCCCGACGGCGGGGAAACCGAGGCTGAGGCGGACCTGCCGGCGCTGAGCGAGCTGGACGGCGAAGCGGATATGCTTGCTGCAGAACCGCCACTGGCTGACGAGGCCGATGTGTCGAAGCATGTCGAGCGCATGGAAGCCGCATTGGCGGCGCTGACACCCAAGCCTGCGACCGATGCGGAGTCCGTCGAGCGCGTTTCGCGTTACAATTTCGATGAACTCTCGCGCATTCTGAATGACCGCGTCGGGGACCCGGCACAGCCGGCGCAGGTGCCGGCAAGCGCCCCGGCCCAGACCGGTTCGCTGATTAATTTGGGCGGCGAAACGCTGGTACTCAACCGGCTACCGCTCGGCATTCTGGTGTTCCGCGATCAACAGGTGCTGTTCGCCAATCGGGCCATCACCGAGATGGTGGGTTATGATTCTGTAGAGAACCTGCGCGCGGCTGGTCTAGCGGCGGTGTTTCCGGCCGCTGGTCCGGAGGGCCAGGGCGCGGGTCCAGTCAATCACCTGGTGCAACGGGACGGCACGCTCGTGCCGGTGACGGCGCGGCTGCAGTCGATTTCCTGGCAAGGGCGCCCTGCCCTGATGCTGTCAGCGAGCGCCACAGAGGTGCGTACTGGCCACGAGGCGGCTGTGCAGGCGTTTGCGCAGACCTTCGCGGATGTACGGGGGGACGGCTACTTCGAGACGAACAGGGCCGGGGTGATCAGCGCCATTTCGCCAAAGGCCATGGCGTTGCTCGGGGAAAGCCAGCCGCTCGAGGGCGCGCCGCTGCTCGGCGTGACGGCGAGCGGCGAGGCGCCAGCACTGCGCGAATTTCTGGAACGGCCGGCGCGGTTTGCCGAAACAGCGCGCCCGTGCATGACGCTGCGGTCCAGTTCTGGAAAGGCCGAGATCATCCTGTTTGCGCAGGGTCAGGCCGGCGTCGTCACCGGCTATTTCGGCTTTGTGCGCGGTCGCGACATCGCCCCGGCGCGGCTCAGCGGGCCGGTGGATACCGATCCGGCCCTGCTGGCCCGGATCAGCCGCGGGGTGCGGCGGCCGCTGAACACCATTGTCGGATTTTCCGATTTGATCCGGTCGAAGGCGTTCGGCGCCCTCGACGATGAACGCTATGAAAGCTATGCCGAGGATATCACCACCGCCGGCCAGGAAATCGCGGCACTGGTGGACGAGCTGGACGATTATGCGCGCCTGCGCGACGGCCGCTATCTGCCGCAGCGCGCCAGCATCGACCTGACAGGGCTGCTGGAAAGCTGCGTCGTGCGCATCCGCCAGCAGGCGAGCAGCGCGCGCGTCATCGTCCGCAATGCCATTTCGGAGAACCTGCCCCGCATTACCGCGGACCGGGCGTCACTGGCGCAGGCCGTGCTGAACCTGATGGCGAGCGCCATCGACCAGACGCCGACTGGCGGGGCTGTAGTCATCTCAGCCCAGATCGAGGATGATGGCGGCATTGCTGTGCATGTGCGGGACAGTTCCACCAATACGATCGATATGGGGGAGCGCTTCGTGGTGTTCCGCGATGGGGTGAGCCGTGACGGGACAGCGATGACGCCGGTGCGGTCCAGCGTGGGACTGGCGCTGACGCGGTCCCTGCTCGCGGTAAATGCCTTTTCGTTGTCGATGGACCCGGCTGGCGAGCAGGGCATGCTGTTCACATTGCTGATCCCGGCCGATCTGGTCGAAAGAGCGACAACACCCGACGTCGCAGAATAATCCCGAAGTTCAGCGCGCCTTTTAGCCGCAGCGCTTAAAGTTGCTTCTCGTTGTCAGCTAATCGACTGTTTTCGTTGCACGAATGCTCCAAACATTCGAATGATTCTAGACTGTAAGTCATTGTTATTTCATGTAATTCTTGACTTTCCTGCGACCTTGCCGGAAAGCCCGTACAGGCAGGTTCACAACCTGCGCCACACGGGAGAAAACACATGACCAAGACCACGCGCCTTGCCGTCGCCCTGCTGAGTTCGGTTGTTCTGGCCGGCGTATCCGCGCCTGCCTTCGCCCAGAGCGGCGAAGTCAACATCTACAGCTATCGCGAGCAGAGCCTGTTGCAGCCGCTACTGGACAAGTTCAGCGAAGAGACCGGCATCAAAGCCAATGTGCTCTATGCCGGCGATGGTCTGCTTGAACGCGTCGCGGCTGAGGGTGAGTTGTCGCCCGCCGACGTGGTGCTGACGGTCGATATCGGCAACCTGGTTGGCGCCGAGGAGCAGGGCCTGACCCAGCCGATCACTACGCCGGACCTCGACGCCCGCGTGCCCGAGGCCTTCCGCGACGATGACGACAACTGGACGGCACTGTCGCTCCGCGCCCGCGTTTTCTACGTCTCCAAGGATCGCGTTGACGCCACGGCGCTGAGCTATGACGACATCACCAAGCCCGAGTGGAAGGGCCGCCTGTGCACCCGCCCCGGCGATCACCCTTATAACATCGGTCTGATCGCGCAGCGCATTGCCGAGCATGGCCTCGACGAGACCCGCACCTGGCTGACCGCCGTGCGCGACAACCTGGCCTATCCGCCTGCTGGCGGCGACCGCGAAGGCGTCAAGAACATCCTGGCCGGCACGTGCGATCTGTCGATCACCAACACCTATTACATGGGCGTGATGCTCAACAACGACGCCGAGCCGGAGCAGAAGGACTGGGCGAACTCGGCTCGGATCATCTATCCCGACTTCGACGGTGAGGGCACCCAGGTCAACGTCGCCGGCGGTTTCATCGCCAAATACGCGCCGAACGCCGAAAATGCCAATGCGCTGATCGCTTTCCTGCTGTCGGATGAGGCCCAGACCATCTATGCCGACACCAATTACGAGTTCCCGGTCGTGCCGTCGGTTTCGCCGTCGGAACTGACGCTGAGCTGGGGTCAGTTGAAGCCGGTCAGCACGCCGCTGGTCGATGTCGCGGCCCATCGCGCCGAGGCAGCCGCACTTGTCGACGAGCTCAAGTTCAATGAAGGTGCGCAGAACTAAGCGCATCCTTCCACAATCGCGGTAAGCGTTTGACGGTTCTCAAGACAACAAGCCAAATCAAGGCCGGCGGGGCGTTTGCCCTGCCGGTTGTTCCGCTTTTGCTGGCGGCGCTGATGGGGCTGCCGATCCTGTGGCTGGGTTGGTCGGCGCTGGCCGCGATTGGCGGCAGCAATGGCCTCGGGGCCAATATGCTGCCGACCTCGCTGCGGGCGACAGCCCTGCTGATGGCGTGGGTGGGTCTGATCACCGGTTGTACCGGCCTGGTCGCGGCCTGGCTGGTGACGCATTACGAATTTCCCTTGCGCCGGCTGCTTGACTGGGCGCTGGTACTGCCGCTGGCGGTGCCGACATATCTGGCGGCCTACAGCTATGTCGAATTCCTGGGATTTCCGGGGCCTGTCCAAAGCGCCCTGCGTGCCGTTAGCGGTGCGCAGACGCTCAGGGACTACTGGTTTCCCGACATTAGGAGCAGCTGGGGCGCGGTGATCGTGCTGTCGAGCGTGCTCTACCCCTATGTCTACGTGGCGTGCCGCGCCTTTTTCCTCATGCAGTCGGCGTCGCTCAATATCGCGGCGCGCACATTGGGTGCGGGCGGGATGCGGACCTTCTTCACCGTCACCTTGCCCCTGTCACGCCCGGCGCTGGTGGTGGGCGTGACGCTCGCCATGATGGAGGTCGTCAACGACCTGGGCGCGGTCCAGTATTTCGGCATCAATGCCATCACGGCCATCATCTATTCGACCTGGATCAATCGCTCGGATTTTGGCGGCGCGGCACAGTTGGCGGTGACGGTAGTGCTGGTCATCGCGCTACTGATCGCCGCCGAAAGCCAGGCACGGCGTAACCGGGTCTATCTGGGGCGGCGCGACAGCCGCGTGCCCCCAGCGCGCGAGGTGCTTGTCGGCAGCCGGCGCTGGCTGGCACTTGGATTTTGCCTTCTGCTGCTGGCACTAGGTTTCGGCATTCCGGTGGGGCAACTGAGCTATCTGGCATTCCGCATCATCGTGCCGGAGACGGTCAGCATGACCATTGCGGCTCTGGTGCCGACTGTTACCCTGGCCGGGCTCGGGGCAATCATTACGGTTGTGGTCGGGCTGGTCGCGGCCAAGATCGCTCATCGCTCAGGTCCGGTTTCCAGGGGCGCAATCCGGCTCGCGACGCTCGGCTATGCTATTCCGGGCACCGTGTTGGCGCTTGGCTTGCTGCAACCGCTGGGACAGGCGGACCTGTGGTTCAACCGGATGACCATGGCGCTTTCCGGATGGCGGCCGGGCCTCATCCTTTCCGGCTCGATGGCTGCCCTGCTCTATGTCTATGTGATCCGGTTCCTGGCAGTCAGCCACTCGACGCTCGACGCGGCCATCCGCAAGCGCGGCGACGCGATGCTGGATGCCGGCCGCGTGCTCGGCGCCAAGCGGCTCGAGCTGCTGCTGCGTGTCGACCTGCCGACGCTGCTGCCGGCAATCCTGAGCGCGGCGACGCTGGTTTTCGTCGAAATTGTCAAGGAACTGCCGGCGACGCTGCTCTTGCGTCCGTTGGGGATCGATACGTTGGCGACGCTGGTCTATTCTCGGGCCAATGTCGGGCTTTTTGCCCAGGCGGCACTGCCGGCGCTGTTTATCGTGCTGGCGGGGCTGGTGCCGGTCATTCTTGCTACGCGGCTCGGCGATCGTAGGAAAGAATAACAGCAGCGCCTGCTGCCATGTTAGACGCTATCTCCTATATCATCGCCGCATGGGAACCGGGGCTTCACGCGCCGGTGCGGTTGGCGCCATGGTCGCCAAACTGGGAGTTACCGAATGGGCAAGGTGTTGCAGGCGCTCGGACTGGCCGTGGCTTTGACGGGAGCAATGGCGGGGGTGGCTGCAGCGCAGCCGACCGAAGTGCGAATCGGCGTGGCGCTGGAGCCACCGGCGCTGGACCCGACGGCGGGCGCGGCTGAAGCCATCGACATCGTGGTCTATCAGAACATCTTCGAGGGGCTGACGCGCATCGATCAGAACGGCGCCGTGCAGCCCGGGCTGGCCAGCGAGTGGACCATCTCGGAGGATGGGCTCACCTATACCTTCAAGCTGCGTGATGGCGTGACCTTCCACGACGGCACCGCATTCGACGCCGAAGACGTCAAGTTCACCTTCGACCGCATTCTCGGACCCGACAGCGTCAACGCGCACAAGGAATTCTACGAGCCGATCGAAACCGTCACGGTCATCGACCCGCTGACGGTCGAGATGAAGCTCAGCCGCCCCATTGGCATGTTCCTGTTCGATCTGGGCCGCGGCGATGCGGTGATCGTGGCGCCTGAAAGTGCCGACAACAATGCCAATGAACCGATCGGCACCGGTCCCTTTGCGTTCCTGCAGTGGGACAAGGGCAGCCGGGTGATCCTTGAAGCCTATGGCCCCTATTGGGGCGAGCCGGCGCATCTGACCAAGGCGACCTATCTGTTCATCGGCGATACCGCGACGATGACCAATGCGCTTCTGGCCGGCGATGTCGACGGCACCAACAATTTCGCCACCGAAGCGCTCGCCGTGTTCGAGGGCAATCCGCAATTCAAGGTGCTGGTGGGAACGACCGAAGGCGAGACGATCCTTTCCACCAACAACAAGAAGCCGCCCTTCGACGATATCAAAGTGCGTCAAGCCATGGCGCATGCCATCGACCGGCAGGCGATCATTGACGGCGCGACCTATGGCTATGGCGTGCCGATCGGCAGCCACTTTGCCCCGCATAATCGATATTATGTCGACCTGACCGGCACCTACCCGCACGACATCGAAAAGGCCAAGGCGTTGCTGGCGGAGGCCGGCCTGCCTGATGGCTTCAGCGCGACGCTGAAGCTGCCGCCGGTCGCCTATGCGCGGCTCAGCGGGCAGATCATCGCCAGCCAGTTTGCCGAGGTCGGCATCAAGCTCGAGCTGATCAATGTGGAGTGGGCGCAGTGGCTGGAAGACGTGTATGCCAACCACGATTTCGACCTGACTGTTATCAGCCATGTCGAACCATTCGACATTGGAAATTATGCCAATCCCGACTACTACTTCGGCTATGACAATCCCGAATTCCAGGCGCTGATCGAGACGCTGAATGGCACCACCGACGACGCCAAGCGCAAGGAACTGGCCGTTCAGGCACAGACCATTCTGGCCAATGACGCGGTCAATGGCTACCTGTTCGAACTGGCGCAGACCGGTGTGTGGAATGCCAAGCTCGAAGGCATGTGGCAGAACTCGCCCATCGAGGGTCTGGTGCTGCGGGATATCCGCTGGGTGCAGTAACGCCCGGCCTGCCGGTCCCACGGCCACAAAATCTCAGTCGTCACCCTCGGGCTTGACCCGAGGGGTCTTTACTAACCAAGCGCACAGCAAGCGCAGAGCCCACGGGGCAAGCCCGAGGGTGACGCCCAGTGTTTGCGAGGTGGTCAAAGGCGGCGACCTGCGGCCCCGATCTATCTCATGATCCTCTTTACCCTCCGTCGTCTTATCGGATTTGCCGTGACGCTGCTGCTTGCGGCGCTGGTCATCTTTTACTTGCTGGACTTGCTGCCGGGCGATCCGGCGCAGTTCATCCTGGGCATCAATGCCACGCCGGAATCGGTAGCGCGCCTGCGAACGCAAATGGGGCTCGATGCGCCTGCGCATGAGCGGTTCATCGGCTGGCTCTGGGGCATGGTGCAGGGCGATTTCGGCATATCCTACACCCAGCGCGCGCCGGTCGCGCAGTTGATATGGGACAGGCTGGGCGTGACCTTGCCGCTCTCTGTGTTCGCCATGGTCATTTCGATAGTGGTAGGCCTGCCCTTGGGTATTGTCGCAGCACGCCGGCGCGGCAAGGCGCTTGATACCGGCATCATGGTGCTGGCGCAGACGGGCGTCGCCATTCCCAATTTCTGGTTCGGCATGCTGCTGACGCTGCTGTTTGCGGTGACGTTGCGCTGGCTGCCGCCGGGCGGCTTCACGCCATGGCACGAGGACAGCGTGGCGGCGTTTCGCGGCCTAATCCTGCCGAGCCTGGCGCTGGCCCTGCCCCAGGCATCAATCCTCGCCCGGGTGATGCGCACCGCGCTGGTGGACGTCACCGGGCAGGACTTCATCCGCACGGCGCGCGCCAAGGGGCTGACCATGGGCGAGGCTGTGTGGCGGCACGGCGTGCGCAACGCGCTCCTGCCGGTGCTGACCATACTCGGGTTGCAGTTTGCCTTTCTCGTCGCCGGCACGATCATCGTCGAGAATGTGTTCTACCTGCCCGGGCTGGGGCGGCTGATCTTCACCGCCATTTCCGAGCGCGACCTGATCCTGGTGCGGGGCGCGACGATCATCCTCATTATCGCGGTGACCGCGACCATGCTGCTCACCGACATTGCCTATGCCATCGTCGACCCGCGCCTGCGCGAAAGGAGTGCGCCGTGAAGCGCCTGCTCGCCCATCCGAGTCTGGTCATCGGGATAGCCGCAACGCTGGTCTTTGCGCTGCTGGGACTCGTTTCACTCGTGTGGACGCCGTTTCCGATCGAGCAGATCAATATCGGCCGCAGATTCCTTGCGCCGTCGTCCGAGCACTGGCTGGGGACGGACAATCTGGGCCGAGATATGGCCTCATTGGTGATGTCGGGCACCTTCACCAGCTTTCTGGTCGCGGCGCTGGCCGTGGTGATTGGCGCGGGAATCGGCGTACCCATCGGGCTGGCCGCTGCCGCGTGGGGCGGAGCAGTGGAATGGCTGGTGTTGCGGTTCAGTGACTTCGTCTTCGCGTTCCCCGCCATTATTGTCGCCATCCTGATCACGACGCTGGTCGGCCCAGGCTCGATCAACGCCATCGTGGCCATCGGCATATTCAACATTCCGGTGTTCGCCCGCGTAGCGCGCGGCGGCGCTTTGAGTATTGCCACGCTTGATTTCGTGGCCGCCGGGCGGCTGGCCGGCCTTGGCAATGCGATGATCGCTTATCGGCATCTGCTGCCCAACATCATGAGCCTCATCATCGTGCAGGGGACCATCCAGCTTTCGCTTGGCATTCTGGCCGAGGCAGGGCTGAGCTATGTGGGGCTTGGTACCCAACCACCAGAGACCAGCCTGGGGCTGATGTTGCGCGACGCCCAGGGACTATTCCTGATCCATCCCTGGCTGACGCTGGTGCCGGGGCTATGCATCGTCTTCATCGTCATTGCTCTGAACATCGCCGGCGACGGGCTGCGCGACGCCATCGATCCCCGCCTGCGGCAAGGGAACAGCAATGTCCTTGCTTGAAGTTTCGGGCCTGTCGGTGCGCTTTGGCGCGACCGAAGCCGTAGCAGACGTGAGCTTCACGCTGCAGCGCGGCGAGCGGTTCGGCATTATCGGGGAGAGTGGCTCGGGCAAGACCCTGACTGCTCTGGCTGTGACCGGCCTGTTGCCCGAGGGCGCACAGGTCGGCGGCAGCATCAAGATCGATGGCGAGCCCCTGCCCACGTCGGAGCGCGAGATGGCGCGGCTCCGCGGCAAGCGCGTTGGCATGGTGTTCCAGGAGCCGATGACCGCCCTCAACCCGCTGATTCGAGTCAACGACCAGATCGAAGAAGCGCTACTCCTCAACATCAATAGCGGCTCACCGCAGATCGAGACGCCTTACCTGCTCAAGGAGGTGGGGCTGGAGCTCAAGCACGGTGATCGCTTCCCCCACCAATTGTCGGGCGGACAAAGGCAGCGCGTGATGATCGCCATGGCGCTGGCGAGCCAACCGGACATTCTCATTGCCGACGAGCCGACCTCGGCGCTGGACTTGGTCACCCAACGCAAGGTGCTGGATCTGATCGCCGACATCTGTGCGCGCCGCCACATGGCGCTGCTGTTTATCAGCCATGACCTCAAAGCCGTCGCCGCCCTCTGCACGCGGGTGGCGGTGATGCATCGCGGCCGGCTGGTCGAGAGCGGCACGGCGGAAGCCGTTTTTTCGGCCCCGCAGCAGGAGTACACGCGCAAGCTGGTGGCGGCGTCACGCTTCGAGCCACGTGCACTGGCACGCCCGCCGACCGGGGAAACACTGCTGGAGGTGGACAGGGTCACCCGCGACTACCGGCATGGGGGCGGGCTGTTCTGGGCAGAAAAGCCGCTACGGGCGGTGAACGCGGCGAGCCTGACCATCGCGACGGGGGAATGCCTGGCGCTGGTGGGGCCATCGGGGTGCGGCAAGACCACGCTGGCCAAGATCATTGTGGGGCTCGACCGGGCGACGGCGGGAGAGGTGCGGCTGGCGGGCACGACCTACCACGGCTCGGACTTGCCCAAAGCGCTCCGGCGCGATGTGTCGCTGGTGTTCCAGGATCCATTCGGCAGCTTCAATCCGCGACTGACGATTGCCGCCTCACTGGGTGAACCGCTGCGACTCGAACCGGGACTGAGCGCGGAGACCATTACCGCACGGCTGGTGGAGGCCATCAAGGCGGTGGGGCTCGATCCAGGCATGCTGCAACGCTATCCGCATGAATTCTCGGGCGGGCAAAGGCAGCGCCTGGCGATTGCGCGGGCGCTGGTGACACGGCCGCGCCTGCTGGTGCTGGACGAACCCGTGTCGGCGCTCGATGTTTCGGTGCGTGGCGAGGTGCTGACGTTGCTGGCGCGGCTGCAGGCCGATTTCGGTCTGACCTATCTCATCATCAGCCACGACCTCGACATGGTGCGGGCCATGGCCGACCGGGTGCTGGTGATGGAGGCCGGCAGTATCGTCGAAGAAGGCAAGCCCGAGCAAATTTTCAGCAATCCACAGCATCGGCTGACACAGGAACTGGTGGCGGCGCGGTTGCCCGAAATCGGAACCGCGCCGCAATAGCTCGTCAGGCCAGGATGCCGATATAGGTTCCGAAGGGCTCCAGATCGATTTCACCATCGATGACCGCGGCGATGACGCCGGGGCAGCCGGCATCTGCCGGGGCCAAACCGACCGGCACGGCGAATTCAGCCGAATTCTCGCCCATGTTGAACACGCAGAGCAGGCGCTCATTGCCACCGGCGCGGATGAAAGCCAGCACGTCGCCGGTCGATTGCAGCAGTTCGATGGAGCCCTTGGCCAGCGCCGGATGCGCTTTGCGGAAGGTCAGCAGCGCCCGGTAGAATTCGAGCACCGAACCGTCCACCTTATCCTGGGTATCGACAGCGTGGAGCAGGTGCTCGGCCGGCACTGGCAGCCAGGTCTTGTTGGCGGTGGAGAAGGCGCCGTTGGCGGCGTGGGCCTGCCAGACCATCGGCGTGCGGCATCCGTCGCGGCCCTTGAACTGGGGCCAGAACTCAATGCCATAGGGATCGACGAGGTCTTCAAAGGCCAGTTCGGCCTCCTTGAGACCCAGCTCTTCACCCTGATAGAGGCAGACCGAGCCGCGCATGGCGAGGATCAGCGTGGCTGCCAGGCGCGTGAAGGCCGATTCCTGCCCATGCACGGCCCAGCGGCTGACATGCCGGACCACATCGTGGTTGGAGAAGGCGAGGCAGATCCACCCGTCGGGTGCGCCGGCCTCGGTATCGGCAATGGATTTCTTGAAGTGCTCGGCGGAAAATTCGCCGCCAAGATAGTCGAACGTATAGGCCATGTGCAGCCGATCGTCGCCCGACGTGTATTGGGCCATGACTTCGAGCTGGTGCTGGCTGTCGCCGATCTCGCCGACCGTGGTCTTGCCGGGATATTCATCCATCAAGGCGCGCAGGCGCTTCAGGAAGTCGAGGTTTTCCGGGCGCGACTTGTCGTAGAGGTGTTCCTGGAAATTGTACGGGTTCACCGCCGGAGCCGTCGAGGCATTGAAGTCTTCGGGCTTCACCACCGGATTGGACTCGAGGCCGGTGGAGTGGAAGTAGAAGTTCACCGTATCGAGGCGGAAGCCATCGACGCCGCGCTCGAGCCAGAAGCGCATGTCGCCCAGCAGGGCCTCCTGCACTTCCGGATTATGGAAGTTGAGATCGGGCTGGGAGACCAGGAAATTGTGCATGTAGTACTGCATGCGCCGGCTATCCCACTGCCAGGCGGAGCCGCCGAAGATGGAGAGCCAATTGTTGGGCGGGGTGCCATCGGGCTTGGGGTCGGCCCAGACATACCAATCGGCGCGCGGATTGGTGCGGGATTGGCGTGATTCCGCGAACCAGGAATGTTTGTCGGACGAATGGCTGATCACCTGGTCGATGATGACCTTGAGGCCCAGCGAGTGGGCTTTCTGCACCAGGCGATCGAAGTCTTCCAGAGTGCCGAAGCTGGGATCGATACCGCGATAATCGGAAACGTCGTAGCCGAAATCTTTCATCGGCGAGGTGAACACGGGCGACAACCAGATGGCGTCGACGCCCAGATCGGCCACGTAATCCAGCCGGCTGGTAATGCCCACCAGATCGCCCACGCCGTCGCCATTCTGGTCCTGGTAGGAGCGCGGATAGATCTGGTAGATCACCGCGCCGCGCCACCAATCCCTGTCAACGGCTGGTTCGGCCGTGATTTTCGGCTCGGTCATCAGGGGCGTAGCTGTCATGGCGATCTCCAGGGGCGGAATGGCACCAGTTAGCGCGGGGGCGTGGGCAGAAGCAAGGCGGTGCCGGCGCAGCGCTGCCCCGCGTCCCTCACCGGCTGTTGTGCAGCATGCCCTGGAAGGCGCGGTAGCTCGATTTGGGCGTACGCTTCTGGGTTTGGTAGTCGACATGGACCAGGCCGAAGCGCTTGTTGTAGCCTTCGGCCCATTCGTAATTGTCGAGCAACGACCATGCGAAGTAACCGCGCACATCGGCGCCCTGCTCGCGGGCAGCGAGCACGGCCTTGAGGTGCTCCTCGTAGTAGCTGACACGACGCGGGTCGTCCCCGCCCTCGACCTCGGCCATGCCGTTCTCGGTCACGTAGAGTGGGATCTTGGTGTAATCGTTGGAGACGCGAACCAGCAGTTCGCTCAGGCCCTTGGGGTAGATTTCCCAGCCCATCTCGGTCTTCTCGAGGTCACCTTTGACCTGCTCGATCGGGTTGCCATTGGTGCCGGCCTTGTAGATGCCGCGAGTATAGTAGTTGATGCCGAGCCAATCGAGCGGGCGCGAGACCACTTCCATATCGCGCTGATAGTCCTTGGGCAGGTTGTCGCCGAGCCAGTTGGTGACCACCTCGGGATATTGCCCCTTGAGCACGCCGCCGAGATACCAGCGGTTGAACAGGGCGTCGCCCAAATCCAGGGCGGCAAGGTCTTCCGGCTTATCGCTGGCGGCTTCGGACTTCTCGAGATTGAGCACTATGCCTAGGTTCTTGGCGCCGTTGGCGCGCAGGGCGTCTATGGCAGTGCCATGGGCAAAGAGAACGTGGTGCATGGCGCGGGCGGCCGCCCGAATATCACGATAGCCGGGGGCGTGAATGCCGAGGAAATGGCTGAGGAAGGCGACGCACCAGGGTTCGTTGATGGTGGCGGTGGCATCGAGACGATCGCCGAACTTCTGGGCGACGAGCGCGGCATAATCGCCGAACCAGCCGGCGATGTCGCGATTCATCCAGCCGCCTCTGTCCTGCAGGGGCGACGGCAGGTCCCAGTGATAGAGCGTGGCAAACGGCTTGATGCCGCGTTCGAGCATGCCGTCGATGAGGCGGTCGTAAAAGTCGATGCCGGCCTGGTTCACGGCGCCGGTGCCTTCCGGAATGAGCCGCGGCCAGGCGAAGGAGAAGCGGTAGCCGTCAAATCCGCCGTCGCGGATCAGGTCGAGGTCCTGCGGCCAGAGCTCGTAATGGTTGCAGGCAGTGCGGCCGGTATCGCCATTGTGGACATTGCCCGGCGTAGCCGAGAAGGTGTCCCAGATAGAGGCGCCGCGGCCATCGCCCTGCCCGCCCTCGATCTGATAGGCGGCGGTTGCAACGCCGAAGGTGAAACCGGGACCGAAATCCTTGCGTGCGATCGAAAACATGGCAGCTCCTCTGGCCGGCATTTCGCCGTGTTTGGTTAGCCAGATAACCCAGGGCGCCCGGTTATGCAATCGATTGCGGAAAGTCGATATCAGGCCTTGAGGCGCGGGGTATTGGCCAAAATCCTGCGGGCAATGGCGCGGAACGCCTGGGCCTCCGGGCCGTCCGGAAGCTCTGCCACGGGGGGCCGACCGGCGTCGGAGCCCTCGCGGATCGACATCACCAGGGGAATGGCGCCGAGGAACGGCATGCCCAGATCAGCGGCGGCCCGTTCGGCGCCGCCGCTGCCGAAAATGTCGTAGCGCTTGCCCGTATCGGGGGCGATGAAATGGCTCATATTCTCGACGAGACCCAGCAGCGGCACGCCGAGGCGGCGCAGCATGTCGATGGCCTTCTTGGCATCGATCAGCGCCAGATCCTGCGGCGTGGAGACGATGATGACACCATCGATCACGGCCTGCTGGAACAGCGAGATGTGGATGTCGCCGGTGCCGGGCGGCAGGTCAATGACCAGGATATCGAGGGTACCCCAATCGGTTTCGCGCAGAAGCTGGCGCAGGGCCGAGGTCGCCATCGGGCCGCGCCAGACGACGGCCTGATCCTTGACCAGCATGGAGCCGATCGACATGGCCTTGAGGCCGAAGGCGTCATGCGGGCTGAAGATGCCATCTTCGCGCACGGCGGGTTGGCCTTCGAGGGCCAGGAGCTTGGGAACGGAGGGGCCGTAAAGATCGGCATCGAGAATGCCGACGCGCAGGCCTTCGGCTTGCAAGGCTAGGGCAATATTGACGGCGGTGGTCGACTTGCCGACACCGCCCTTGCCCGAGCCGATGGCGATGATGTGCTTGATGCCGGGCACGGATGTCTTGCCCGGGGGCACGGGCTTGCCATGGGAGAAACTCGGCCCCGCAGGCGGCTTGCCTGACGTGAGCGACACCATGACCTTGCGGGTGCCGGCGACCTTCTGGGTGGCGGCAATGGCGGCTTCGCGCGCGGGGCCGAAGGCGGCTTCCATGCCTGGCGCGACAGCAATGGCGAAGGCCACAGCGCCTGGTGTGACGATAATTTCGGAGAGACCCGCATAGCTGGCCAGATCACCGCCACCGGGTATCTCGACGGCGGCGAGGGCGGTTTTGATGGCGGCAGCGAGTTCGGTATCGGCCATGGGCGGCTTTCGGTGGGCGCGATGGCTTGCCAACCGCCGTGTCATTCCGGCGCAGGCCGGAATCCATCCTGATACCTAGCCGCGCACCAACATCTCAGGATGGACCCCGGCCTGCGCCGGGGTGACATCGCGTGTGTGGCAGGTTCGGAGCGGTCCTTAGAGGATCGACTGACCCGTCGCTTTCCAGTCCTTGAGGAAGCCTTCGATGCCCGAATTGGTCAGCGGGTGGTTGGCCAGCTTGCGGATCACGTCGGGCGGAATGGTGGCGACATCGGCACCGGCCAGCGCGACCTGGGTCACGTGGTTGGGCGAACGGATCGAGGCAGCCAGGATTTCGGTGTCGAAGGCATAGTTGTCGTAAATCTGGCGGATGTTCTCGATCAGCTCGACGCCGTCGAGGTTGATGTCATCAAGGCGTCCCAGGAAGGGCGAGATGTAGGTCGCGCCGCACTTGGCAGCGAGCAGGGCCTGGTTGGCCGAGAAGCACAGCGTGACATTGGTCTTGACGCCGCGTTCCTTGAACGTCTTGGTGGCCTTGAGGCCGGCCAGGGTCAGCGGCAGCTTGACCACGACGTTTTCGGCCAGCTTGGACAGCACTTCGCCCTCGGCGATCATGCCGTCATACTCGAGCGAGGCGACTTCGGCCGAGACCGGGCCGGGTACGATCGAGCAGATTTCCTTGACCACTTCCTTGAAGTCGCGGCCCGATTTGGCGATCAGCGACGGATTGGTGGTGACGCCGTCGAGGAGGCCGGTCTCATAGAGCTCCTTGATGTCCTTGATTTCCGCAGTATCGACGAAGAACTTCATGGTTCCCTCCTAAATTCGTGTTCTGGCGTGGCCGCTTAGCCAAGGTGTAGCACGGCAAAGCCGCGCTGCAAGGTCATTCGGCAGTGGCTATTTGATGGCCGCGAGCATGGCATCGGCCAGTTCGCCGACGCGATCTTCCGGGATGCCGGCAACATTGATGCGACTATCACCAATCATATAGATGCCGTTGGCGGCTTTTAAATGTTCGACCACCGTGTTTTCGAGCCCCAGCAGCGAAAACATGCCGCGGTGCGCGGCAATGAAATCGAAATCCTTGGAATTCGAACGCTGGCGGATGGCCTCGCTGAGCTTTTCGCGCAGGCGGATCATGCGACCGCGCATGGTGTTGAGCTCAGTTTCCCATTCGGCGCGCAGTTCGGCGTCCTCGAGGATGGTGCGGATGATCTCGGCGCCATGATCGGGTGGCTGCGAGTAAGCTCCGCGGATGATGTTGAGGAGCTGCGAGTGCGTGACATCGGCCTGTGCCGCATCACGCGCGATGAGGATCGCTGCGCCGACACGCTCGCGGTAGAGGCCGAAATTCTTCGAGCCCGAGAAGGCGATGAGCGCTTCCGGCACGGAGGCGATCACCTTGCGCGTGCCATATGCATCCTGCTCCAGGCCATCGCCAAAGCCGAGATAGGCAAGATCGATGAAGGGCAATGCGCCAGTGCGCGCGAGGCTGGCCGCGACCTGGTCCCACTGGGCGTTGGTGAGGTTGGCGCCGGTCGGATTGTGGCAGCAGCCATGCAGCAGCACGACATCGTCCTTGCCCAATTTATCAAGTGCGGCAAGCATTTGCTCGAACTTGACGCCGCGGGTCTCGGTGTCGAAATAGGGATGCGTCTTGACCACGAGGCCGGAATTCTCGGCAATCGGATTGTGGTTGGGCCAGGTCGGATCGGAGACCCAGACATTGGTGCCGGGCCGGGCGCGATTGACCAATTGCATCAGCACCCAGAGCGAGCCGGTGCCGCCGGGGGCCTGCGCGATGCGGACCCGCGAGCGGTCAACGCTATCGGCCAGCGCGAGGTCGAGCACGGCCGCGCCGTAGCCCTTGTTGCCGGCAATGCCGAGGTAGGTCTTGGTCTTGCCTTGCGACAGAATGCGCTGCTCGGCCTTTTTGACCGAGGACATGATCGGGGTGGTGCCCTGCTCGTCCTTATAGACGCCGACACCGAGGTCGATCTTGGTGGGACGCGGATCAGCCGCGTATTCGCCCATGAGCGCCAGGATCTTGTCGCCGGGGGCCTTGGTGAGGGTCTCGAACATGTCAGGAGTCGTTCCGGTGGGAAGGCGGGATGTTTATAGGCGGCGGCGGTATTTTTGCAATGAGAAGAAAGGCGCTGAAGCGGTGTGCAAACTCAGCGTGTCACGCCCGCACGATCAAGTTCGGCAATCAATTGCGGGATGATCTGGAAGAGATCGCCAATCAGCGCCACGTCGGCCAGCTTGACCAGCGGGGCTTCGGGGTCGGTGTTGATGGCAACGATCTTCTTCGCGCCCTGGATACCGGCGACATGCTGGAGGGCGCCTGATATGCCGATGGCGATGTAGAGATCGGGGGCGATGATCTTGCCGGTCTGGCCGACCTGCCAGTCATTGGGGGCATAGCCCGCATCGACCGCAGCACGAGTAGCGCCGATGGCAGCGCCGAGCTTTTTGGCAAGCTGCTCAATGAGTTGGAAGTTCTCGGCAGAGCCGAGAGCTATGCCGCCGCCGACCACGATCTGGGCGGTAGCGAGGTCGGGCGTGTCACTTTCGGTGCGATGCGAGGCGATCAGCCTAGCGGCCGAAGCGACCGCGCCATCGATGCTCTCGATCGGAGCGGCGTTGCCTGACGCGGCGGCGCGGAAGGCCGAGGCTCTGACCGTGAGGACGTGGCGCGGTTGATTGTCGGTAACGGTCTGGATGGCGTTACCGGCATAGATCGGGCGATCGAAGCTGCCGGGGCCGTGAATGGCGACGATGTCAGTCACCGGCATCAGGTCGAGTTTGGCGGCCAACCGGGGCATCACATCCTTGCCAACGCTTCCGGCGCTCGCGACCACATACTGATAACGGACTGCCAACGTTTCGAGCAGCGTAGCGAGGCCATCTGCTACTGCATTGCCGCTTGCCACCAGTACTTTGGCGACACCCGAGAGTGTGGATGCGGACCTGGCGATGGCGGTGGCGTCATCGGCGACAACAAGCACATCGACCGGACCCAATGCGCTCACCGCGCTGACGACGCGGGCGGTGGCGGGCGAGAGGGCGCCAATATCATGATCAGCGAGGACCAGAACGCTCATCACAGCGCCTCCATTTGCGACACATCGGAGGCGATGAAGCCGGCGAGTTCTGCGACCGAGCCGACAGTCCTTCCCGCCACACGTTCAGCCGGCGGGGATACTTTTTCGATCACAAGGCGCGGGGCGAGATCGACGCCGAATTCGGTGGCGCGGCGAACAGCCAGCGGCTTGGAGCGGGCTTTCATAACCATGGGCAAAGCGGCGTTGCGCGGGGTATTGAGGCGGAGGTCGGCGGTGACGATAGCGGGCAGCGGGATGGCGATGGTTTCGCGGCCGGAATCGATCTCCCTGGTAACCTCGAGTCCCTGCCCCACGACCTTGATCTCAGACGCGAAGGTGGCCTGGGGACGATCGGTCAGCGCGGCGAGCATCTGGCCGACGTGATTGCTGTCGTCATCGACGGCTTGCTTGCCGAGCAGCACGATATCGGGATTTTCCTCAGCGACGACCTTTGCCAGCAGCTTTGATATGGCCAGGGTTTCGAGCTCGGCGTCTGTCTCGATCAGGATGCCGCGATGGGCGCCCATGGCGAGGGCGGTGAGGATGACGTCATTGGCGGTCTTGGGACCGATGGAGACGACGACGATTTCGTCGCCGTGACCGGCCGCCGAAAGCTGCACCGCCGCTTCGACGGCATGCTTGCAGAAGGGGTTCATCGACATGCGGACGCCAGTGGTCTCGACGCCTGATCCATCGGGGCGGACGCGGATGCGCACGTTGTGATCGACGACGCGCTTGATGGCGACCAGGATTTTCATCAGCAACTCCGGCAAGTTGGCGGTGTCATGACAAAAACCGGGTGTACGGGCAAGCCGCGCAGGGGGAAATTTGGGCTAGGTAGCGGGAAGAATTGAGAAAAGGGTGCTGGCGGGTCGAGCGGCGTAGCGCGCTCCTCAAACTCGATCGTCACCCTCGGGCCCGACCCGAGGGACGGCCAGTGATGGTCAGATCAATGACGGCCCCTGAGACGGAAAACCATGCTAGTGTTGACCTTACCGATTGGGACAGCGACACTGACCCAGAATCGACTGCTTCGGACCCAGACATGCCCGTTATCAACCGCATCGCCGAATTTGCCGACGAGATCGCCGGGTGGCGACAAGACTTTCATGCCCATCCCGAAATCCTGTTCGACGTGGTGCGGACGGCGGGCGTGGTGGAGCAGAAGCTGCGGGATTTCGGCTGCGACGAGGTAGTGACCGGGCTGGGCCAGACTGGTGTAGTCGGCATCATCAACGGGCGCAGCAACAAGAGTGGACGCACGATCGGACTGCGCGCCGATATGGATGCCCTGCCGGTGACCGAGAAGACCGGCAAGGACTACGCCTCGACCGTGCCCGGAAAAATGCATGCCTGCGGACATGACGGGCATACCGCCATGCTCCTGGGCGCCGCCAAATACCTGGCGGAGACACGCAATTTCGACGGGCGGATCGCGGTGATCTTCCAGCCGGCGGAAGAGGGCGGTGGTGGCGGCAAGGAAATGCTGAAAGACGGGCTGGCCGAGCGCTTCGCCATCGACGAATTCTACGGCATGCACAATTGGCCGGGCATGCCGGTGGGCCATTTCGGCATCCGCAGCGGCGGCATCATGGCGGCGACGGACCGTTTCTACATCGACATTATCGGCAAGGGCGGCCATGCGGCGCGGCCGCAGACGACGGTCGATCCGATCATCGTGGCGGCCAACATGATCGTGGGCCTGCAGAGCATCGTGTCGCGCAATGTCGATCCGCTCGCCAGCGCCGTGCTATCGGTGACGATGCTGGAGGCCGGCGAGGCCGACAATGTCATTTCGCGAACCGCCAAGATTACCGGGACGGTGCGAACGCTGGACGGGGCGGTGCAGAACTTGATCGAGCAGCGGCTGGGTGAGTTCGTGCCGCAATTCGCGGCGAGTTTCGGCGCCGAGGCGCAGATGCGCTATGCCAGGGGATATCCGGTGACGGTCAATTCGCCCGAGCAGACGGCGTTCGCGGCGACGGTGGCCGCCGAGGTTGCCGGAGCCGAGCGCGTCGATGCAGATGCCCCACCATCGATGGGCGGCGAGGATTTTTCGTTCATGCTGGAAGCGCGGCCAGGAGCCTATATCTTCCTCGGCAATGGGGACAGCAGCGAGCTCCATACCGATACATATGACTTCAACGACGCTGCCATCCCGGTGGGGACGAGCTATTGGGTGCGGCTGGCGGAGCGGGCGTTACCCGCTCAGTGATCCCCCCTTCTCCAAAGGAGTATGGCCTGCGCGCGCCGCCCAAGGGTAGGCTCGCCTGACCTTCCGTTGAACGCGTCAGGTCGTCCCTCTCGCGCATGGGGAAGGAGACGGCGATTGTGATGAGACTTATGCCCCCTCTCTCCAAGCTCTACCCACCCATCCTCACTGTCGTCATCTCCGCCATAGGTGGTGGGGTCGCGACCTTGCTCAATTTGCCGGCAAGCTGGTTGATGGGTGGGGCGCTGGCGGTGACGGGAGCGGCAATGGCGGGGCTGCCGGTGGGGCTACCGAGCTGGGCGCGGGACGTGGCGTTCGTGCTGATCGGCATGTCGATGGGCGCCAGCGTGGCGCCTGACAGCCTGAGCCTGATCGCGAGCTGGCCAGTGAGCCTGGCAGCGCTGGTGCTGGAACTGATCCTGATCACCTCGCTGACCGGCTGGATGCTGGCGCGGTACTTCAGGCTCGATCCGGGGACGGCCTATCTCAGTTCATTTCCCGGTCACCTGTCGTTCATCATGGGGATCGCCTCGGCAGGCGTGGGCGATGCGCGGCAGATCGCCATCATCCAGGTGATCCGCATCCTGATGCTGACCATCTGCGTGCCGATCGGCGCAGTGTTCCTGCCGATCGATCATTTCGACCCGCCGGTCGCCACCAGCCTGTTGACCACGTGGGAATTGCTGGCGCTGGCGGCTGGCTGCGTGGCCGCCGGACTGCTCTTTGTCAGGCTCAAGGTGCCGGCCGGCTTCGTGCTCGGTTCGATGGCGGCGGCGACTGCCGCCAAGCTGGGCGGGCTTTATACTGGCGCCATTCCGGGGCCGCTGGTGATCGTGACCTTCGTGCTGACCGGCGCGCTGATCGGGTCACGCTTCGCCGGGATCACGCGCAAGGAATTCATGACCGCGGCCAAGGGCGGCGTGATCGCCACGGCGATGACGGTGGGCATCGTGTCGCTGAATGCGTGGCTTGTGAGCCTTGTGGTCGATATGCCCTATGGGCAGATCTGGCTGGGCCTGTCGCCTGGAGCTCTCGAAGGCATGGGCGCGCTGGGCATTGCGCTGGGCTATGACACAGCGTTTATCGCGGCACACCATGTCATCCGGCTGCTGCTGCTGAGCTTCGCGATCCCGACGGTGGTCGTCTTTATCCGCCGCCGCGAAAGACGCAACGCCGGCTAACCGGCGCTTTCGGCGACGTCCTTGAGGCCTGCCAGGGTGGTGGTCCATGTGGCGCGCATGCGCTCGGCGGTTTCGGCGTCGGGGTTGTTCTCATGAGTGATGGTCAGGCGTGTGCCCGTGCTGCTGGGCGTCAGTTCATAGGTGATGGGCTGGTAGCTTTCGGGAACATCGGGCAGGCCGCCGACCGAGCTGTAGAAATCGAGGGTCAACAGCCGCGGTGCTTCGATGGCCAGGATGTCGCCACGGTCCTCATAGGGCTTGCCGTCCCATTCGCCGCGGAAGTAGACGCGGCCACCGACTTGCCAATCGGCACGCATTTCGGTGCCGAACATCCACTGCTTGACCTTGGCCGGGTCCGTCAGTGCCGACCAAACGACCGCCGGCGGGGCGACGATTTCAGTGCTGACAATGGCTGTGGTCGCGTCGGTCATGATAAGCTCCTCGTTGGACACCGAACTTAGCCTGGCGCGACCACAGCCAATTGCAAAAACCCGCAAAAACGTTCGCCGAAAAGACCGAGACGATGCCGGGTATTCTCTACCCCGAGGATGCGGCGCGCAGCTATGCGGTACGCCGGTTCGAGCCTACGGCACGACTGGCGCCGTTCGTCGAATATTACTGGATGGTCGACTGGCACCTGCCCGAGGGGCAGAGTTACGCGACCGAGCTGTTGCCACAACCTCGGCTGAACCTGGCATTCACGCTGGAGCGCGGCTGGGTCACTGGCGTGACCACGAGCCGTTACACTTACACGGTCAGCGGCTCGGCCAGCGTCGTCGGCATCATGTTCCGTCCCGGCGGCTTCCGGCCGTTTCTGGGGCACGCCGTCGCCGAATTGGTTGATCGGACGATCGAGGCCGAGACGCTGTTCCCGCGGGCAGATGCGGCCTGGCGGCAGGCCTTGCTCGCGACCAACGATCCGACAGCGATGCTCGATATGGTGGAGGCCCTGCTGGCGGGCGATGGCCTGCCCGAGATTGACGGCAATGTCGCCACGGCCAGCCGGATCGTTAGCCAGATTCAGCAGGACCGTTCGATCGTCTCGGTGGGCGCGTTGGCCGAGCGCAGCGGGCTCAGCGAGCGTACGCTGCAGCATCTGTTCCAGAATCATGTCGGGGTTCGGGCCAAGTGGGTGATCCGACTCTATCGGTTGACAGAAGCTGCCCGGCTGGCGACCGAGGAAACTGATCCGAACTGGACCCGCATTGCTCATGAGCTGGGCTATACCGATCAGGCCCATTTCAGTAACGACTTCCGCAACGTGGTTGGGCGCTCGCCGGTGGATTATATGCGCAATGCGCGTCAGTCGCCGGATGCAGGATCGCCGGCGTGAGGCCGCCACAATTGCTCGCGATAGCTAGCCGCAACAGGAGATTCTGACATGTTCATCCGGACCAGTTTCTGCGCCGCCGGCCTCGTGCTGCTGACGGCCTTCCCGGCGCAGGCCGCCTTCTGCACCGATGATCGCGGCATCGTCACCAATTTCAGCATCCAGATCGGCAAGCCGTTTACCGAGCAGGAGCTGAACGAGTTCGACCTGATGCGCCTGCGCCAGGAGGGGGTGGATGCCACCCGCGTCGAGCGCTGGAACGGCTGCATCCGCGCCTTCGTGCGCAAGCCGGAAGGCGGGGAAGAGATGCAATTCTACGATCCGAACACGTTTGAGCGCGTGCAGTAGGCATCTAGTCCTTGTAGCTGACCTTGGCCCGGGTCGACGCCGGCAGGGCGACGAAGGCGTAGCCGTTGGCACCCAGTTTCAGGGTCTTGCCAGCAAGCGCCGCGTTCTGGGACACGGGTTCGAGCTCGATGCCCGAGGCGATGCCGCTGACCGTGACTTCGCGCGGGTCAGGGGAGAGGTTGAAGACGCAGAGCAGGCTGTGGTCGCCGGCGACGCGGCGATAGGCCAGGATCGGTTCAGCGGTCTTTTCGAATTCCACGCTACCCTCGATCAGCGCCGCGTGGGCTTTTCGCCAGGCCAGGATGGTGCGGTAGAAGCCGAGCGTCGAGGTTTCGTCGCCGTTCTGCGCCGCGACATTGAGGGCCGACTGAGCCGGCTTGACCGGCAGCCAGGGCGTGCCCGAGGTGAAGCCATTGGGGGCCTCGCCCTCGTCCCACGGGATCGGCGTGCGGCAGCCGTCACGGCCCTTGTCTTCCGGCCAGAAGCGAATACCGCGCGGATCGGTGAGTTCCTCGAACAGCAGATCGGTTTCCGGCAGGCCGAGTTCTTCGCCCTGATAGAGGCAGACCGAGCCCTTGAGGCTTAGCACCAGTGCAGCGGTCTGGCGGGCGAGTTCGGCGGGTGAGCGGCTATGAGCAGCCCAGCGGGTCATATGACGCGGCACGTCATGGTTGGAAAAGCTCCAGCACGGCCAGCTATCGGGACCGGCTTTGAAGAATTGCTCGATGCGGGTGCGGAAATGGGCGGCGGTGAATTCGGGGCCGAGGAAATCGAAGCCGTAGCACATATGCAGCGTATCGCCGCCTGAAGTGTATTCGGCCATGAGCTGAACGGATTTGTGGCTGTCGCCGACCTCGCCGACCGAGGTGGTGCCGGGGAATTCGTTGAGCAGGGAGCGGACGCGGCGCAGGAAGTCGACGTTTTCCGGCTGGCTCTTGGAGTAGCGGTGCTCCTGCATGTCGTAGGGATTGACCGCGTAGGGCAGATGCTCGTGGCGCTTGTTGGGCGGGTTCGAGCGCAGCTTCCTGTCGTGAAAGTAGTAATTCACGGTATCGAGGCGGAAGCCATCGATGCCGCGCTCGAGCCAGAAGCGCATGACATCGAGCACGGCCTGCTGCACTTCGGGATTATGGAAGTTGAGGTCGGGCTGGCTGGCGAGAAAGTTGTGCAGGTAGTACTGCCCGCGCGTCGGGTTCCACTCCCAGGCGCGGCCGCCGAACACCGCCGGCCAGTTATTGGGCGGAGAGCCATCGGGGAGCGGATCGGCCCAGGCATACCAGTCGGCCTTGGCATTGGTGCGGTTGAGGCGGGATTCCTGGAACCAGGGATGCAGGTCCGAGGTGTGACTCACCACCTGATCCATGATGACCTTGAGGCCCCTGGCATGGGCCTGTTCGACCAGACTGTCGAAATCGTGCAGCGAGCCGAAAAGCGGATCGACGTCGCGATAGTCGGAGACGTCATAGCCCATATCAGCCTGGGGCGAGCGGGTGATGGGCGAGAGCCAGATACAATCGACGCCGAGGCTGACGATGTGATCGAGCCGGCGGATAATGCCGGGCAGATCGCCGATGCCGTCGCCATTGCTATCCTGAAACGAACGCGGATAGACCTGATAGATCACTCCGCCGCGCCACCACTCACCCATGCCGGTCTCCTCATTCATCGATGCCGACGCTAGCCCTTTGTGGGGCCGGAGGGAATCGCCACATGATGCAGGTAGGCCGTGCGAGAAAGGCAGGACGATGACGATATCGACAGCGTTGCTGATTGACCACAAGGACGCCATCGAGCCGCTGTCCGCGCTGTTCGAGAGCGAATGGCCCGATTGGTACAATGCGCGCGGGGCTTCGGCGCGGACCGACCTGAGCGAGCGGATGCGGCGGGACGGGTTGCCGCTGGGCATCGTGGCGCTACAGGATGGCGTGGTGGTGGGCACCTGCGCACTGACAGCGAGTTCCGGCGGGCTGGTAACCGAGCGATCGCCATGGGTCGGCGGGCTGGTGGTGATGCCGCAGGTGCGGCGGCGCGGCGTGGCCAAGGCGTTGCTGGGCCGGGCGAAGGCGGAGGCGCTGCGGCTGGGGCATCGGCGGCTCTACGCGCTCACGGCGGATGCGGTGCACCTGTTCGAACAGCAGGGGTGGACGGCGGCAGACGTGATCCTGATGAGCGGAGAGCCGCATCGGATATTCGTGATCAACAGCTGAGCGTGTCGAAAACCGATGAGCTCGCTCGTCGTCTCAGCAACGAGCACAGGAGACTCATGATGGCACAGGTATTGCGCGCAGCGGACCGGACGCCGAGCGAGAGCCGGACGATCAGATTTGAGGGCACGGCCTATGGCACGGACATCTCGTTCTTTGCCGTGGACAATGATCCGGGTCAGGGACCGGGGCTGCATGTCCATCCCTACCCCGAGACGTGGTTCGTGCAATCGGGCCGGGCGCGGATCGTGGCGGGCGAAGAGACGTTCGAGGCCGGACCAGGGGATATCGCCGTGGTGCCGGGCGGGGTACCGCACAAATTCATCAATATCGGCGATGGCCGGCTGGTGGTGTTCTGCGTGCACCAGGCTGGGACCATGGTGCAGGAGAATTTGGAGTGAGGCCTCAAAACGCTCAGTCGACCTCCCCTCCCCCTTGCAGGGAGGGGTTGGGGTGGGGGTATGCTGAGCTATGTCCAGAGACCGTTCTCGCCAACTTCGCAGAGACCAAACGCCAGCGGAGCGGCGTTTCTGGCAAATCGTCTACACGTTCAGAAAGACGGGGTTCCATTTCCGCCGGCAAGCGCAGATCGGCCCCTACTACGTGGACTTCGTCTGTCATCACGCCGCGCTTGTTGTCGAGATCGACGGCGATACGCACGGAACAGACGAGGCCATGGCCTATGATGCAAGGCGAACGACTTACCTGGCGGGGCGCGGCTATTCCGTGCTGCGATTTACCAACAATGATGTGCTTGGCAACGCGGAGGGCGTCTTTGCCGTGCTCAGCGCCGCGCTGAGAGATCGCACCCCCACCCCAACCCCTCCCCGCAAGGGGGAGGGGAGCCCGACTGAGAGTTTTGACTAAACCACAGCGCTGATCAGCGGTTCTCCGGCGAAATGGGCTTCGAGGTTGGCGACGAGCAAGGCGCCCATGGCGTCGCGAGTCTGGTTGGTGGCGCTGCCCTGGTGGGGGCTGAGGACGACGTTGTCGAGCGCGAGGAAGCCGGCGGGAACGGCAGGCTCGTTTTCGAACACGTCGAGTGCGGCGCCGCCGAGGCTGCCGGATTGCAGCAATTCGAGCATGGCCGGCTCGTCGATCAGGGTGCCACGGGCAACATTGACCAGCATGCCCTTCGGACCGAGCGCTTCGAGAACGTCGCGGCTGACGATGCGCTCGGTGCCTTTGCCGCCGGGCGCGATGATGACCAGCCAGTCGCTGTCGCGGGCCATGTCGACGAGGTTGTCGTAGTAGACATGCGGCTCGGTGGGTTGGCGCTTGCGGCCGTAATAGACGACGCGCATCTTCATGGCCTGGGCCCTGACGGCGATCTCCTTGCCGATGCGGCCGAGGCCGAGAATGCCGACGGTCTTGCCGGTCAGTTCGGAGAAGAGGCCCATATTGGCCGACGGCCACTTGCCCTGGCGGACATATTGGTCGCCCTGCGGGATGCGGCGGGCCAACGCAATCATGAGGCCGATGGTGAGCTCGGCGACGGCGTCGTTGAGCACGTTAGGCGTGTTGGTGACGCGGATATTGCGGGCCTTGGCGGTCTTGGTGTCGATATTGTCGTAGCCGACGCCGAAGCTGGCAATAATTTCGAGATTGGGCAGCGCATCCATCAGATCAGCCTGCACGCCCGAACCCGCATGGGCGCGAATGCGGGCGCCATTGGCCGCCAACCAGGCCTTGGGGTCGGCCTGCTCGTGCAGCTTGTGGACGGTATAGCGTTCGGCGAGGGCCGTCTCACAGCTATCGAGCAGCTTGCCGGTTTGCAGAATCTCGATGGCCATGGGAACTCGCAATATCTGGAAGGGGTTGGCTAGGAATAGCCGCCCCTACCATTCAAGTCGACCCGCCCTCAGCAAAAAGCCGGCGACCGGCTTGCCGCCGCCTCATAAAAGTGTAGCAATGTGAAGGCGATGGGACGAGCCGTATTACCACTCGGAGCATAATGGGCGACAAACCGCCGTTCGACGAAATGTATAATGCGGATGGCAGCGTCCGCGAACCTTATCGGGCCCTGGCCCAGTGGCTCGAAGAACAGCCGGACAAAGCGCTGACGCTGATGCAGTCGGACGCCGAGGCCATCTTCCGCAAGCTCGGTATCACCTTTGCCGTCTATGGCTCGGAGGAGGGCACCGAGAAAGTCATCCCCTTTGATGTGATACCCCGCATCATTTCGGCGATGGAATGGCGGCGGCTGAGCAAGGGGATCGAGCAACGGGTCAAGGCGCTCAACGCCTTTCTCTACGACATCTACCATCGCCAGGAGATACTGAAGGCCGGGCGGATTCCGGCCAAGCTGATCCTGCAGAACGCCGCGTTCTGCCCGGAGATGATGGGGCTGGAGCCGGCCAAGGGCGTCTATGCCCACATTATCGGCGTCGACATCGTGCGGGTCGGGCCGGACGAATTCTATGTGCTGGAAGACAATCTGCGCACGCCTTCGGGCGTCAGCTACATGCTGGAAGACCGCGAGGCGATGATGATGCTGGCGCCGGACCTGTTCCAGCGCAGCAAGGTCGCGCCGGTCGAGACCTATCCGGAAAACTTGCGGCGGACGCTGGAAAGCGTAGCGCCTGCTGGCGCGGGGTCATCGCCCAATATCGTCGTGCTGACGCCGGGCATCTACAATTCGGCCTATTTCGAACACTCGTTCCTCGCCGACCGGATGGGCGCGACGCTGTGCGAGGGGCCCGATCTCTTTGTCGATGGTGGCAAGGTCTATATGCGGACCACGACCGGGCCCGAACGGGTGGACGTGATCTACCGGCGCATCGACGACGACTATCTCGATCCGCTGACCTTCAAGCCCGAATCCATGCTGGGCGTGCCTGGGCTGTTTAATGCCTATCGAGCCGGGAATGTCACGCTGGTCAACGCGCCAGGCACGGGCATTGCCGACGACAAGGCAGTTTACACCTACGTGCCTGAGATCATCGAGTTCTATCTCGGCGAGAAGGCGCTGCTGCAGAACGTGCCGACCTATAACTGCACCGACGAGGAGCAGCGCCACTGGGTGCTCGATAATATCGGCGACCTGGTGGTGAAGGAGGTTCACGGCTCGGGCGGCTATGGCATGATGGTGGGGCCGACCTCGTCCAAGGCCATGCATGCCGAGTTCCGCCGGAAAATCGAGGCGCGACCGGACAATTACATTGTGCAGCCGACGCTGGCGTTGAGCACCTGCCCCACTTACGTGAACGCCGGCATCGCCCCGCGCCACGTGGATTTGCGGCCCTATGTGCTTATCGGTGACGAGGTGCGGATTACCCCCGGCGGCCTGACGCGCGTGGCGCTCAAGAAGGGCTCACTGGTGGTGAATTCCAGCCAGGGCGGCGGCACAAAAGATACGTGGGTGCTGGAAGATTGATGATGCAGTCGCTCTCCAGCAATCCGCGTTTGTGGCCCTACCCCCTCCCACCCTCCCCCTTCAAGGGGGCGGTGCAGGGCTACGGTTTTGACGAGATCGTACCGCAAGCTCCGGGCAGCACCTCCCCCCTTGTGGGGGAGGCTGGGAGGGGGGTGGCCACCACCCCGATCTCCCCATGAGCATGCTCGGACGCACCGCACAAAACCTGTTCTGGCTCTCCCGCTATGTCGAGCGGGCAGAAAACATGGCGCGGCTGCTGGAGGCGGGGTATCGGATGAGCCTCACCAGCCGGCGTGAAGGCGGGGCCAGCGAGCATCTGATGTCGATGATGCAGGCGGCGGAGGTCGACGAGGACTTCAACAAGAAGCACACGACGCCCGATGTCGACACGGTCGCCCATTTCATGATGTTCGACCCTGATAATCCGAGTTCGGTATTTGCGTGCCTGCAGGCGGCGCGCACCAATGCGCGCTCGGTGCGCACGGCGATTACCAGCGATATGTGGGAGAGCATCAACAGCGCCTGGCTCGAATTCAGCCAGATCAAGCCGCGCGACGTGCGTGGGGCGAAGCTCTTGGGCCTTTTGGAATGGGTCAAGCATCTCAGCCACGAGTTCCGCGGGGCGCTGCTCGGCACCATCCTGCGCGATGACGGGTTTGCGTTTCTGCAAGCCGGGAACTTCATCGAGCGGGCGGACAATACGGCCCGCATTCTCGACATGAAATATTACGTGCTGCTGCCGCGCGCCAAGATGGTGGGCGGCGATCTCGACATCCAGCAATGGACGCTGATCCTGCGGGCGGCATCCGCCCATCGCAGCTACCGGCACGTCTATCACGACCGCTACAAGGCCCATAACATCGCCGATTTCCTGATCCTGCGGCCGGAAATGCCGCGATCACTGATCTTTTGCGCCCGGTTCCTCGAACAGACGACGGAAACGCTGGCGGAGTTCTATGGCAAAAAGCAGAGCTGCAACGAGGCTGCGGGGCAGTTGCGATCGATGGTGGAGGGCACGACCATGGACACCATCTTCGCCCATGGCCTGCACGAATTCCTGACCGAGTTCATCGCCCGCAACAACCGCGTGTCGAATGCCCTATCGGAGAGCTACAACTTTTACTGATGCGTATTTCCATCCGCCATGAACTGAGCATCACACCCCCGCCCGGCACGGCCCATGCGGTGCTGCAATTGCTGTTGACGCCGCAGAGCGGGCCGACGCAGAAGGTCGAGAGCTGGAGCGTGGAAATGCCCGGCATCGGCAATGCCGGACGGTTCAGCGATGCCTATGGCAATACGGTGCATCTGGTGAACCAGAGCAAGCCCGAGGGCGTGTTGCAGATCATCGTCAAGGGCGCGGTGGAAACCACCGACAGGCATGGCGTGCTTGGCCGGCCCGGCGGCGAGCCGGTGCCGGCGCTCTATCGGCGGGTCACTGCGCTGACCAAGGCGCCGGTGGCGCTTTACGGCAAGTTTCGCGGCAGCAAGGAAAGCCGCCTCGATATCCTGCACGGGCTGATGGCACGGGTCGGGGAAACATTGGGTGTGGCCGAAGAGGGCCAGGTGCAGACGCAGATGGCCGCCGATGGCTCGCAGTCGCAAAGCCAGGGTGGCGACAGCAAGCCCCTGCCCCCGGCCAGCGACTATGCCCATGCCTTTATCGGCGCGGCGCGAGCGCTGGATATCCCGGCGCGCTACGTCACCGGGTATCTGGCCGAGGCCGAAGACGGGCAAGCCCCGTTTCATGCCTGGGCCGAGGCGTTCGACGAAGGGCTGGGCTGGATCGGCTTCGACCCTCTGCTGCAATTGTGCCCGACCGACCGGCACGTGCGGCTGGCCGCAGGACTCGATGCGCTGGGTGCGCAGCCGGTGCGCGCCGTGCCCGCCGGCGATGGAGTGAAGACGGTCGATGTGGATGTGTCACGGCACGACTAGGCATGCGCGCTAGAACAGCACG
Source organism: Devosia lacusdianchii (assembly GCF_022429625.1). Classification (NCBI taxonomy): domain Bacteria; kingdom Pseudomonadati; phylum Pseudomonadota; class Alphaproteobacteria; order Hyphomicrobiales; family Devosiaceae; genus Devosia; species Devosia lacusdianchii. The sequence continues at coordinate 764,324 of NZ_CP092483.1, read as the reverse complement.
CCGAAATTGTTTGCGGTGTGGGCCGCAATGGCCGGCCATAGACTACCGGTTCGATGACGTAGCAAGCCACAGACCAGGCCGGTGAGAAAGACCGAGACCATTGTCGTCGCGTCAGACATTGCCGCCAGCAACACCCGACCCGGAAAATGGATGGCCAGGAACGCGATGGCCGTAACGCCGATGGCAATAGCGGGGCGCCAAATCTGAGCCAGCCGGGTCTGGATGGCGCCCCTGAACACCAGTTCCTCGACTGCTGCCGCGACTATGATCCAGCCAAGCTCGACGGGCGGGAGCGATGCCAACTGGCCAATGGAGCCCACAACCTGCACACGCAGCAGGTTACACCCCACCACAATTACCAACGCCAAGGCACTCCACATGCCAGCGCGGGCAGTGAAAGGGGCAAGACCAAGCCAGTTGGCCGGTTCTTGCGGGTGCTGCCACCACAGCCAGGCAATGACGGCGGCACACCAATAGAGGGTGCGGTATCAGGGTTGGGCGGCCTCGGGAACCGGGCCAAGCTGCCAAACCAGGACGACCGAAGCGATCCAGCCGGCGGCGAAAATGGTGACGAACAGGACGAGTGATCCGAGAGACCGCGCGTCGGACATATGGCAGCCCCGATGGGTATGTTGAGCGAGGACGTAAGTGCGCGCGAGCCGAGTTAAAGGGTGGAGGATGCAATGGGTTGGACCTGCTCGCATTATGTCCCGCGGGGCAGCATAACACTTAGCTCTTGTGCTTAGTTTCTTGTCATGATACTTAGCCTTATGGCACAGTATCAACACCATCTCGATGGCATTTTTCAGGCTTTGGCCGATCCGACGCGACGGGCCGTCATCGGACGATTGGGACGCGGGCCGGCAAGTGTGGGCGAGCTGGCACAGCCGTTCGACATGGCCCTGCCCTCGTTCATGAAGCACATCCACTTGCTCGAGGAAACCGGGCTGATCCGCACCCGCAAGTCCGGCCGGGTCAGGACTTGCGAGATCGACAAGGCGCGGTTCGCGGCGGTCGATGGCTGGCTTGGCGAGCAACGCGCGATCTGGGAAGGCCGGACTGACCGGCTGGAGCAGTTCGCCATCGCCGCCACCAACAAGGAGCTCAAATCATGACTTTGGACCCAGAACGCGATCTCGAAATCACGCGCACCATCAAGGCGCCGCGCTCGGCCGTATGGGCGGCATGGACCAACCCGGCCAGCTTCGAACAGTGGTGGGTTCCCGCGCCGGCACTGTGCAAGGTGGAGACCATGGATGTGCGCCCTGGCGGAGCCCTGATCACCAGGATCAGCGAAGGCGGTTCGCCCTTTGGCCCGCATCTCAGCGCCTGCTACCTGGAGATCGATCCCGGCAAACGCATCGTCTTCACCAACGCCCTGGTGGGCGGGTATCGCCCGGCCGAACAGCCCTTCATGACCGCGATCATTACGCTTGATGACCACGATCTTGGCACGGCCTACCGCGCGCTGGTGATGCATCGCAATCCGGACGACCAGAAGATGCATCGCGACCTGGGCTTCTATGACGGGTGGGGCACTGTGGCAGCACAGCTGGCCGCACTCGTCGAGAACTAGGCCAAGCCTCACCAGCAGGGTGAGGCACGAACTATTACTTATCCCAACAGCTAACTTTAGAGGCGATGATGCGCAAACTGGTTCTGGGTATGATGACGACGCTCAACGGGCGGTTGGACCAGCCCCTCGAGTGGATCGGTGGGGTCGGCGACGACCTCTATCGGCAGATCAACGCCAATGCCAAGACGTCGGATACGCTGCTGGTGGGGCGGACGACCTATGACGAAATGGTGGCCTATTGGCCTAGCGCGCTGGCCTCGGGCGAAGGCACCGACAGCAACCAGCAGATGGCGCGGCACATGCACGACACCGAGAAGCTGGTGATCTCGCGCAGCGGCTCGCGGCCGCTGGAGTGGTGGCACAATGCCCGGCAGGTCGTGGCGGAGGACGATGCGGCGCTGGTCGCGTTCATCGCCGAGCTGAAGGCGAAGCCTGGCGGCGACATCCATCTGTCCGGCGGAGCGGAGCTGGCCCGATCCATGGTTCGGCTGGGACTGGTCGACCGGTTCAACCTGTTCGTGTTTCCGACTGTGTCTCCGGGCGCCTCGTGGTTCGGAGAGCTGGCGGAGAAGCGGGACATGGTGCTGGTGGAGACGCGGGCGTTCGAAAGTGGCGTTATGGGCCTGTCGTTCGAGCCACGCGCTCCAATCGACATGGGGGCGCCGGTTCGGTTCACGGAATTGCTGACGTGAGGGCGATCGGCTAGTCGGCGGCGTAGTAGAGCTCAAGGTGCTTTGACGCTGCCGCGCCGACACCGGCGTCGGCATTGCCGGCCAGAGTCTCGAGCCTTGGTCGCATGCCCTCGACAAAGCCGCGAATTTCGGTGGCCGTCATCAACGCCAACTCGACGAAGCCGCCGCGCAGCATGCGGTCGACCAGTTCGGGCGAGAAGCTGCACAGTTCGTGCAGAAAGAAGTCGATGTCATTGCTGGGCATGTCTTCGAACGGCGGCGGCGGACCGATACGGCGTTCGAGCAGGTCCATCATCCAGAGGATAACCGTCTCGGTATCGCTCCCGCCGCCATCGGCATGGGAGGGCGACCAGAAGGGTCCGGCAATGCCGGGCCGAAGCAGTTCCTTTCCGCCGACAATCGCAAACAGGTCGGTCCGGCTGGGCGCGGTATCGTCATCGTCGCAACCGCCCAGCCTCACAGCGGCGCAGCCGCGTACCCAATCGGAGGGATGATCGAGCAGAGCCAGCCAGCTGGGCGCCGCGATGCGCCATTCCATGGGTTCGACCAAGAGAAGGCGCGTACCGACGACGAGGTTGGTGTCGAACCCCGGTGGCGGCTGGCCCTCAAGGCGATCGAACCAGGCCAGCACGATCGGCAATTGCGGTCCGGATGGGGAGCGGTAGCGCAGGTGTCGGATGAAGGCCGGCAGGATATCGGCATGGCTCAGTTGGGCTGCCTCGATCTCCTCCAGGAGCCAGGCAGCGCGATGCGCATAGTGGGTCATGTGCGGCGCGTTTGGATCGTCGCGCCGATAGCTCTCCCAGAATACCGCCGTGGCCAGGCGTTCCGCGGCGTCGGCGCGAATCCAGGATTCTGCGTGGCGGAGCCAGGCAGCGACGGCCGAGCAAAACGCGATCCGCTCGGCTGGTGTGAGCAGATGCAGCGTGGTCTGGCGCAGCTTCAGGTAGTCGTCGATATGGGCTGTCACTGAGAGCTCCGGCTAGAGGCTCAGCAGATAGAGCCAGGCCGATATGGTCAATGCCGAGGCCACCGTGGCAATCAGGATGGTATTGGCGGCGACGCTGGTACCGCGATTGTAGTAGGTGGCGAAGACGTAGACGTTGACGCCCGATGGCATGGCGGCCAGCAGGATACCATAGCGCGCGATGTCCATGGGGACGTGCAGCACCCAAATCATCAGCACATAGGCGATGGCCGGGTGGACGATGAGCTTGATCGAGGAGGCGACGAGCGCCTGCTTCCAGTTTTCGCTGAGCTTGAACTCGTAGAGTGCCCCGCCGATGCCGAAAAGGGCGGCGGGGACGACGGCCGAACTCATCATGACGAAGAAAGCCTCGGCCGGCTCGATGAGGGTGAGGCCGGAGAAATAGCCGACCATGCCGGCGATAATGCCCCAGATCAGCGGGTTGGACAGCACGCGCTTGGCCGCCACGACCAGGGTCTTGCCCAGCGGCTGGCCGTCGCGGCGCACCAATTCCATGGTCACCATGCCGATGGTCAGCAGAATAGCGCCATGCAGGCCGATGATCGACAGCGTCACCGGCAGCGCGTCGGGGCCGTAGGCGCGGGTCAGGATGGGCAGGCCGACCAGCACAGTATTGGTGAAGGTACCGGAAAAGCCGACCGACACGCCCTCGCCCGGGCGATTGCCGAAGACCTTGATGGCGATGACGATGCCGAGGACGAAGCAGATGAGGGCGCCCAGGTAGAAGGGGCCGATGATGGCGAGGTTGAAGGCCGAGCGCAGGTCGCTGGTCAGCAGCGAATGGAACAGCAGGCAGGGTGTCGCGAAATTGTTAACGAAGGCGATCAGGCTCTTGATGCCGTCGGCCGGGAAGAGACGAAAGCGCACCGCGCCATAGCCGAGCGCCATCAGTGCGAAGATGGGCGCAATAACGGTGATGATCGCAAGCATGGCCGGAAGTTCCTTGGCCGAAAGAACACCCTGCCCTACCCGCCTCATCGGGCCAGGTCAACGGCCATCTTGTATGGTAGATTGATCGATCGCTATGGCCGCCAAACCGAAACGATTTTCTTCACAAACGAAATCAAAACGCGTACAAGCGAAAGCACAACTTTGGGGGCGTATATGGCCAGTAGCGACAGTGTCGACGTCTTCGTGATTGGCGGCGGCATCAATGGCGCCAGCGTGGCGCGCGATGCGGTGGGCCGCGGCTATTCGGTGGCGCTGGCCGAAATGAACGACCTGGCCAGCGGCACCTCTTCGGCCGCGACCAAGCTGGTGCATGGCGGGCTGCGCTACCTCGAACATTACGAGTTCCGGCTGGTGCATGAAGCGCTGGCCGAGCGCGAAGTGCTGTGGGCGGAAGCACCGCATATCATCAAGCCGCTACGCTTCGTGCTGCCGCACCACAAGGGGTTGCGGCCGGCGATGGTGCTGCGGGCCGGGCTTGCCATGTATGACTATATGGGCGGGCGGCGTCTGTTGCCGCCGACCAAGACACTGGACCTGACCCGCGACGTCACCGGAAAGCCGCTGAAGCCGGGCTACCGACTGGGCTTCGAATACTCGGATTGCTGGGTCGATGATGCACGTTTCGTCGTGCTCAATGCCCGCGATGCGGCGGATAAGGGCGCGGCCGTGCATGTGCGCACCAAGGTGACGAGCGCGCGCCGCGACAACGGTGGCTGGACCGTGGAGCTCGATGGCGAGGCGGGGCGGCAGACCGTGCGGGCGAAGCTCGTGGTCAATGCCGCGGGGCCCTGGGTCGACCACGTTATCACCGGCGCTATGGGCAAGAACGGGGCGCACAATGTGCGGCTGGTCAAGGGCAGCCATATCGTGGTGCGCAAGCTCTATGACCACGACCGCTGCTACATCTTCCAGAACGCCGACGGCCGGATCATCTTCGCCATTCCCTATGAGGACGACTTCACGCTGATCGGCACGACCGACCAGGACTATACGGGCGACCCCAAGGATGTGAGAATCTCCGAGGCCGAGACCGACTACCTGCTCGCGGCGGCCAGCGAGTATTTCGCCAAGCCGGTGACATCAGACCAGATCCATTGGACCTATTCGGGCGTGCGGCCGTTGTTCGACGACGGCGCCAGCGCCGCCCAGGAGGCGACGCGCGACTATGTGCTCAAGGTCGATGGCGATGCGGCGACCGGCGCAGCGATCAACGTGTTCGGCGGCAAGCTCACCACGTCGCGGCGGCTGGCGGAATCGGTGCTGGAGAAGATCGAAGGTGTGCTCGGCAAGAAGGGTGCGGCCTGGACCAAGACCAGCCGCCTGCCCGGTGGCGGTTTCGAACCCCTGGCTTTCGAGGCAGAGGTCCGCCGGCTGGGCATGGACTATGCCGGGCTGCCGCCCGCGATGCTGCGGCGGATGATGCGGCTCTACGGCACTCAGGCACGGGTGCTGCTGGGCAATGCGCACTCGGTTGAAGAGCTTGGTCAGCACTTCGGCTGGGACCTCTATGCGGCCGAGGTGGATTACCTGGTTGCCAATGAATGGGCGCGGACGGCACAAGATGTGTTGTGGCGGCGGACAAAAATCGGCTTGCGGGTGAGTAAGGACGAGGTCGCGGCGCTGGAGGCGTATCTGGCGGGCAAAGTCTAGCGGCTCTGCCCTTCTCCCCTTCGTGGGAGAAGGTCCCCGAAGTGCGGATGAGGGGGCACTTGGCGTCTGGCATGGGATGACGAGCACCCCTCACCCTCGAAAATCCGCTGAACGCGGATTTCCTATCCCTCTCCCACAAGCGGCGAGGGGGAGATAAGCGGAAAGCTCAGTGGCGGAGACACTCATGAGCAAATACATCCTGGCGATCGATCAGGGCACCACATCCAGCCGGGCGATCGTGTTCGGTAAGGACCGGACCATTGCCGGCGTGGGGCAGAAGGAGTTCACCCAGATCTTTCCGCAAGACGGTTGGGTCGAGCATGACCCGGAGGAAATCTGGGAGTCGGTGGTCTGGGCCATCCGCAAGGCGCTCAAGGAGGCCAAGGTGGAGGCGAAAGACGTCGCCGCCATCGGCATTACCAACCAGCGTGAGACAACGCTGATCTGGGACCGGACGACGGGCAAGCCGATCCACAACGCCATCGTGTGGCAGGACCGGCGCACGGCCGCTTACTGCGCCAAGCTGAAGAAGGCCGGGCATGAGACGGCCGTCACCAAGAAGACCGGACTGCTGCTCGACCCCTATTTCAGCGGCACCAAGGTCAAGTGGCTGCTGGACAATGTGAAGGGTGCCCGCAAGCGCGCCGAGAAGGGCGAACTGGCCTTTGGGACGGTGGACAGCTTTCTGATCTGGCGGCTGACCGGCGGCAAGGTACACGCCACCGACGCCACCAATGCCGGTCGGACGCTATTGTTCGACATCGCCAAAAACCAGTGGGACAAGGGGCTGCTCGAGCTGTTCGACGTACCGGCGGCCTTGCTGCCGGAGGTGAAAGACTGTGCCGACGACTTTGGGCTGACCGAAGAAAGCCTCTTTGGCGCGACAATTCCGATCCTCGGGGTGGCAGGAGACCAGCATGCTGCAAGCATAGGGCAAGCATGCTTCCAGCCTGGCATGCTGAAATCGACCTATGGCACGGGCTGTTTCGCCCTGCTCAATACCGGCGCCGACATGGTGCGCAGCAAGAACCGGCTGCTGACCACCATCGCCTACCGGTTGGATGGAAAGACCTGCTATGCCCTTGAAGGCTCGATCTTTATTGCCGGCGCCGCGGTGCAATGGATCCGCGACGGGCTGAAACTGGTCAAGCACGCCAGCGAAACCGGGCCACTAGCGCGCACGGCCGACCCCAGCCAGAATGTCTATATGGTGCCGGCCTTTGTCGGGCTGGGCGCGCCATGGTGGGACGCCGAGGCGCGCGGGGCGATCTATGGCCTGACGCGCAATTCGGGCCCGGCCGAAATTTCAAAAGCTGCTTTGGAAGCAGTGTGTTACCAGACGCGCGACCTGCTGGAAGCCATGCGCAAGGACTGGAAGGGCGGCGGCGACACGGTGCTGCGCGTCGATGGCGGCATGGTGGCTTCGGACTGGACCATGCAGTTTCTGGCCGACGTGCTCGACGCGCCGGTCGACCGGCCGAAAATCCTTGAGACAACGGCACTGGGCGCGGCGTGGCTCGCGGGATCGAAAGCGGGTGTCTGGCCCGGGATGAAGGAGTTTGCTGCGAGCTGGGCCCGCGACGCGCAGTTCAAGCCGCAGATGGATGCGGGTGAGCGCAAGCGCAAGATCAAGGGCTGGGACGTGGCTGTGCGGCGAACGCTGACGAGCTAGGCCAGGAATTCCGCCGCAAACGCCTTCTTGCCCGCCGTGGTGAACTGCAAGGTGCGGCCGGTGCCGCGGCGCAGCCAGTCGCGGTAGAGGAACTGGTCGAGGAGGGCTGAACCCAGCGCTCCGGCAAGGTGGTGGCGACGCTCGGACCAGTCGAGGCAGTGAAGGCACACCGGTCGGCGGGCTCTTTCGAGGTCGGAGACCGGAATGCCGAAGCGTTCGAACCAGGATCGGCCATTGTCGGTTAGCGAAATCGTTTCGCCGCCGGTGACGAGGCCCTTGGCGGTAAGCGCGCCGAAAAGAGCAACGCCGGCCTCGCCGGCCAAGTGGTCGTAACAGACGCGCGCCTCGCGCAGGGCGGCGTCGTTGGGGCCGGTACGGACGCGGGTGGAACCGGTGCGCTGCGCCAGGGTCATCAACTGCTCGAGGACTTGTGCCACATCATTGCCCGACAGCCGCAGATAGCGGTGACGTCCCTGCTTCTCGGCGACCAGCAGATTGGCTTCGGTGAGCTTGGCCAGGTGGCCGCTGGCGGTCTGCAAGGTCACACCAGCCGCTTCAGCCAGTTCGCTGACGGTGAGCGCGCGACCGTCCATCAGCGCTGTAAGGATGTTGGCGCGGGCCGGATCGCCGATCAGCGCGGCGACGCTGGAGATGGCTGGGCCGTCTTTCATAGTTCGATCGTAGCCGAACCATTGCCGTCGCTCAAGCGACTAGAATAGCACCACCAGTATCGGAGAGACGACGATGATCACCTGCTTCATTCGCTACGAAATCGACCCGTTCAAGGTGGATGCCTTTGAGCATTATGCACGCAACTGGGGCGAGGCCATTCCGCGTTGTGGCGCCGACCTGATCGGATACTTTGCACCACACGAGGGGTCTGCCACGACGGCCTACGGGCTCTACAACATCGAAAGCCTTGCGGCCTACGAGGCCTATCGGGCGCGGTTGCGCGAAGATCCGCTGGGGCGCGAGAACTACGCTTTTGCCAAGCGCGAACAGTTCATCCGGCGCGAGGACCGGGTGTTCCTGCGGCTGGCTTCGGCGCCACATGCGCCGCTGGTGCAGCCGTGATCGCTGTTATTTTTGAGGTGTGGCCTGCTGATGGCGAGATGGGGCACTACCTTGATCTGGCGGCGGCGCTGCGCAAGGACCTGGAACAGATAGACGGGTTCATCTCGGTGGAGCGCTTCGAGAGTCTCACCACACCGGGCAAGCTGCTGTCGCTATCGTTCTTTCGCGACGAAGTGGCGGTGGTGGCGTGGCGCAATCGCCCCGGCCATCGCGCGACACAGGCCAAGGGTCGCGGCGGGGTGTTTGCCAATTACCGGCTGCGGGTGGCGCAGGTGTTACGCGACTACGGGCTCGATGAGCGGGACGAAGCGCCGGCCGATAGCCGGGCGGCGCATCCTTACTGAATCCAGGCCTGGAAGCTGCCGCCGGCGATCATGGCCCAGTAGAGCTTGCCGCCGGGGCCGCGCGCGACGGCGAGGCCGAATTCGGTGAATTTGGAGCTGAGCAGGGTGGAGCGATGGCCGGAGGAATTCATCCAGCCCTCGATGGCACCCTGCAGGTTGGTGTAGCCCTTGGCGACGTTTTCGCCGACGGCGCCGAGATAGCCGGCTGCGGTGACGCGCTCGCGCAGGGTGGTGCCCAGATCGTGGCTCAGCGTGTTCTTCTGCGCCATGAGGCGCGCTTGTGAACGGGCCGCATCTTCGAGGCGCGGATTGTAGGCCCAGGCCGGCGCGCCGTTGGCCGCGCGCACCGCATTGATGGCGGTGAGAATTTCAGCGTCGGTCAGGTTCTCGGGCGTGCTGGCGGCCGCCTTAGGCAGAACCGGAATGGTGGTGGAGCAGGCAGCGAGAGCCGCCGTGGCACCAATGACGAGAAAACCGCGGCGGGTGAGATCAAACATGTGGCAATCCGGAGGAATGACTTAAGCCTGGTCGTAGGCGCTGAGCAAGTGGGGCAGGCAGGCGAGCTGGCCGGAGATGGGATTGCCATCCTGCAGATCCCAACATGCCGACAGGGCGGCATGGGCCGCGGCCCAGCCTAGGATGCGCTTGCGGGGGTAGCCGAGGCGCTGGGACAGGATATCGGCGCGTGCCGCAATGCGCTTGGGGTCGGACGCGATGGCGTCGCCGCGTTCGGGATTGAGGAAGACATTGGCTACCTCATAGGCCGGATCACCGACCAGCCCCTTGGGGTCGATAGCCAGCCAGCCGCGATCGGACGACAGGATATTGTCGTGGTGCAGGTCGCCATGCAGGGGAATGATCGCGGTGGGGCGGTCGAACAGCTTGATAGCGATGCCGTTGGCGCGGGCATAGAGATCGCGGGCGGTGTAGGGCCAGACGCGGACATCGGTATCGAACAGGGCCTGGAAACGCTCGCGCAATGGCATGAGCTCCGGCTGCGCCTCGGGGCGGGGACGGTGCAGGCCGGCGACGACGCTGGCGATGGCGATGGTGGCCTCGTCGTCATGGCCGCCACGCGACGCGTCGCCCAGCGGCTTGCCGTCGAGCCATTCCATGAAGATGGTGTCGCCGTGGCTATCGAAGACGGTCGCGGCCCCCTCGCCGCCATACCAGGACATCAAGGCGGCGCCGCGGCGCTCGTCGCCCACGCCAAGGGGCTTGAGAATCTTGAGCGCAGCGAAATTGCGGCCGTTCTGCTCGACGCGAAAGATCCAGCTCGTGGCCGTTTCGGCGACGGGCGTCGACTTGGTGAGGGACCAGCGGATCATGGCGCGACTGAGCGCGGTTTCGGCGGGAGACTGATTCATCATGGCAGCCATTAGAGCAGAAGGCGCCCGCAGTTTCGACAGGCCGACCGCTCATTGCCGGAAAACTTGATGAAATGACGGCAACAACACTTCGGTAAGGTTGACGCTTGGCGGGATGGCAACCCTAAACGCAAGAGAGCCTCGACTGGCAAGGCTTCGTTACTTTTTGCAGGCGCATCATCAACTCACGCGAGAACGAGGACCTATCAGGGGAGGACCTTTCGATGACGCACCAGGCTTATGACGACCAGCGGGAACCCAACCGCCTCGCCGACATCATCGCCGCAGATGAAGTGCATCCTACCCTAGGCAAGCAGATGCTGAACGGGGTGACCGGGCTGTTGCTGCTGATGGTCACCGGCGTGGTGATCGTGCTGATGGTGTTGTGGAAGTCGCCGTAATTGATCCTACCCAGGTTGTCGCCCTCGGGCTTGACCCGAGGGCTCTTCACTTAACGAGCGCACCGTAAGTGCAGGCCCCTCGGGTCAAGCCCGAGGGTGACGGCTGGTGCAAGGGCGTCATCTCACCCACTACTTGATCCGATACGCATCCTTGGCCGCCTGGTAGCTCAGGTGCTTGGCGATGTCGCGGGCGGTTGACTTGGTGATCCGGTTTTCGCCGACCCAGCGGCCGAGGAAGCCGCAGACTTCGCGGCGCCAGACGTCGTGGCGGGCCGGGATCGACAACAGGGCGCGCGTATCGTCGTTAAAGCCGGCGAGATTGTAGAAGCCGGCTGTTTCCACCACCTGATCGAGATAGCGGCGAATGCCCTGCGGGCTATCGTGGAACCACCAGGGCGGCCCGATCATCAGGCTTGGCCAATACCCGGCCATCGGTGCCAGCTCGCGGGCATAGGTGGTTTCGTCGAGCACGAACATGATGAGGCGCAGGTTGGGCTCGTTGCCGCAGCGGCCGAGCAGGGCGCGCAGGCCGTTCACATAGTCGGTGGTGCCGGGGATGTCAGCGCCGAGATCGGGACCGCGTTCGGCAAACAGCAGCGGATCGGTGTTGCGGCGCGAACCGGCGTGCATCTGCATGACCATGCCGTCTTCCACCGACAGCAGCGCCATCTCGGTCATCATCTGGGCGCGGAAGAGCTCGGCATCGGCTGCATCGTGGCGACCGGCGAGGACCTTGTCGAGCAGCGCCTGCCTTTCGATCAAAGGCAGATCAGCGGTGTTGGCGGAGGGCACGCCGTGGTCGGTGGCGACGGCGCCGAAGCGACGGAAGTATTCGCGGCGGTTGCGGTGGGCATTGATCAGGCCCGACCAGGTGGCGACATTCTCGCCCGTCAGTTCGCCGAAGCGCTGCAGGTTATCGACGATGGCGGGGCGCGAGGGGTCGGTGACGTCATCGGGACGATAGGTGGTGCGGACGCGGCCGATCGTGCCGACGGCCTCCATCTTCTGGTGGTGGACCAGGGGATCGAGGGCGAATTCCGTGGTGGCGATGACCTCGACACGGGCCTTATCGAGCAAGGCGTGGGGCAGCAGCTCTGGCGTGGCCAAGGCAGCGTCGATGGTGTCGTAGATGGCGTCGGCCGTGGCCGGGGACAGTTCCTGCTCGATGCCGAAAGCCCATTGCAGGGAATGGTCGATCCAGGTCTTGGACGGGGTGCCGGCGAAGAGGTGGTAATTGGCGGCGAAGAGGCGCCAGGCCGCCCTGCCCTCGGCAACTGGCTTGCCATCGCGGCGCGGCACACCGAGATCGTCATAGCTCAGCCCCCGGCTGCGCAGCATGCGCAGGACATAATGGTCGGGGGTGAGGAACAGGGCGGCCGGATCGGAAAAACGGGTGTTGTTGGCAAACCAGGCCGGATCGGTATGTCCGTGCGGGCAGATCAGCGGCAGGTTGGCGACATCGGGATAAAGCTCACGCGCAATGGATTGCGCTGGCTCGGAAGCGGGGAACAAGCGGTCTGGGTGCAAATGGGTCATGGAGAGGTTTCTGCCATGATCCCAAGGCCAGATCAATAATCTTCCATACAAGATTAAACCTGTAGAATTTTATGTAAATTAACTGCGATTGATGGATCGCATTTCGCCCGGATGGGGCGCGGGACTAGGCGCTCATGGACGGGTGAGAAACAGCGCAAAGCGGCGGCCCAGGTTGATTTCCGGTTCGGCTAACCGGCGACTGAGGAGATGACCCATGGCGCATATCGAGGCGGACAATACGAGCGAACTGCAGGCCATCCAGCGACAGGCGCGGATCGGTGGCCACGTCCAGCGGGCACAGGTGATGCTGGTGGCGGCGGGCATGACGGCATTTGCCATCGTGGCCGTGGCAGCGGTGATGATGGCCACTCTTCTTTAGACAGAGCAGGCCTTACCGCTTACGGTAGCGTCGGGGGGAAGCCGGCGCGAATGCGAATACTACTCGTTGAAGACAATGAAGACCTGGGCGAGGCGATAGAGAAGCGCCTGCGCAGCGCAGGCCATTCGGTGGAATGGGTGCGCGATGGCAATGATGTGGTGCCGGCCGCCCAGGACGACGATTTCGATGCGGTCGCGCTTGATCTCATGCTGCCCAATCGCGACGGCATCAGCCTTATCGCCGAGTTGCGCCGGCACAAGTTCAGCGCCCCCATCCTGGTGATCACGGCACGCTCGGAAATCGACGACAAGGTCAGCCTGCTCGATCTTGGGGCGGACGACTATCTGGTGAAGCCCTTCGACCTGCGGGAACTCGAAGCGCGTTTGCGCGCCCTGATCCGGCGCACCGGCGGGCAGACGACGAGCACGCTGGGCGTCGGCAATCTCGAAATGGACCTGGCCGGGCTCAATGCCAGCATTGGCGGGGTATCGCTGGAACTGGGGCGGCGCGAATTCCGGCTGCTGGAAATCCTGGTCACCAATGCCGGCAAAGTGGTGCCGAAGGAGCGGCTGATGAACCAGCTGTTCAATTTCGACGAGGCGGTGTCGGTGAATGCGCTGGAACTGCATATCTCGCGGCTGCGCAAGAAGCTGGAGCCCGCCGATGTCGAGATCGGGACAGTGCGGGGCGTGGGCTATGTGGTGCGGGCGCCGCATGGGTAGTGGTCGAATTTTTCCGCTTGCACCGGGCAACACCTCCCCCTCGATGGGGGAGGCCGGGAGGGGGTGGGGCCACCCGCGCCGCGGAGAGATACCCCCACCCTGCTCGATAACGGACTTAGCTGAAGCTAAGCCCTATCTCGCTTCCCGCCCCACAAGGGGGAGGGTGGGCCCGGTGGCTGGGCAGAAGTCGCGCCATGCCAACTCCCGATAAATCCTTCTCCATTCGCCGGCGCATCGTGGCGCTGGCGTTGGCGCTGCTGCTGGCGGCGGCGGTCGTGCTGATCGTGTTCATCCGCGACTATGCCGAGCGGGCGGCGGATCGGGCGTTCGATCGGTTGCTGGCGGCGTCGGCGCTGACTATCGCGGGCGCGGTGCAGGTCGAAGACGACACCGTCATCGTCGAACTGCCCTTTGCCTCGTTCGGCATGTTTTCGGGGCGGGATCGGGTGTTCTATGCGGTCGAGGACCCGACCGGGCGGGCGGTGACGGGCTATGCGGACCTGTCGGCGGACCTGCCGGAGATGGTCGCGGCGGGCCCGGTCTTTGCCGACGCTATGTATCGCGGCGAGTTGGTACGGGTGGCAAGCGTCGGCCGGCTGACTTCGTCGGGCGGCGACGCGGATTGGGTGACCATCCATGTGGCGGAAACACAGAACGAGCGCGAGGCTCTGGCGGCGGAAATCTTGGGCAATGCCATTGTACCTGTCATTGCACTGACGTTACTGGCGGTGGCGCTGATCTGGTTCGGCATCGGCAGGATGTTCGCGCCGCTCTATCAACTGGAGCAGGAATTGCGCGGCCGGGCGCCGGACGACCTGTCGCCGCTAGATGTGCCGGTGCCGGTGGAGGTCAGCCATCTCGTCAGCGGACTCAACGCCTTCATGGCGCGGCTGGGGAGCGCAATGGAGCGCGTCACCGGGCTGGTGGCGGAAGCCGCGCATGAGGTGCGCACGCCGCTGGCCTCGTTGCGGGCGCAGGCCGAGGTGGCCATGGATGAGCAGGACCCGGAAGCCCTCCGGCGCCGGGTGGGACGCATTCACCAAGGGGCGATCCAGGCCAGCCAATTGGTCAGCCAATTGCTGATGGAGGCGACGATTTCGCACCGGCTGGAAAACCAGGAAACCGACACGACTGCATTTGGTGCGGTGGTGGAAGATGTGCGGCAGCGGCTCGACCCCGAACAGGCCGGACGGCTGGTGGTGGACCTGCCGGAAGCGGTCGCGAGCGCGCAAATTCGCGGCGACCGGGTGGCGCTGCGTGAAATGGTACGCAACCTGGTGGACAATGCGCTGGTCTATTCGGAGGGTCCCGTGGGGATCGATGGCATGGTGGCGGACGGCATGCTGACCTTCGCGGTAAGCGACCGAGGGCCGGGGATAACCGACAGCGAAAAGCCGGTGGTGCTGGAGCGCTTCAAGCGCGGCAGCGCCAGCGGCGCTAAGGTGGGATCGGGATTGGGACTATCGATCGTCAAGCGCGTGGTGGAGGCGCATCGGGGCAGCATGGTGCTGAAGGACCATGCGAAGGGCGGGCTCGTGGTCGAGATCGCGCTACCGCTGATCGGACGCAACCCGCGCGTGGAGCAGATGCGCAAGGCGCTGGGGAGCCTGGCGGTGCTGCTGGTCTGTCTGCTGCTGGTCGATCCGCGCAGTGCCCAGGCCGCCTCGACCGCCTACCCGGCGCTAGATGGCAGCGACGACACGGTGCTCACCATTGTCGGAGTGACCGATACGCCGCTGTTTGCGCAGTTCATCGCCGGGTTTCAGGCCGGGCGGCCCGATGTGACCGTGATCTACGAAGAAACGGACTCTCTGCCGCTTTACGAGCGTTATCTGACCGGCGCCATGACGCCCAAGCCGGACCTGCTGGTCAGCTCGGCCTCGGATCTGATGATCAAGCTGGCCAATGACGGCCATGCCATGGCTTATGACAGCCCCTATCTCGGCGACCTGCCCGATTGGGCGCATTGGCGCAACGAGGTCTTCGGCTTCACTTTCGAGCCGGCAGTGATCATCTACAATCCGGACCGGATCAGCGCCGAGGAAGTGCCGCGGACGCACCTGACGCTGGCGGAAATCCTGGAGACGCAGACCGACCGGTTCCGGGGCAGCATCGCAACCTACGATATCGCCCTGTCAGGCGTGGGATATTTGCTGGCTTCGCAGGACCAGGTGATCTCCTCGAACTTCTGGCGGCTGGCGGCGGCGTTTGGACGCGTGAATGCACAGTTCAGCGGCTCGAGCCCGGCCATCCTCAATGGGGTGGCGGATGGGAGCCTGGCGTTGGGCTATAACGTTCTGGGATCCTATGCCTTTGCGCGCAAGGCGGCCGGGGCGAATATCGAAATCGTGGTACCGGATGATTATGTGCTGGTGCTGACGCGCTCGATGATAATCCCGCGCGATGCGCCTTACGCCGAACTCGGCAAGGCATTCGTCGACTTTGCCCTGTCTTCGGACGGTCAGGCGATTGCCGCGGGCCAAACGGCGCTTGGATCGGTGGTGGCCGGCGTGGATGGGGAGTGGACGAGCGAGGCCATCGCGGCGCGCGGCCGTGGCGTCATTCAACCCATTCCGCTCGGTCCGGCATTGATGGTGTCGCTCGACCAGCAGAGGCGGAAGCGGTTCCTCGACACATGGAGCGAGATCGTGTCGCCAAAGCCTTGACGGGCAGAGGGGGGAGGCCAATCCATCCGCAAGGCCTGATCGAACGATGCGGCCTTCTCCGATCGGCACCTCACCATGCTGCCAGCGCATGGATAGGACAAAGGTCTTAGCCGAACCGCGAAATTTGCTGCGCTTTCGAGACAATCGCGTACTTTATTGCATCCAGCGCATAGCTGGCGTGTGCTTTTGCCCCTACCGTAACCGACCTATCGCGCCCATTTCTCTGTTCATGAAAGCGACCCGGCAATTCGGTCGGGTCCGAGAGAGGAAATGGCTATGAGCACCCCCCGCAAGTTTTTTGCGACCCTTGGCACGATCGTTGATGTGTTTGGCAGCGCCGCTGCCGCCGCGTCCGCAGTCGAGGGCGGGCGTCAGCCCAAGGCCAAGCACCTTCGGACCCTCGGGATCGACGCCGACGCTTTCCGTTCGATCGGCAAGCTCTAGTCTCCCCTGACGCGGGGCGCTGCCCTCCCTCCGGCGACCCGCGCCGAGCGGCCGACCGACGTGAGAAAGCCCGGATGCCTGAAAGGCATCCGGGCTTTTGTTTTGCCATCGCGAAGAACGTTAGTCTTCGTCGCTTGCCAGCTGACCCAGGACCTGGCCCTTGCCGCGCAGGCGGAAATAGAGCGGGACCAGCACCGCCGCCGCGGCCACGACATAGAGCACGATGGCGATAGGCGAGTGGAAGAGGATTGCCGGATCGCCCTGACTAATGGCGAGGGCACGGCGGAGCTGCTGCTCGGCCATGGGCCCCAGGATCAGGCCAACAACCACCGGGGCGATGGGGTAGCCGAAGCGGCGCAGCAGGTAGCCCAGGATGCCGAAGATCAGAAGCAACACCAGCTCGAACGAATAGCTGATGGGGCCGAGATGGCCGGACATGGCGCCATTGGCGCCCAAAGTGCCGAGCGTGGCGAACACAAGGATGCCGCCATAGAGCCACGGCTTCGGGATGGTCAGCAGCTTCACCCACAGGCCGATGAGCGGGAGATTGAGCACGATCAGCATGAAGTTGGCGACCAGCAGGCTGGCGATCAGCGCCCAGACCAGCGAGGCGTTATTGGTGAACAGCAACGGGCCGGGTTGCAGGCCAAACTGCTGGAAACCAGCCAGCATGATGGCGGCCGTCGCCGTCGTCGGCAGGCCGAGGGTCAGCAGCGGCACGAGCGTGCCAGCGGCGGAAGCGTTGTTGGCCGCTTCAGGACCCGCCACGCCCTCGATGGCGCCCTTGCCGAATTCCTCGGGGGTCTTGGCGAAGGTCTTTTCCGCGCTGTAGCTGAGGAAGCTGGCGACGTCGGCGCCGCCGGCCGGCATGGCGCCGATGGGGAAGCCGATGGCGGTGCCACGCAGCCATGGAATCCAGCTGCGCTTCCAATCATCCTTGGTCATCCAGACCGAGCCTTTGACCGCGAGGACCTCTTCCTTCACCTGGTTGCGATCGGCGGCGATCTTGAGGGTTTCGCCAATGGCGAACAGCGCCACGGCAAGCGTCGTCACCTCGATGCCGTCGAGAAGATCGGGAATGCCGAAGGCCAGGCGTGACTGGCCGGTCTGCAGGTCGATGCCGATAATGCCGAGGCCAAGCCCGATAAACAGGGCGGTGAGGCCGCGCAAAGCGCTGTCACCAAAGGCGGCGGAGACGGTGATGAAGGCCAGCACCATCAGCGCGAAATACTCGGCAGGGCCAAAAGCCAGGGCGAACTTGACCACCCAGGGCGCGACGAAGGCCAGAGCCAGCGTGGCAATAAGGCCGGCGACGAAGGAGCCGATGGCGGCGGTGGCAAGCGCCGGACCGCCCCTGCCCTTGCGCGCCATCTTGTTGCCCTCGAGCGCGGTGACGATGGAGGCGCTTTCGCCCGGCGTATTGAGCAGGATCGACGTGGTCGAGCCCCCATACATGCCACCGTAATAGATGCCGGCGAACATAATGAGCGAACCAGCCGGATCGAGCTTGTAGGTAACGGGCAGCAGCAGCGCCACGGTAAGCGCCGGGCCGATGCCGGGTAGCACGCCGACGGCGGTGCCCAGCGTCACGCCAATGAGAGCATAGATGAGGTTCTGCCATTGCAGCGCTGCAACCAGACCCTGCGCGAGAAGACCGAAGGTATCCATATCAACGGGGTCCGATCAGGGAATGAGGCGTTCGAGCGGACCGGAGGGCAGCGAGAGCTGCAGGCCCTTGGCGAAAATGAACCAGACGACGAAGGCAAAAACGATGCCCAGCGGGATCGTCTGCCACAGCGGTCCGCGGCCGAACCCCTTGGCCGTGAAGGCAAAGAGAATGCCTGTGGCGATCGCGAAGCCGGCTGACGTCAGCAGCAGCAGCTGGGCAACGAGGCCACCCAGGATCCAGAAGATCGGGACGAAATTGTCGTTATCACGCGCGGGAAAGCCGTTGCGCAGCGCCGATACAACCGTGCCGATCGCCAGGAGGATAAGGCCGCCTGCGATAATGTAGGGAAAAACCGTGGGGCCGACGCGAGCCTGAATGGGAGGCACGCGCATCTGGCTGGTCTGCCAGATGATGACGACGGCAATGGCAGCGAGGATGGCCGCTATGACAAGCGCCGCCCCATCGGGGCGGCGCGAGAGATTGGGTTCGCCTGAACTCATTGCACCAGGCCAATGTCTTTCAGGATGGCCGCGGTGGCCTCGGTGTCAGCGGCGAGCTGAGCCGTGAAGGCATCGCCGGCGAGGTAGGTGTTGACCCAACCCTTGGTCTCCAGCGTCGTCTTCCAGGCATCCGAGTTCACCATCTTTTCGATATCGGCATTGATGGCGGCCTTCTGCTCGTCTGATATGCCGGGGGCAGCAGCGACCATGCGCCAGTTCTGCACGGCGGCATCAACGCCAGCTTCCTTGAGGGTCGGGGCATCGACGCCGGGCACGCGCTCAGCGGTCGAGACGGCCAGCAGGCGGAGTTCGCCGGCATCGATCTGAGCGGAGAATTCACTCAGGCCGGAAATGCCGACAGTCACCTGACCGCCGAGCACGGCGGCAAGGGCTTCGCCACCACCCGAATAGGCGATGTAGTTCACCTTGGTCGGATCTGCGCCAACGGCCTTGGCAATGAGACCGGCTGTAATGTGGTCAGCACCACCAGCAGAGCCACCAGCCCAGGCCACTGCGCCAGGATCGGCCTTGAGCTTTGCAACGAGGTCATCAAGCGTCTGAATGTCGGATGCGGCCGGCACGACGATGGCGATGGCTTCGCCGGTGAGACGGGCGATCGGGGTCACCTGATCGAGCGTCACGGGAGAGGCGTTGGTGAGAATGGCGCCAACCATCACATAGCCGCCGACGATCAGGGCGTTGGGGTTGCCGGTCGATTCGTTGACGAACTGGGCGAGGCCGATAGTGCCGCCAGCGCCGGGAACGTTGGTGACCTGCACATTGCCCGAAATGCCATCAGCCTGAAGGGCCTCCTGCATGGAGCGGGCCGTTTGGTCCCAGCCGCCGCCGGGGGCAGCGGGGGCCATGATGGTGTAGTCGGCAGCGAAAGCGGGAACGGCCATAGCGCCAGAAATCAGCGCGGCCAAGAGCAGCTTGTTCATAAGTCCTCCCATGTCATATCCGGAACGTCTTTGCGTTCGTGACGGGGACCATAGTGCCGCTCCCTGTCACCGTCCTGTCACCAGCGATCGGCGCCGTGCAACTTTGGTCGGGCTGGATACTTCGCAACTGAGCTTGCGCCAGCACGTAGGGAATTGCAACGGGCGTTCAGGCGGTACGGCGGGCCTCGGCGCGAGCACCGGGCTTTTGCGCAAACATACTCAACAAGCGGGTGGTGTCGTCGGCTGATGCCGGGCGCGCGAAGAGATAGCCCTGCCCCAGAACGCAGCCAAGCCCAGCCAGCGTGCGCGACTGCTGCTCGGTCTCGATGCCCTCGGCCACCAGCTTCATATCCAGCTTGCGGGCGATATCGATGATGGAGCCGACAATGGCGTCGCTGGCGCCATCGGATTCGAGGCGGTCGACGAAGGACTTGTCGATCTTGATGACGTCGACGGGGAAGCTGAGCAAATGTGTCAGCGAGGCGAAGCCGGTGCCGAAATCATCGAGCGCGACCAATAGGCCACGCTTGCGCAGAGCCCCGACAGCGCGCGGTACCATCTGGTCGCTGCCGCCCATATAAACGGCCTCGTTGACCTCAAGGATGATGTGTTTGAGCGGCACGCCGGCCTTGTCGAAGGCAGCGACGATGCGCGACTCGAGGTCGCCGCGTTGGAAGTCGCCGGTGGTGACATTGACTCCGACGTGCTGGAGATCGATGCCCAGATCGAGCCAGCGACGAATGTCGGCGGCGATCTGCACCAGCATCTGCCCGGTGAGTTGATAGGCTATGCGCGGATCGGCAAGCGCCGCGTGAAACTCGCCGGCTGAGGCAATGCGCCCGTCAGGCATGCGCATGCGCGCCAGTGCTTCGAGGCCAACGATCTCGGCCGTGTCGAGCCGCACGATCGGCTGGTAATGTGGCTCGATGCGGTTCTCGCTCATGGCGAGGTCCACCGACCGTACCATGCTGGCGCGCTCCAGCATCGAGGTCCGCAGGCCCGGAGTGAAGTGATAGTAGCCACCGCGGCGCGTATCCTTGGCGTGGCTGAGAGCGAAATCCGCATTCTGCATCAGTGTCGCGCCATCGGCACCATCGCGGCCGAACAAGGCGCCGCCGATGGTAATGTGGGGATCGATGGTTTGCTCGCCGGCCTGGATGAGTCCCGCGACGGCGCCCAACACGCGGCGCGCAGCAGCGCTGAGCGCCTTGTCGGTCCGGCAATCGGGCACCAGCACGGCGAATTCATCCCCGCCCAGCCGGCAGACCGTGAAGGCCGTGTCGGCCGCAGCGATGCGCTCGGCAACGGCGCGGATGAGCATGTCGCCATAGACCTGGCCCATCGTGTCATTGATGATCTTGAGATGATCGATATCGACGAGCAGCAGGCCGAAGGGCTCGTTCATGCCGATATTGCGGATCAACAGATCGCCAAAATGCCCACGGTTGGGCAGTCCGGTGAGGCCATCAAAATAGGCGAGGCGGTAGTTCCGTTCCCGCGCCGCTTCATGCTCGATGGCGATGGCGCAAAGACGGACGCAGGTCTCGACGATGGCGCGCTCCATCTCACTGGGACCGCGGCCGGTGCGGTAGTAGAAGGCAAAGGTGGCGACGACGCGTCCTTGCTGGTCGCGGATGGGGCTGGACCAACAGGCGCGCAGGCCCAGCGGCTCTGCCAGAACCCGGTAATCGTCCCATAGCGGATC
The DNA here is from genome assembly GCF_022429625.1 of Devosia lacusdianchii. Taxonomy (NCBI): domain Bacteria; kingdom Pseudomonadati; phylum Pseudomonadota; class Alphaproteobacteria; order Hyphomicrobiales; family Devosiaceae; genus Devosia; species Devosia lacusdianchii. The sequence goes on along the minus strand of NZ_CP092483.1, from coordinate 743,047 downwards.
GTTGGCGATATCGGTGACCATGACCGCTTCGTTGCGGAATGCCGCTGTGCCGCAGGAGCCGGCCTGCGGCCCCGCTGCAAGTCCCTCAATGGCGCTCGAATAGGCCAGAGGCAGGCTCGGCGCGGCCAGGGGGTGCAGGTGCCCCTCGCTATCGACGGTCAGCAGGGAGCAAATGGCCTCAGGCGCTAATGCCTCAGCACGCCTGCATAGCAAATCGGCGATAGCGACCAGAGACTCGCCGCACGCCACCGCCTCCAGAACGTCCGTCTGAAGACGCAATAACAAGCCGCTTTCGCCTGCAACCATTTCGACCGCCCTTCCCTTACCCATGAGGATAGCCAGCGCGAATGAAAGCCGGGTTTGGAAGATGGAAGGACTTGCAGGTCAGCCGGTGACCAATTGTTAGGCAAGGTAACGCTGACAGCGGACCTGTGTCTCTCTTGCCGCTTGTCGCAGGACTTTGTGAAGGGGCATAGGCTAGACTCTAGAATTGCAGACTATTTGACGGCATAAGTTTAGCGAATGGATCGGGTAATGAGCAGGCGAGTATCGTGAGAGCCTTTCCTAAAATACTGGTAGCCTGCCTCCTGTCGCAGGCGATTGGCTTGAGCGCGGTGAGCGTGTCGGCCGGCGAGACCGAGCTGGCGATCCTGTCGTCGTATATCGGGGATTGGAAGGGCGAGAGCGCCCTGATCGGTGGTGACCAACCAGAGCCGTTCCGCTGCCGCCTCTCCGTCGCCAAGGGCAATCAAACCAAGGTGACCTATACCGGGCGCTGCAGCCTCGTCAGCGCCAACCTCTCTATCAGCGGCACTATCTCCTTCAACGAGGCGCGCCAGCAATATGAGGCGGCCATGAGCTCCAATGCCGGGTTCACCGGTCTGGCCATTGGCAGATTATCCGGACAGCAAATTGCCTTCGACCTTCGCGAACAGCAGAAGGATCGCTCAGGCAGCGATGTGCGGATCGGTTCGCAGATTCTGCTCGCCGATGGCAGCATTACCGTGAACTTCGAGGTCGAGTTCAATAATTCCGGCGATGTGCTGACAGCGTCCGTGCCATTTACCCAATAGGCAGACTACGAACCTATATTAATGCCGGGGCTAAATCGGCTCACGACCCATAAGGTCGAAATGGGGGAACATGGACTTTTCACCGGCCAATGACGGCGATCGGATCATCGACGCCGTGGATGTGACGTATAGCCTCGATGTGGCGTCGCGGCCCCTTCATATCCTCAAGGGCGTGTCGCTGCGTGTGGCTCCTGCCGAGGTCGTCGCGATCGTGGGCCCTTCGGGTAGTGGCAAGACCTCGTTCCTGATGCTGTTGGCCGGCCTCGAGCGCGCGACGTCGGGCCGAGTGAGCGTTCGCGGGCAAGATTTGTCGCAACTGGGGGAGGATGGCCTCGCGCGTTTCCGTCGGAAATCGCTGGGTATCGTATTCCAGAGCTTCCATCTGATTCCATCACTGACGGCCCTCGACAACGTTGCCCTGGCACTCGAAATCGCCTCTCCCGAACTAACCATGAAGGAGATCAGGGCGGCTGCCGCCGATGCTCTTGCCGCCGTGGGTCTGGGGAAGCGCCTCGATCATCGGCCGACGGCCCTGTCGGGCGGCGAACAGCAGCGCGTGGGCCTCGCCCGCGCCATGGTCACCAATCCACCATTGTTGCTGGCCGACGAGCCAACCGGCAATCTGGACCAGGAGACCGGTGCGATGGTGATGGACCTGATGTTCGACCTGGCGCGCAAGCGTAAGACCGCTGTGGTCATGATCACACACGATCCCGGCCTGGCGTCGCGCGCCGACAGGGTGCTGACCATGATGCAGGGTGAATTGACCGAAGCTGCGGCGGTACTGTGATCCGCGCGGTGTGGGCGACCATTCGTATCGGGCTACTGGATCTGCGCGGCGACATACGCCGCCTTGTGCTGCTGGTGGTCTGCCTCGCATTCGGCACCGCGCTGATCGCGGGCGTGAGCTCGGTGGGGACAAGCGTCGCCACTGCGGTTGAAGCCGGCGCGGCAGAGCTCATGGGCGGCGACCTCGAGCTGTCACGGGCGGACCGGCCAGCGACGCCCGAGGAAATGCAGATCATGTCCGCGTTCGGCGCCGTCGCGGCGGTGGTCGACACCAATCTGCGGGCGCAATCGGTGACCGGCGACGCTTTCGTCGATCTGGCGGCCATTGGTGACACATACCCGCTGCTCGGCGCCGTGCGGAGCGCACAAATGCCGGCCAACGAAGCGCTCGACAGTTTTCTCGGCGAGCGCGAAGGCGTGCCGGGAGCCCTGGTCGACCCCGTGATGCTCGACCAGCTTGGCATCGCCATTGGCGACGAATTTCAGCTTGGCGGAACGACATTTGAAGCCCGCGGCACTCTGGCCAAACTGCCCGACGCACCGGTGCGCGGCTTCCGACTTGGCCTGACGACGCTCATCACGCTGGATGGCTTTGCCACCGTCTCGGACCGCACCTCGCCCTTGCCGGGACTGGGTAGCTGGTTCCGCTACAAGATCCTCCTTGATGGACAGGACGCCGATAGTGCCAGGTCTGCGCTGGAAGCGCGGTTCGCCAGCAGCGGCTGGACAATTCGCTCGGCCCGCGATGGCCTGGGGCCGATGGTGCGGTACTACGATCTGTTCATGCGCTTCCTGGTCATTGTCGGTCTGGGTTCGCTACTGATCGGCGGTGTGAGCGTGTGGGCCGGTATGCAGGCCTACATTGCCGAACGTGCCAACGTTATCGCCATCCTGCGCAGCATGGGCGCCGAATACTGGCGGGTGTTCCTGCACTTCTTCGCCCAGGTCGCTGCGCTGGCCCTTATCGGGGTTGGTGGCGGTGTGTTGGTCGGCGGAGCGGTGGCCTATTTCATCCTGCCGCTTGTCGGAGAGGCCGTCGGCATTGGTCTGAAGCCCGCTCTCCATCTTCAGCCGCTGCTGGTGGCGGCAGGAGCCGGCTTTGCGACCGCATTCGGGTTTGCCTATTTGCCGCTGCAACAGGCGCAGGCCATCCGGCCCGTTCACCTGTTCCGCGCCAAGGGCCTCGCCGCTGCACCGACCGACTGGAGGGTGCTGTTGGCCTCCTGGCAAGTGCTGCCTTTGCTGATCATTCTCGCGGCCTTCCTGCTGCTGGCAGTGGCGATGACGGACGACGTTGTGCTGGTCGCGGCTTTCGCGGTGGCCAGTGCATTGGCGGCTCTGGTCTTTCAGCTTTTCATTGGCGGTGTGCAATGGGCGCTGCGGCACTTGCCGGAGCCACCTGCTCGCGTTATCCGTCACGCCTTGCGGGCCATTGCCAGCACCGGCTCGAATGCCGCCTCGGTCGTGGTAGCGGCTGGCATGGCGTTGACCATGCTTGTCGTCGTGCTGGTCCTGCAAGGCAATCTGCGCCAGGAGTTCCTGGGAGCCTCGTCGTTCGACGTGCCCACCTTTGTGGCCTCCGATCTTTTTCCCGACGAGGTCGATACACTTGGCGCCATGTCGGGCGCCGACCAGGACATTGCCCGGTTTGTCGCTACCCCGATGCTGCGCGGCGCGCTGACCGAGATCAACGGCATGGCGGCAGCCAGCATTCGCACGCGGGGGCCCGAGGCGACATTCCTGCTCTCGGGTGAGGTGCCGCTGACCTTCCGCTCGGAAATGCCGGCATCGTCCAAGCTGGTCGCCGGCGAATGGTGGCCGACCGACTATGCCGGTCCAGGCCTGGTATCGCTGCACCAGAGCCTGCGGTCGGGGCTCGGGGTGGATGTCGGCGATACACTGACCTTTGCCATCTTCGGCGAAACCGTCACCGCCGAGATCGCCAGCTTCCGGGACTATTCGTGGCAAGGCGGCATCGACTTCCTGGCGACATTTTCGCCCGGCGTGCTGGACCCGTTCCCAACCACGCTGTTCGCCGCGGTAACAGCCGCGCCCGGTCAGGACGAGGCGGTGGAACGCGCCCTCGCTTTGGAGTTACCCGACATCCGATTTGTCGCGATCGGCGATACTTTGGAGCAAATCACCGACGCGCTCAGCCAATTGTCGCTCGCGGCCCTGCTTGTCGGCGGGCTGGCCGTCGGCAATGGGCTGCTAGTGCTCATGGGCAGTCTCGCGACAGGCCGACGCCAGCGCGAAGCCGACACGGTCATCTGCAAGGTGCTGGGGGCCACGCGCGGCGAATTGCTGGCAACGGCCTTCGTCCAGTATTTCATCCTGGCCTTGCTAGCCGCCACCCCTGCAGCGATGCTGGGGATGGGCGTGGCGTGGATGGTCGGCCTGGTGATGCTGGACGTGGCCTTCGCCTTCGAGGCCGACATAATGCTGGTAGTGCTGGCCGTCGCCGTGGTGATAACGGCCCTGCTGGGCGCCATGACTATCGTCGGCGCCGCGTCGGCAAGACCAGCGCGATTGCTGCGCGACATGTAGCTCGCGGCAGGCGCAGCGGCGCTTCTGCTTGATGTGACGGAAGGTGTATCCCTGTTCAACCAAGGGAGGCACCGATGCAGTTCAACTTCGTCACCAAAGCCAACGAATACCTGTTTCGTCCGGAAATGGAGGCGCTCTTCCGCGCCAGGCACGTCGTTTACGCCGAGGAGTTGGCGTGGGTTCCGGTTTCAGCAGACCGGCTCGAGATCGACCCGTTCGATACCCCAGACGCGGCATACCTGATCGTCTCCGACGATTCTGGCATCGTAGCAGGCTCTCGCCTTGTGCCGACCCACTTGCCGCACCTGCTCAGCGAACGATTCCCAAATAGCTGCAATCTGTTACCATTGCCCAGAGATCCCTTCGTGGTCGAATGGACACGAGGTTTCGTCGTGCCTAGTCGTCGCGAGGGCGCAGGGCTCGTTCTCAAGGCACAATGTTGCGCAGCGGTGATGGAATATTGCCTCGATCGGAGCTACCCGCAGGTCGGCGGCATTCAGGACGCCAAGTGGCTCGCAATCTGGAAGCGCATGGGCTGGAACGTCAGTGTACACGGCGATCCAATAGACATTGACGGCGAAGCCTGGCTGCCGGCGTACTTCGATGTCAGCCGGCAGGCGCTGATAGGTGCACAAAAGTTCGGGCGCCTGACGGGTCCCGTTCTCGCGCCCTCCAATCAGAGGCCCATGGGATAGGCAGAAACGGGTCTCGCGACCGCTAAACCAATATGGCGATTGGGAAATGGTGCCCGGGACCGGAATCGAACCAGTGACACGCGGATTTTCAATCCGCTGCTCTACCAACTGAGCTACCCGGGCAAGGGGCGGAAGGGTCCGCCCGGCTCAAAGCCATCGGCCTTATAGGGGATGGGTTTTGGGCACGCAAGCAGGAAAAGGGCTTGTGGAAAAGGAGTTTGACGCTGGGGCGCCCGGTTCGTTCGTCGCCGGGCTCGGGAGGCGCGTCAGGGGCCTTGGCAGGCGCTTCCCGTGTGAGCTACTCGCACCTGCGCTTCCCAAGGCTTGGTCCAGCCCCTGCTCGCCGCTTGTGCCGTGTTGAAAGTGGCCCTCGGGTCAAGCCCGAGGGAGCGCGGTGAATGCTAATAGATTGCGCTAGCCCTAGATGTTGTCGTCTTCGTCAGCGCCGGGGATAGAATTGTCGTTGTCGCCGAGGGGCTCGTCGTCGCGGGCGGGGATGACGTAGCCGCCGGTGAGCCAGCGGTTGAGATCGACATCGGCGCAGCGCTTGGAGCAGAAGGGTTTATAGGCCTCGACAGCAGGCTTGCCGCAGATCGGGCACTTTTTGGTTGACGGCATCAGACGCCCGACAGGGTGGACTGGTTGAGCCAGTTGAAATGCACGGGGTAGCCTTCACCGGCCAGCAGCGCTGCGGTTTCGAGCAGGGGCAGGCCGACAACGCCGGAATAGGAGCCTGAAAGCTTGGCGACAAAGGCGCCAGCTATGCCCTGGATGGCGTAACCACCAGCCTTGTCGCGCCATTCGGCGCTGGCGAGGTAAGCTTCCATTTCACGAGTGGACAGCCGTTTGAAGCGAACCCGGGTTTCGACCAGCCGCTGGCGCTTGGCGCCGGAGGGGGTGAGCAGTGTCAACGCGGTAAAGACGCGATGGGCGCGGCCAGACAGCAGGCGGAGGCAATCGGTGGCCTCTTCCATGGTCTCGGCCTTGGGCAGGATGCGACGGCCCACGGCGACAACCGTATCGGCGCCCAGGACCAATGCTCCGTTGCCAAAGCCGGCGGAACGGGCCTTGTGCTGAGCGGTCAGTGCCTTGAGGTCGGCCAGACGGACGGCGAGCTTGCGCGGAAGTTCGCCCTTTTCGGGCGTTTCGTCGACATGCGCCGGCACAAGATGTTCGGGCTCGATGCCGATCTGGTTCAGCAGAGCAAGCCGACGCGGCGAGGCGGAGGCCAGGATCAAATCCGGACGGCTGGCCATAATTATGCGGGACTCCCTGCTGCAAATACGGCCCTTCGCATAGCTCAGGGCGTTCGTCGCTCAAAACGATCCACTGGATCGTTTTGACCACCCTTCGGGCGGTCGCGCCAAACCTACTTAAAGCGGTAGGTGATACGGCCCTTGGTCAGGTCATAGGGCGTCATTTCGCACAGGACCTTGTCGCCAGCCAGCACGCGGATGCGGTTCTTGCGCATGCGGCCAGCGGTGTGGGCGATGATTTCGTGCTCGTTTTCCAACTTGACGCGGAACGTCGCATTGGGGAGCAATTCAGTCACCACGCCCGGAAATTCGAGCACTTCTTCCTTCGCCATACTATCTCCTGATAAGACCCATAGGGGCATAGCTCGCCGGCCACGGGTCGGAAAGTGGCCCTTACCTACTTCAATTCAATGGATTTGTGAACCACCGGAAACCAGTGGTTCCAAGCGTTCGCGCACGCGCTTGCGCAAGCTGTCACGCAGCTCACGATAGGCCGCCAGAACCACGTCGCGATTGCCCTCGACCAGCGAGGGATCAGCCACCTGCCACGATTCGACCGCGCCGGCCTCGAGACCCTTGCGGGCCACGGCTTCGGGGGCGTCGTCGGAGAGGGTGATGACGAGGTCGAAGCGATTGGCGACGAGCTCGTCCAAGATATGGGGCGTATGGACGCTCATATCAATGCCGACCTCCTCCATCACCTCGTAGACGAACTGGTCTGCCTTGCCGCCATTGACGCCGACCGAGCGGGCAATGACACGGCCGGGAAAGGCCTGGCGGGCGAGCGCCGCGGCAATGGGCGAGCGGACGGAGTTCATCGAGCAGACGAAGAGAACCGTGGGCAGCTCGCTCTTGGATTCGTCGATGCGGCTGGCATAGGGCTGTACAGCGCAGATAAGGGTGAACAAGCGCCGCGCAGTGTTGAGATCGATGATCAGTTTGTTGTCGAGGCGGGTGCGCAACAGCTCGGCCGCCTCGTTGTGCATGCCGCGGCGCGCCATGTCGACGGTTTCGATCTGAAACGGCTGGGCCGAGCGGATGGCTTCGTAATAGGCGTCGCGGATGCGGAAATAGTCGCGGATCAGCCGGCGGAACGGGGTCAGCGACAGATAGTGCGCGGCGATGGGCTGGAAGGTCTCGGGGTGGCGCACATCGAGCACGATGGAATTGCCAGTGATCGACATGTGCAGCGCGAACGGGCCCTTGGCGGTGACGCGTGCGGGGCGGAAGCTGTTGTCTTCCAGGAGGTCATAGATGGCGATGCGCCATTCATGCACCTCGTCCGGATTGATCGAGGTGATGGTGTTGGGGTCGAGCGTGACGGTGACCAGTCGATCGGTGGCGGCTGCCCGGATCTCCGTCCCCATCGAAATGCTCACCGGTTGAGCCTGATGGAAATGGAGCGCCCGTGTCCATCGAGGGCTTCGACCTCGGCCAAGGTGACGGCAGCTTCGGCCAATGCGGCGAGCGAGGACGGATCGCAGCCCAGGATCGAGGTGCGTTTCATGAAATCGATGACGCCGAGACCGGATGCATAGCGGGCTGAACGCGCCGTGGGCAGCACATGGTTGGAGCCGCCGACATAGTCACCGATGGCTTCGGGCGTGTGGTGGCCAAGGAAGATCGCGCCGGCATGGCGAATGGCCGGAAGCAGCGACTGGGGATCATCCAGCGCCAACTCCACATGCTCGGAAGCAATGCGGTTGGCGAGGGCAGCCGCTTCGGTCAGCGAGGCCACGGTGATGATGGCGCCGAATTCGTCCCAACCCTGACGAGCGATGGTTTCCTTGGGCAATAGAGCCAGCTGGCGATCGACCTCGGCCGCCACGGCATCGGCCAGACCCTTTTCGGTGGTGGCGAGGATCGATTGGGCGCCGCCGCCATGCTCGGCCTGGGCGATGAGGTCGGCGGCAATCCAGGCCGGGTTGGCCGAACCATCGGCGATGACGAGGACCTCGGAGGGGCCGGCGATCGAGTCGATGCCGACCTGACCGAAGACCTGTCGCTTGGCGGCGGCGACGTAGGCATTGCCGGGGCCCATGATCTTGTCGACACGGCCGATGGTCTCGGTGCCGTAGGCCAGGGCCGCGATGGCCTGGGCCCCACCGATGCGATAGATTTCGGTAACGCCTGATATCTTGGCGGCGAGCAGAATGGTGGCATTGATCTGGCCGCCAGGTGTGGGCACGACCAGGGCGATGCGCCCTGCCCCGGCGAGCTTGGCGGGCACTGCGCCCATCAGGACGGTCGACGGGTACCAGGCAAGACCACCCGGCACGTAAATGCCGACGGAATCGATGGCCGTCCAGCGCGTGCCGAGGGTGACGCCGAGCGCGTCGGTATAGATGTGGTCCGCGGGCTTCTGCTTTTCGTGGTGTGCGCGGATGCGGTCATGCGCCGTCTGCAGCGCAGCACGGACCTCGCCGGTCACGCGGGCGGCGGCGCGATCAATCTCGTCCTCGCTGATCCGAAGATCGGCAGCGCTGAAATTGGTGCGATCGAACTTGTTGGTCAGTTCAACCACGGCAGCATCGCCGCGGGCGCGGACATCGGCAATGATGCCGGCGACGGTGTCGTTGACGTCCTGACTGGATTCGCGCTTGCCCCCGAGCAGGTCCCGGAACCGGTGCTCGAAGTCACTGTCGGCGGTGTCGAGGCGAATGGGCATAGAACGTCCTTGGATAGCTTAGTCGAGCGCGTGAGCGGGCTTGGCGGAGGCGGCCCAGGTGGCGCCGAGATCGGAGAGGCGCGCCTCAAGGCATTCGACGCCAAGGCGCACGGTGCCACCGCCGGCAAAGCTCAGTTCGACGATTCCGGCGGGACCATCGATCGTAGTGAAGGTAATGGCCAGCAGTTCAAGCACGCCATCGGGGGCGCTAGGGTTGAAGCCGTTGGTGACAACCGACTGCACCGCGTCAAAGTGCAGGGCGGCGCGCTTGCGGATGCCCTTGTCGCGGCGCCCCTTGCCCGATTCCCAATCGAAGCGATTCATCAGCAGTGCAAAGCGACGATCGCCGCGCGCATAGCCCATATCGGCGACGCGAACGACGGCGTCCTGCACGTGCGTGGAGATGACTTCGAGGTCCTCGATATCGAGGGCGAGGAGTTTTAGGTCGGTCATGTCTGGTCGGCCCTTGGCGTTGGAAGGACCGTATCTGGTCACCCCAACCTCGATCTACAAGTTTGACGGCGCAGGGGCAATGCGGCGACAGGAAAAAGGGCGAGCTGAAGCGCCGCCTGGGTCGCGGTTTCCTTGTAGAGCGATGGTGGCGAGGCGCTTGCCTCGATGGTTTAGTTAGTATTGAGGCAATTGCCTCGCCACCATGCCGGGTTGTCTAACGGGTCCGGTTCAGGCGCTACCAGTATTGCAGGCGCGGCTGCCGAATTTCCCCCGCACAAGGAGGGCGACCCCTCCTCCTCCGGCTATTCCCACGACCATCACTCGTCATGACTGGGCTCTGACGTGGGCAACGCGGAGGACTATGGCATGGGCGAAGGGGGCGGGGATAAGCGGGAGAGTTTGGAGTGCTCGGCTCCACCCCCTCCCAACCTCCCCCATCAGAGGGGGAGGTGCCGCCCTGCGGGTAGAACGCCATCCCGCTTCAAACACTCGATCGTCACCCTCGGGCTTGACCCGAGGGGGCTGTACTGACCGGACGCTCAGCAAGTGTAGAGCCCTCGGGTCAAGCCCGAGGGTGACGTGCGGTGGGTCTTCGACCGACCTACTCCATCCCGCATGCCTTGCCCGCCCTACCCCTTCACCTGACTCACCCCTCCTCACTCACTTCTCTGGCTCACCCCACTCATCGCCCAGCGCACTTGAAAATAACTGACCGGTCAGTTATTAATATTTCGAGACTGGAGCTTGCCATGATCGAGACAACCAAGAAATTCCGCCGACGGGCCGAGGCGCGGCCGGACGAAGTGCTGGATGCGGCGTTGGCGGTGTTTGTCGAAAAAGGGTTTGCGGCGGCCAAGGTGGACGAAGTGGCAAAGCGCGCTGGCGTGTCCAAAGGCACTGTCTATCTTTATTTTCCGTCCAAGGAAGCGCTGATCGAGGGGATCGTTCGGCGGGCGGTGGCGCCGATTGCTTTGCGCGCGCTTCCGGACCTCGAAAAATTCGAGGGCGACCCGCGCGTTCCGATCACCATGCTGATGAAAGTGCTCACCCAGACCCTGTCGCAGCCGGAAGCTGCGGCGGTGCCCAAGCTGATCCTGCGGGAGGTGATGAGCTTCCCCTCCATCGCCGCGCTGTATCGCAACGAGGTGCTCAACAAGGTGATGCCGGCCCTGATCGAATTGATCCAACGCGGTGTCGCGAGCGGCAAGCTGCGGCCGGTCGATCCGGAGTTGACGGTGCGCTCCATTATCGGGCCGGTGCTGGCGCATGTGGCGCTGGGCGAGCTCTTCGGCATCAAGCCGGCGGGGGAAGGGCTGTCGCTGGACCGGCTGATCGCCAATCACCTCGACATCCTGTTTCACGGGCTCACCCCTAGCGAGGTGCGGACATGAACGAGTTTTTCGCGGGACTGTTCGCGGTGATGATGTCGATCCTCCCCGGTGGCACAGCCGAGCATGTGGGCTATTCCGGCTATCTCGAAGCCGACTACGTCTATGTCGCGCCCGTGAGTGCGGGGCGGATTGCCGATATCGCCGTGACAGAAGGACAAACCATCGCGGCCGGCGACACCCTCTTCGCGCTGGACGATGCCCAGCAGCAGGCCCTGCTGACGGCGGCGCGGGCGCGCGTGGATTCGGCGCGGGCAACGCTCGACAATCTGGTGACGGGCAGTCGCGTACAGGAAATCGACGTGATCCGGGCTTCGCTCAACAAGGCGCAATCGGACCTGGCGCTGGCGCAGTCCAACCTCGCTCGCAGCGAGAAGCTGCTGGCGGCCGGCACCGTGCCGGAGGTGCGGGTGGAGCAGGACAGGGCCGCGCTGGCATCGGCGCAGGCGCAGGTGGACCAACTCACCGCCCAGGTTGATGTGGCCGAGCTGCCGGCGCGTAATGCGCAGCAGGTGGCGGCCGAGGCCAATGTGGCGGCGGCGGAAGCCGATGCGACGCGGGCGGCGCTCGACCTCGATGACCGACTTACACTGGCGCCGGTGGCCGGGACGGTGGACCGGCTGTTCTATTCGGCGGGCGAAATGGCGGCGGCGGGGACGCCGGTGGTCTCGATCCTGCCGGCAGGGGCGCTCAAGGCGCGGTTCTTCGTGCCGGAGGCCGACCGGGCGGCGCTGGCGATGGGCGATGTGGTGCAGGTGGGTTGCGATGGATGCAGCCCGATGAGCGCCAAGGTGACGTGGCTCGCCAGCGAGCCGCAGACAACACCGCCAGTGATATATTCGCGCGAGGAACGCGGGCGGCTGGTCTACATGATCGAGGCCGAGCTCGATGCGCCTGGCACGCTGCGGCCGGGGCAGCCGGTGACGGTGTCGCGGTGAACGGAAATGCGGTCATCGATGTGCGCGGACTGACCAAGAGGTTTGGCGACAAGCTGGTGGTGGACCATTTTGACATCAAGGTGCCGCGCGGCGCGATCTATGGCTTCCTCGGGCCCAACGGCTCGGGCAAGACAACGACGATCCGCATGCTGTGCGGGCTGCTGTTGCCGGACGCGGGGGAAGGCACCTGCCTGGGGTTCGATGTGCGGAAGGATGCCGCCGCGATCAAGATGCAGGTTGGCTACATGACGCAGAAGTTCAGCCTCTACGAGGACCTCAGCATCCGCGAAAACCTCGATTTCGTGGCGCGCATGTATGGCGTGCGGGATCGCAAAAACCGGGTCACGGCGGCGCTTGCTGACCTGGGACTGGCGGACCGCGCCGGCCAATTGGCAGGAACCCTGTCGGGCGGCTGGAAGCAGCGGCTGGCACTGGCGGCATGCCTGATCCACGATCCGCAATTGCTGCTGCTCGACGAGCCCACGGCCGGCGTCGACCCCAAGGCGCGGCGCGATTTCTGGGACGAAATCCGGCGGCTGAGCAAGGCCGGCGTCACGGTGCTGGTGTCCACCCACTACATGGACGAGGCGGTGCAGTGCGATTTCATCACTTACATCGCCTATGGCAAGAAGCTGATCGACGGGCCTTCGGCGGACATACCCAAAATGGTGGGACTGACGACCTGGCGGGTCGAGGGACCGGACCTGGCGGCGCTCGAGGCCGCGTTGGCGGGCCAGCCCGGCGTGGTGCAGATCGCCCGGTTCGGCTCGACACTGCATGTATCGGGCACCGATGCCGCGGCGTTGGAAGCGACGGTGCGGACCTTCGAGGCCAGGGGCCAGCATCGCTGGAGCCTGCAGCCGGCGGGGCTGGAAGAGGCCTTCATCTACCTGATGGCGAGGGCGCGGGACAATTTCGCGCGAGACGCGGCATGAGCCTGTTCTCGTTTTCCCGTTTCGGGGCGGTGCTGCTCAAGGAATTCATCCAGATGCGGCGTGATCGCGTCACCTTTGCCATGATGATCGGCTTGCCGATCGTGCAGCTCATGCTGTTCGGCTTCGCCATCAATGCCGATCCCCGGAACCTGCCGACGCTGGTGGAGCTCAATGATGATGGTCCCCTCGTCCGCTCGGTGCTGGCAGGCATGGAGACCTCGGGCTATTTCGATTTTCGCGGCGTAGTGCACGGGCCAGATGAGGGCGAGGACGCGCTGCGGCGCGGGGTGGCCAATTTCGTCGTGGTCATTCCCGATGATTTCGAGCGCGACGTTGTGCGGGGCCTCAGGCCGAACATTCTGGTGGCAGCCGATGCGGCAGATCCATCGGCGGTGGGCGGCGCGTCGGCGGCGCTGAGCGGGATCGTCTCGGGCGCCATGGCGCAGACGCTGACCGGGCCGCTGGCTGACATAGCCGGGTCCCCTGCCCCGTTCGGAGTCATCGTGCATCGCGAATACAATCCCGAGGGCAAGACCTCGACCAATATCGTGCCGGGGCTGCTGGCCATCATCCTCAGCATGACCATGGTGATGATCACCGCCGTGGCGATCGTGAAGGAGCGCGAACGCGGGACGATGGAGATGCTGATCTCGACACCGGTCAGACCGTTCGAGGTGATGCTGGGCAAAATCCTGCCCTATGTGCTGGTGGGCTATGTGCAGACGGCGGTGTTCCTGGTCGCCGCCTTTGCGGTGTTCGGCGTGCCGTTCGAGGGCACGTTCACGGCCTTCTTCATCGGCTTCAACCTGTTCATCCTCGGCAATCTGGCGCTGGGTTTTTTGATCTCGACGCTGGCGCGCAATCAGATGCAGGCGATGCAACTCAGCTTCTTCACCATCCTGCCGTCGATCCTGCTGTCGGGCTTCATGTTCCCGTTCGCGGGCATGCCGGGATGGGCGCAGGGTATCGGCACCGCGGTGCCGGCAACGCATTTCATCCGGCTGGTGCGCATGGTGATGCTGAAGGGTGCGGATAGCGGCGACTTGGGCGGCGAGTTCGCAGCCTTGGCGGTGATCGTCTGCGTGATCTCGATGGTGGCTATGCTGCGGTATCGGCAGACGCTGGATTAGCCAGCTTCGCGTGTTTGGCCCCACCCGCTCCCAGCCTCCCCCATCATGGGGGAGGTACAGCGCGGTGGAGTGAACTAGATCGTGCCGAACACTCAATCGGCACCTCCCCCTTTGATGAGGGAGGCTGGGAGGGGATGACCTCCGGCTGCGGGACTAGCCCGCCAGACGTTCGATCTCGGCGCCGCAGCGGGAGAGCTTGCCTTCGAGACCTTCGAAGCCGCGATCGAGGTGGTAGATGCGGTTGACGATGGTTTCGCCCTTGGCGGCGAGGCCGGCGATGACCAGCGATACCGAGGCGCGCAGATCGGTGGCCATGACCTGGGCGCCCTTGAGCTGGCCCTTGCCGTGAACGGTGGCCAGCTGGCCATCGACCGTGATGTCGGCGCCGAAGCGGGCGAGTTCGGCCACATGCATGTAACGGTTCTCGAAGATGGTCTCGCGAATATGGCTGGTGCCTGACGACATGGTCATCAGCGCCATGAATTGGGCTTGCAAATCGGTGGGGAAGCCCGGGAATGGGTCGGTTTCGACATCGACCGGCTGGATACCGTTGCCGTTGCGGTAGACACGCAGGCCTTCGGGCTCGACGGTGAGTTCGACGCCGGTGCGGGCCAGGATATCGAGCGCAGCCTGCAGATGTTCGGGACGCGCGCCCTTGAGCAGGACATTGCCGCCGGTCATGGCGGTCGCCATGGCGAAGGTGCCGGTTTCGATGCGATCTGGGATCACGTCGACGGTGGCGCCGTGCAGCTTTTCGACACCCTCGATGGTGATGGTGCGCGTGCCGATGCCCGTGATCTTGGCACCCATGGCGACGAGGCACTCGGCGACATTGGTGATCTCGGGTTCCTGGGCGGCATTCTCGAGGATCGTCGTGCCGCGGGCCAGCGAGGCCGCCATCAGCAGTGTATGGGTAGCGCCAACCGAGACCTTCGGGAAGGTAATGTGGGCGCCGACCAGGCCGCCCTTGGGCGCCTTGGCGACGACATAGCCGTCATCGATATCGATGCTGGCGCCGAGTTCCTTGAGCCCATAGAGGAAGAGATCGACCGGGCGCGTGCCGATGGCGCAACCGCCCGGCAGCGAAACGCGAGCTTCGTGGCAGCGGGCCAGTAGTGGCCCGATGACCCAGAAGCTGGCGCGCATCTTGGAGACGAGGTCGTAAGGCGCGGTGGTGTCGACGATGTCGGCGGCATGGAAGGTCATGCGCTGGCCCACGCCCTCTTCCTCGCCACGACGGCGGCCATGCACGGCGATGTCGACGCCGTGGTTTTCGAGGATGCGCTCGAGCTGCTTGACGTCGGCGAGCCGCGGCACGTTCTGCAATACCAGCGGCTCATCGGTGAGCAGCGAGGCGATCATCAGCGGCAGGGCGGCATTCTTGGCGCCCGAAATCGGGATTTCGCCGTTGAGTTCATTGCCACCGATCAAACGGATACGGTCCATTAGTCTTGTCCTATATGGCGACCCCCAAGGGGTCTTCTACCTGGGAATGGAGGTAGGCCAAGTCCTAGTTGCCACGTAAGCCAGACTCGCCGCACTCAGCGCTGGTGTGCTCTAGCACACCGGGAAGGATAGTCGCCCGAAAATGGTTTACGGTTTCTTGACCGTGACCGTTTCGGGAGCCGGTTGGGGATCGGGGGCCTGACGCTCCGAATCGGCGCGTGCCTTGGCCTGTCCCTTACGACGCTTGAGGTTCTCGCGGAGCTTTGCGGCTAATCTTTGCTCACGCTGGGCAGCTTGTTCGGTTTTGCTCATGGTGCGCGCGGAATCGGATGAACCTTCAGCAACAATAGATATTCAGCCGAGGCTGGCCTGCAAATGACGATTTCTTGCGCTTCCGGTGCTCACGTACCAACATACGCTCCGCTCCGGTTCTCAGAAATCGGCATTTTCGGCTCAGCCTGCGCGGAATCTCTGTTGTTCCTGAGCCGGTGATAGGCGTTTTTTAGCCTTGCGTCGAGCCAGACCCTATGGCAAAGGAGCCCCCGTCGCGCCGGGCAACCATGCCGCGCAAAGACAAGCTGCCGTAGCTCAGTGGTAGAGCACCCCCTTGGTAAGGGGGAGGCCGACAGTTCAATCCTGTCCGGCAGCACCAGTTTCCTCCGATATAGATATGATGTGAAGCGGCCGCCTGCGCTTGCGTTGGCATGAACTGTGCCAGAACCGAAGTTCGGGCAGCTGTCACATGATCTGTCGGATTTCGATCTGGCCTTCCCAGCCGGGCCAATGCTGCTTGTGGAGCTCGATGAAGCGCCGGGACCACATCAGTGCCTCTTCCTTGGTTGGCACATCATAGACGGCATAGCCGCCCACCAGTTCCTTGGCCTCGGCGAAAGGGCCGTCGGTGAGGATGACCTCGCCCTTGCGGAGGGTGAAGATCGCGCCCTGCGCGATGGGCATCAGCCCGCCCTGCTCGACAAGGACGCCCGCGGCATTGGCGTCGCGGGCGAGTTCGGCAATGCCTTCGAACAGTGCGGGTGGCGGATAGCTGCCCTGGGAGGAAGCAGCAGAGGTAATCATGGTCATGAATTTCATCGTCGTCTCCGTGAAGGCAATCAGGATTAGCGCCTGACCTCTGATTTGGCGACGAGCGACGAGCCCCGGTTTCGACATCGGGAGGTCGGTTTAGTGGGCAAAAATGAAGAGAGGCCCCGAAGGGCCTCTCATGAGATCATTGCGCCGGAGCCGGCTTGAGCTGGGCGGCGATGAACTTGAAGTTGCTCCACCACCACCATGGGCCTTCGTAGTAGTTGTCGGCCGATGGATAGTTGGTCCAGTAGGTCTCGTTGACCGGCACGAATTTCGACGTGCCGAACATCTCGATGGCGGGCAGGCCTTCCACCAGTTCCTTGAGGATCTCGGTGCCGAGCGGGACGATCTGCGGATCGTCGGCCGGAATGGCGCGGAGCTGGTCGATGAGGGCGCTGAGGTCGTCGTTGACGTAGCGAGCCTGGTTGGACGAGGCGGGCGTACCGTTGTCGCGGACATAGTCCTTGTGCCAGCCTTCCATGCGCACGAAGAGATCGGGCGTGATGCCGCACGAGGCGCCCCAGTAGGAACCGACTTCATAATCGCCGGTATTCTCGGCGGTGAAGAAGGCGCCAGCCTGCATCTGCTGCACCTGGGCCGGGATGCCGAACTGGGTCCATTCATTGGCCACGGCGAAGGCCAAGCGCTGGGATTGCACCTCGAAATCGGCCGGGGCGAGGATGTTGATGGTGAACGGGGTACCATCAGGCTTGAGCCACTGGCCGCCTTCATTGGTGAAGCCGGCATCGAGCAGCAGCTTGGTGGCCTGATCGGGATCGTGCTTCCACCAGCCGACGCCGAGCAGCTCGCGCAAGGCTTCGGGGTCTTCGGGAATACCCTCAACTCCCTCGGAGCGCAGCCGTTCGCCGAGGCGCACCGCATAGTCGGGGTCGAACGGCTTGTAGCCGTCTTCGAGGGCAAACTCGCTGAGCCAGGCCGACATGGGCTGATGGTAGGTATCCATCAGCACGGTGGTCGGCGGAATGGCGAGTGGGGAGGCGCGCAGCATGCCCGAGAAGGTCGCGATGCTGGCCTGTTCGGCATTGATGGCCAGCGCCAGCGCCCAACGCGTCTTGGCATCATCGAATGGTGCCTTGGACGTGTTGAAGTGCATGCCGCGTTCGCAGGGATCGTCGAGGTTGGCGTAGGGGAAGTCATTGAACCAGGCGCGAACCTTTGGGTTCTGACCACGTAGGATGTCGAGGCTCTCCGGCGAGATATCGGTCAGGATGTCGATATCGTTGGCGGCCATGGCGAGGACACGACGTTCCTCGGTGCCATAGCTGCGGAAAAGGACGTACTTGGCGGCCGGCTCGCCGATGATCTGGCCAATGTCGGTGTTCTGCCAGTCGTCGCGCTTCTCCCACAGGAACCAGGTGCCGTTGGGGTCGTGATCCTTGTACTTGTAGGCGCTGATGGTGACGGGTGGGAAGTTGGTGAAGGTCGCCGGATCTTCCTTTTCCCAGATGTGCTTGGCCACGACGTGGAACGGATTGCCGTAGATGACCGAGCCCAGCACGATTGAAAGCCGCGGCGTTGGCTTGGTGGTGGTGATCTCGACGGTGTTCTCGTCGACCTTGGTCATCGAGGCGATTTGTGCCGCATAGGCGGCGCTATAGCCCAGAGCCGGCGTGTTGCGGATCATCTGGTCGGTGAAGATCACGTCGTCGGCCGAGAAGGGCTGACCATCGCTCCAGGTCATGCCCTGGCGCAGCGGCACGGTGAAGACAGTGAAGTCCTCGTTGGCGATCGGCATTTCTGCTGCCAGGTCGGGGATCTGGGTGCCCTTGGCGGTGTCGATGTCATAGAGCAGCGCGCCGGCCATCTGGTGATAGCCGTGATTGGTGGTCACGCCCTGCTGGTACATGTTCATGTTGGTGGGGTTGCCGACGCGGGCGTTGAGCATGTCGACGATGAGCGTTTCGGCACGCGGTGTGCCGACATCGGTCATCTGCTGCGCCCAGGCCGGCGTGGCGTTGCCGCTGAGCATGGTGCCGCCCAGAGCCACCGCCATGGCGAGCGCCATCAGCGTGCTGCGGCCGCGCCGTTGCGGGGATTGAGTTGTGGTCAAAGTTTCCTCCTGTCGCGTTAAGCGTTGTTGATTTGATGGTGCGTTGACGCACTCTTGTGCCGCGCATCGGCGTAGCCGAACTTGCGGTCGATTTCGGCAAGCTCGCCCCAGCGCTCGCCAACGGTCGGGATCGCCGCCATCAGTTCGCGTGTGTAGGCTTGCTTGGGATTGTCGAGAATGTCGGTGGGGACGCCGCTTTCGACGACCTTTCCGGTATTCATGATCGAGACCTGATCGGACAGGTAATAGGCCGTCGACAGGTCATGGGTGATGTAGATGAAGGAGACACCCTGCTCCTCGACGATCTGCCGGAAGAGGTTGACGATGGACATGCGCAGCGAGGCGTCGACCATCGATACCGGCTCGTCGGCGACGATCAGCTTGGGCTTGGGGATCAGGGCCCGGGCCACGCTGATGCGCTGCAACTCGCCGCCGGAGAACTGGCGGATGAACTTGCCGCGGATGCGGTCGTAGCTCAGGCCAA
This sequence comes from Devosia lacusdianchii, assembly GCF_022429625.1. Lineage (NCBI taxonomy): Bacteria > Pseudomonadati > Pseudomonadota > Alphaproteobacteria > Hyphomicrobiales > Devosiaceae > Devosia > Devosia lacusdianchii. Next base: position 724,088 of record NZ_CP092483.1, on the reverse strand, counting down.
CGGATTTGAGGGCTGTATCGGTCGCGGCCACGGCCTCGGCGTCGTTGCGCGCAATCTTGAGATTGAGCGCGGTGCGGCGGAGGTAGAATTCGACCGGCAGGTAGGCGCTGAACGCCTCGAACGGATTCTGGAAAATCGGCTGCACCAGGCGGCGGAATTCGTGGTTGTCGATGCGGTCGCCCGACTTGCCGGAAAGCGGCCGACCAAGCAGGCTGATGCTGCCCTCGCTGGGCTCGACCAGGCGCAGGACCATGCGGGCGATGGTGGTCTTGCCTGAACCGGATTCGCCGACGATCGAAAAGACCTGCGGCTTGGCCGGCAGGGTGAACGACACGTCGTCCACCGCCTTGAAGGACTTGCCGCCAAAGAATCCGCCCTTGCGATAGGCGCGGGTGAGGTTCTTGACCTCGAGGATGGGAGCGCCGGTCATGCGGACGCTCCCACCATCTCGACGGCCCGCTTGCCGTGGAGGCGCGGCAGCGAAGCGATCAGGTTCTTGGTGTAGTCGTGCTGTGGATTGGCGAAAATTTCAGCCGTGGGCCCCTGCTCGACGATGCGGCCCTGATACATGATCACCAGTCGATCGGTGATCTGGTAGTGCACACCCAGATCGTGGGAGACGAGCACGAGGGAATTGCGCTGGCGGCGCTGGATTTCGACCATCATCAGCAGGATTTTCTTCTGCACCACCACGTCGAGCGCGGTGGTGGGTTCGTCGGCCAGGATCAGGCGCGGATTGACGAATGCCGCGATGGCGACCAGCACGCGCTGGCGCATGCCGCCGGATAGCTGGTGCGGATAGGCATCGAGCACGTTTTCCTCGAGACCGAAGCCGGCGAGGAAGTCAGCGATGCGGCGGCGCAACTCGGCGCGGCTGCCCTGCTTTTCGCGCTTGGGCAGGCCGTCGACGACCTGTTGCTCCACCTTCATCAGCGGGTTGAGCACGCTCATCGAGCCCTGTGGGATATAGCTGAGCTGGTCCCACCAGAGCGGCGCGAAGTCCTTTGACTGCGCTTCGATGACCTTGCCGGTCCGGGCGTCTTCGAAGCGGCCGGTGACGGTGCCGCTCTTGATGCGCAGGCCGGTGGAGAAATCACCGTAGACGGCGCGCATCAGGGTGGATTTGCCCGAGCCCGACTCCCCGGCAATGCCGAGGATTTCATTGTCGTTGATGGTCAGGCTGACCCCATCCACCGCTTTGATGAAGGCGGCGCCGTAGCCGATGGTGACGTTATCGACGGTGATCATACGCTCATCCTCCGTGCTGAAGACCGCATGGAGAGGCCCGACGAGACGAGGAAGAGGCCGATGAAGAGCAGGACGATGGCGACGACCGGCGAGCCGATCCACACATATTTGCCGCCAAGCAAAGCCTGATAATTGATGGCCCAATAGATCATGGTGCCGAGTGTTGCCTGCTGGGCGCTGGAAAGGCCGATGACAGCCAGCGCGCTTTCGGTCGAAATACCGACCAGCACGGTGTTGATGAAATTGGCTGCCGACCAGCCGGCGATATAGGGGAAGATGTGGCGCACGAGGATGCGCACGCTGGATTCCCCCGAGAACCAGGCGACGTTGACGAATTCACGCTCGCGCATGGTGAGCGCAACGGCGCGGACCTGGCGGGCGGGATAGGGCCAGTTGAACACCACCAGCAGCAGTCCGACGATCGGCAGGGCAAGCTGGCCACCGAACAGGGCCGCCATCAGAATCAAGATCGGGAGTGTCGGGATGCAGAGCAGTGCATCCATGAAGAACGACAGCACCCGATCAAGCCAGCCACCGGCATAGCCGGCAGCAAGGCCGAGAAAGACCCCGATGACTGTCGACAGGCCGGCGACGATCAGTCCCAGGATCAATGAATTGCGCAGCGCATAGGTCAGTAGCCAGAATACGTCCTGGCCGAGGCTGGTGGTGCCGAGCCAATAGGCAGCGCTGGGGTTCTGGTTGCGTGGCGCAGTGTACCAGACCAGCGGATCGCCGGGCGCAAACCAGGGCAGGATGGCGCCAAGGACGATGAAGATGACGACGAGAATGACGCCGAGATAGAGCCGGAATGGAGCATCGGCGAGGAATTTTGCCATGATGTCACCTGTGCCGGATGCGAGGATCGAGGAGTGGGTAGATCAGGTCGATGATCATGGTGGCGGTGGCCACGGCGATGACCGACAGGCTGATCGTCCCCATCAGCAGGTTGAAATCGCCCTGCAAGACGGCGGTGTAGATCAAGAGGCCAAGTCCTGGATAATCGAAGAGGATTTCGGTGATGAGCGAGCCGTTGAACATCAGCCCGATCTGGAGGGCCAGAAAGGTGATTTGCGGCAGGATGGCGTTTGGCAGCACATAGCGCGAGAGGATGCGGCCATCGCCCAGGCCCTTGAGCCGGGCATAGCGGACGAACTCTTCCTCCTTGAGCGCGGTGGTCTGCGCCTTGACGCTGATGACCCACCAGCCGAACACGACGATCACGATCGACATGGCCGGCAGGAACGAGTTCCAGACGACGCTGGTCACCAGCTCCCAGCTCCAGGGCGCACCACGGATGGTGGTGGTGAGCGGGAAAATCTTCCAGACGTAGGAAAAGAGGATCGAAAGCACCAGCGCCAGGATGTAGTACGGGATCGGATAGAGGCAGATCGCGATGCCTTCCATGATCCGCGAGCTCGGGCTGTTAGGCTTCCAGCCCGAGAGCAGGCCGACGAAATTGCCCAGCACCCAGGCGATCAGCGTCGAGCTGAGCAGGAGACCAAAGGTCCAGGGCAGCGCGTTCCAGATGAGCTCCATGACCGGGGTCGGGTACATGGACAGCGACGGGCCAAAATCAGCGGTGAAGACAATGCGCTTGATGAAGGCCGTGTACTGTTCCCACAGCGACCCACCCAGCCCGAAGGTATCGGCCAGCGACTGGCGCAGCGCATCGACCTGCGCCGCTTCCATGTAAGCGCCCTGCGAAGCGACTTTGGCGAGCATGGCCTCCACCGGATCGGTGGGGCCAAGCCGCGGCACGAAGAATAGAACCGTCAGCGCGAAGATGATCACGAGTGCGTAGACCACCAGCCGCCCTGCGATATAGCGGAGCAATGCCATCAGATCACTTCGAGATAATCGGCGGGAGCCAGTTCGGGGAAGGGTGCGGTCGGCAACGTCTGGTACCAGAAGGCAACCGAGGCGATGTCATCCTGCAGCGGCAGGTAGCGGCGATTCTTCTTTTCGGTGCGCCAACCCAAGGCTTGCATGGTGACGCGCAGATCGTTGTCGAACCGGATCGGGTCGAGAATGTGCCAGCGGTACATGCCGAAGCGCATCTGGCTTTGGTAGACGCCGTCGGAGCGAAGCACCTGAGGCAGGCCGGCGTAAGGGGTGGTGAACTCGCGATAGCGGCTTTCCATCGTGTCATCGACGACGCCGCCGTCGAAATTATAGGCGCCGCAGAAGTAATCCTCGGTACCGGTGCCGCAGATGGTGGGGAATTGCTGATCCCCATCCATGAAGAACTTGATTTCGCCTTCGCCCCACCAGCCGGAATTGTTGACGCCCCAGGCCATGTAGGTGCCGACGTAGTGGCCTTTACCCTTGACACCTTCGAGGATGGTGTAGTCCTGCTTGAAGGGCAGCGGGTTGGTGCGGCGGAACTGGGCGTGGAAATAGGCCGCGTCTTCCGGCACCTCGGTGAGGGCATAATTGATCTGATAGTAGATGATGCCGAAATCGTTGGGATCGCGGTTTTCGATGGTGATGCGTGCGCGCTGACGGAACGGCATCTGCCAGTAGCAGTTGAACGCGCGCCCGGGATTGACGCAGACTGCGAGCGAGGTTACCTGGGCGAAACGGTTCCAGCCCGAGCAGAAGAAGTCGCCGACCGGTGCCTCGACCGACGGATGCTCCTGATCGTCCCAATAGACCCGCAGGATCAAATCGCGCCAACGCAGGTTTGCGGTGGTCAGCCAGATCTGCTGGATGGCGCCCGGCCCCTCAATATCGGCCAGGACGCGCGTTTCACCAGGCTCGATGCGGATAGAGGGGGAGACCTTCCAGCCCTGCCCCAGGCCGCGGGCGCACTCGGCGCCGGTGCCTTCCGTGGCCATGCCGCCCTTGCCCTTTTCGCCGGTGAAATTCTCGGGCGAGATGGACCGGGTCTTGGCATCGGAGAGGCGATAGAGATTGCCAAGATTGAGATCGAGGCCGGCAAAGGGAGTGGTCATCTGAGGTTCCGTCGAAAGCGGGCAATAGCGAGCCGTTCGCAAACGCGGCGCGCGGCAGGCGGCAATGGTATGGGCACAGCAAGACCCGTTCCGACGCACGAGGCGCAGGGGCAAAGTCCGGCATGCATGAGGGCAAGGGGTCGCGGCGCGCCGCTAGGCGCTGTCGTCAATCATGTGCATCGTCTCTCTCCCGAATGGCGAAACGCGATCGGCTTAGGTGCCGATTTGAGCGTTGTGCATTCCGCGGACGCCAGGGTGTGGCTGTCCGATGTGGTCACCATAACAAGCAATTTTGGTTTTGCAAATGCATTCACAAATCAATTTGCAAATCGATTTCTAAATTGGTAGCGATCCATCCATGACGACGATTTCCAAAGTAGCCGAGCGTGCCGGCGTATCGCGAACCACGGTCTCGCATGTGCTCAACCACGCCGACCGCGTCTCGGTACATTTGCGCGAGCGCGTGTTGCAGGCGGTGGAAGAGCTTGGCTACTCGCCCAATCCGCAGGCCCAGAGCCTACGCACTGGCCGGACCAATATCGTCGCCCTGCTGATCCCCGATATCCGCAACCCGTTCTACCCCGAGCTGGTCAAGACCGCACAGTCCGACCTGGAAGCGGTCGGGCTCGATACGATGATCTTCAACTCGGACGTGCCCGGGGGCCATCCGCAGGACCACAACCGCGAGTATCTCCGCCAGATTCGCAACAAGCGCGTCGACGGGCTGATCGTCGGCGACTTTGCGCTGCATCGCATGCATGACGAGTTGCTGAAGCTCGACATGCCCACGGTGTTCATCGGCGACCTGCCCAATCATGCGGTCGACAATGTCAAGATCGACGATTTCGGCGGTGGAAGAGCCCTGGGGCGATACCTCGCCGGCAAGGGTCACCGACGCGTCGCGCATGTCACGGGACCCCGCTATTTCGCCGAGGCCATGGCGCGGGCCGCGGGCTTCGAACAGGGTCTGGCCGAACTTGGCGCACCGGCCGATCCCAGCCTGCGCTATGAGGGTACGTATCTCGCGCCATCGGGCGGTGAGGCGGTGGACTGGCTGGTCGAGAACCATCGTGACACGATGCCTACGGTGATCTTCTTCGCCAATTATCTGATGGCGACGGCCGGGCTCGCGCGGCTGTTCGACCATGGCTTGTCGGTGCCGAAAGATATCGCCGTCGCGGTGTTCGGCGATCAGCCGGAAATGCGCTATGCCCGCCCCACCCTGACCCGCGTTGGCGTGGCGCCATCGGAGCTGGCCCATCGCGCCGTGAGCATGCTGATCGAGCGCATCAACGGCAGATATGCCGGCGAGCCACGCGCCGAGGTGCTGGGCTGCACGATACGGGAATTCGACAGCGCGTGACGGGCTGCCATGCCTGTGCAGCTACCGGGGCCCATTGGTGCTGTCGCGAACGATCAGTTCGGGATCGATCATGGTGACGCGCGGTTCGGGCAACTGGTCGCCGGCCGCGATCAGCGTCAATAGCCGCTCGACAGCCAGTTCGGTCACCATGTCGACCTCGTAATTGACACTGGAAAGCGGCGTGGCGGCGTGCTCGGCGAATTCGATATTGTCGAAGCCCATGATTGCCACGTCCTGGGGTACGCGAAAATTGTTCTTCTGGGTCCAGCGCAGCGCACCCATGGCCAGCGAATCGCAGGCGGCCAGCACGGCGGTGGGCGGTTTGACGGCGTTCATCAACCGGTCCATCGCCCAGTAACCACGGATGACCGCATTGCCCGAGGGATCGGCGACCAGGCTATCGTCCGCCTCCAGCCCCGCTTCGGCCAGCGCCCGGTCATAGCCTTCGCGCTTCTCGAAATTGCCGCTCGGCTTTGCGCCATCAATGATGCCGATGCGACGGTGGCCGATGTCGATCAGGTGACGCGTGGCCTGATAGGCGCCGCGCCGCTCATCCATGCAGACCGCATCGATCCCCGCGTCGAGATCGGCGACCAGCAGCACGACGGGATAATTGTTCTGCCGCAACCGCCTGATGTGATCGAGGTCGCGGTGATTGCGCGGATAGATCAGCATGCCGTCCACCTGGCGGGACCGGAACGTCTCGATGACCTTCTTTTCGGTCGCGAGGTCATTATTAGATGTGGCGAAGAGCGTGGAATAACCGCGCTCGGCCAGTGCCAGTTCGATCGCCTGCGCCACATAGGTCAGCACCGGATTGGTGATTTCCGTCAGCACCAGTCCTATCGTCATGGTCTGCCGGCTGACCAGCGACTTGGCGACGTGGTTGGGCGCGTAGTTGAGTGCCTCGGCGGCCTGCTGGATCACCACCCGCGTATCCTCAGGGATGCGCGGGCTCTGGCGCAGGGCCAAGGAGACGGTGTTGACCGAGAACCCAGTCCGATCGGCAATGTCTTTCAAACGAACGATGGATTTGCCCATGGCCTCGACCTATTTCCGCCGTCCGCACGGCCCGTTGTGCCTAATACGCGGTTTCAGCCCGGCAACAAGAGCAGATCGAGACAGGAACGGGAAGCGCACCAGCATAGTGGCGCGCCTCCTCATTACAGAAGTCAAACGCCTTCAGCGTGCAGCCGCTTGATCGCCTGATATTGCAGGCAATCGGGATGCATCTCCATCAGCTCAATGCGATTGCCATCGGGGTCTTCCAGCCATGCCTGGCGGTTGCCGTCGAGCCCCTTGCTCGGCTCGGAGAGCAGCTTGATGCCGGTGGCCTTGATGCGCGCCACTGTGGCGTCGAGATCGTCAATGGTCCAGCACATATGGGTCATGCCATTGGTGTGCCAGCTGGCGGGCGCTCGATCATTTTCAGCACCCGGAAAAATCTCAAGATACTGCTCGTCGGTGATGCGCAGATAGACCAGCCAGGTTTCGCCGTCGTCCTTCTTGAGGCGGAGCATTTCGGGAAAGCCGAGTTTGTTGACATAGTAGTCGAGCGACTTTTCGAGGTCGATCACATTGATCGCGACGTGCCCAAGACTGGTGATGCCCTTCATTTTTCCTCCCGGCCGACATCGCGGCAATAGCTGATCGTCTCCGCCAGCGGCATGCCGGCGGACCGTCCTATGCGTCAGCATCTCTGACTTTGTAGGAACGTTAATACGCCGCAGCATTATCGCAAGCCCGAACGTTGTCAACAGCAGCAGATCAACTCAGTCCCAGTCGGGTCCCCATGCCGGATCGATGACCCGGTGACCGCGATCGGCCGCCTCAATGGCGTGGATATCCTCATCGGTCAGAACCAATTTCGTCGCCAGGAAGTTGGAACGGATGCGCTCGGCTTTGCTGGAGGTTGGGATGGCGATGTAACCCTTGGCGAACTCGAAGGCGAGGGCAACCTGTTCCGGCGTCGCGCCGTGGCGGGCCGCGATTTCCGCGATAACGGGCACCTCGCCCAGCACGCCACGCGCGATGGGGAGGTAGCAGGTCACCGAAATTCCCTTTTCTGTGCAGTAGTTTGCGAGCCTCCTGTTTTGAAGGAGCGGGTTGAGCTCGAACTGATTGTTGGCAATCGGCAGATCGCCGAGGATGGCCTGAGCCTCCTCCAACATGGCGATGGTGAAGTTGGAAACGCCGATCAGGCGGGTCAGGCCGAGGGCATGGGCCTCGGCCAATTGCTCGATATAGACCGGCAGGGGCACGGCGTTGTTCGGGAACGGCCAGTGGATCAGCGTCAAGTCAAGACGGTCCACCCTGAGGTTGTCGAGGCTTTGGCGCAGTGACGGAACCAACGCCCCGGCCCCCAGATTGCCGGTGGCAATCTTGGTGGTGATGAATACATCCGAGCGTGGCAGGCCGGATTGCCGCACGGCGGTACCGACCTCGGTTTCCGTGCCGTAATCCTGCGCCGTGTCCAGGTGGCGATAGCCGGTTTCCAGCGCGACCAGCATGGCCTCAATGCCTGAGGCGCCTTTGCGATCATAGGTGCCAAAACCCATAGCCGGTATATCATATTGATTTTTCATTATTTTCCTCCCTGCCAACGTTTCACCCGTCCAATCCCCTGATCCATCAAACGCACGAAACGGGTTTTCGTGCACGCAAAGCCTATTGACGGATGCTTTCGCTTGAACTTAGTTTAACGCTAATACAACCCGCAAGAGTTGACACGGCGAAGAGCGGAAAAATCCGCCGCGACGTGCAACGGAGAGGCGTTCATGACCTTTCGGTGGAGCCGATGGTCACCGCAACTGGCCCTCGTGCCGGCTGTCGTGGTCACGCTTACTGCCTTCATCGGCGCGATCTTCTGGACGATCTACCTGTCGCTGACGCGCAGCCGCCGCTTGCCGGAATACGAAATCGACTGGAGCGAGTGGGGGCGGCAGTATGAGCGTCTGTTCAAGGACGACGCCTGGGCGATCTCGCTCAAGAACCTGATTACGCTGGGTATCGGCAGCGCGCTCGCCATCGTCTTCGGCTTTATCCTCGCCGCCATGATCGACAAGGAGCGGCGCGGCGAGAGCATCTTCCGCACGGTGTTCCTTTATCCGCTCGCCATTTCGCTGATCGTCACCGGCGCCGCCTGGCGCTGGATTTTCAACCCGGAGTTCGGGCTCGAGCATTTCCTCCATTCCATCGGGCTCACTTGGGTCAATGCAAGCTGGCTCGCCACCGGGGAAACGGCGATGTGGGCCATTATCCTGGCCTCGGTCTGGCAGAGCTCGGGCTTCTACATGGCGCTGATGCTGGCCGGGCTCAAATCCATCAATTCTGAAATCTGGAGCGCGGCGCGACTCGATGGCGTCAGCCTCTGGCGGCTCTATCTCGAGATCATCATCCCAATGATGAAGTTCACCTTCGTCACCTGCGCCATCCTGCTCTCGCTGGGCGTGATCAAGGCATATGACGTGATCGTCGCGATGACCAATGGCGGGCCAGGGCAATCGACCTATGTGCCGGCCTATTTCACCATCCAGGCGCTCTCGGCCAAGGGCAATCTCGGCTACGCGTCCGCTGCGGCGGTGATGATGCTTGCCATCACCGCCGTCATCTTCCTGCCGCTGGTGCTGCTGACCGCCTGGCAACAAAAGCGCCGCGGGAGGGCCACGACATGAGCGAGATGACTGTCGCCCAGCGCGCCGGCGCCGAGATCGCTGTAGACCGCGCGCCATTCTTTCCGCGCAAGAAGAAGACCATTACCGGCCGCTCGATCGCCGTGCTGATCCTCCTCACCATCTGCGCCCTGTTCTTCTGCATTCCGCTCTACGTGGTGGTCGTCACCTCGTTCAAGACGATGGACCAGATCCGCGAAGGCGCCATGTTCGCGCTGCCCAATGTGTGGACGCTGGAGGCCTGGGATCATGCCTGGAACAGCGCCTGCTCGGGCATCAATTGCAATGGGCTCAAGGTCGGCTTCTGGAATTCGGTGGCTATCCTCTTTCCCTCGCTGATCCTGTCGATCGGCATCTCCATGATCACCGGCTATGCGCTGGCGCTGTGGAATGTCCGCTGGGCCGGGGCGTTCCTGTTCATCCTCTTCATCTGCGCCTTCGTGCCGTTCCAGATCATCATGTTCCCGCTCATCACCATGACGGCGACGCTGAAGATCTACGGCAGCCTGTGGGGCGTTGCGGTGATCCATGCGGTACTGGCCATGCCGGTGCTGACGCTGATCTTCCGCAATTACTACAAGGACATCCCGCAGGAGATCATGAGCGCCGCGGTGATGGATTCGGGTTCGTTCTGGAATATCTTCACCGAGATCATCCTGCCGATGAGCGGCAATATCCTGATCGTGGTGCTGATCTTGCAGATCACCTCGATCTGGAACGACTACCTGATCGGCGTGACCTTTGGCGGCATGAATGGCCAGCCGATGACGGTCAACCTCGCCAACCTCATCACCATCTCGACCGGCACCACCCGGTACAATGACAACATGGCGGCCGCCCTGCTGACCGCCATCCCACCCCTCGTCATCTACTTCTTCGTCGGCAAGCTCTTCGTCCAGGGCATTACCGCCGGCGCCATCAAGGGTTGATCGGAAGACATGCCACGCGTTCGCTTCGAGCACATCACCAAGACCTATGGCCAAGTCCGGGTCCTCGACGACCTGAACCTTGAGATCGACGACGGCGATTTCCTGGTGCTGCTGGGGCCATCGGGCTGCGGCAAGACCACATTGCTCAACCTTCTGGCCGGCCTGCTCGATGTCACCGATGGGCGGATCATGATCGGCGAGCGCGATGTGACCGACGTCGACCCCAAGGATCGGGGGCTGGCCATGGTGTTCCAATCCTACGCGCTCTATCCGACCAAGACGGTGCATGGGAACCTCAAATTCGGGCTCTCGGCCAGCAAGCTGCCACGCGAGGAGATTGATCGGCGCATTGCCTGGGCGGCGAAGCTCTTGCAGATCGAGCCGCTCCTGGATCGGAAGCCGGCACATCTCTCGGGCGGCCAGCGCCAGCGCGTCGCCATCGGCCGGGCATTGGTCAAGAATGTCGGCGTCTTCCTGTTCGACGAGCCGCTGAGCAATCTCGACGCCAAGCTGCGCACCGAGATGCGGCTTGAGATCAAGAAGCTGCACGACACGCTCAACCACACCATTGTCTACGTCACGCACGACCAGATCGAGGCCATGACCATGGCCACCAAGATCGCGGTGATGAATGGCGGTGTGATCCAGCAGTTCGGCACGCCTGACGAAATCTACGAGAAACCGGCCAACCTGTTCGTGGCCGGTTTTATTGGTTCACCGGCGATGAATCTGCGACGCGCCAAGCTGGTGGTCAGCAATGGCAAGACCGAGGCCGTGTTCGCCTCGGGCGTGCGGCTCGATGTTTCGGATTACGCCTTCATCACGCCACCGCGCAACGGAGCCGAAGTCATTGCCGGCCTGCGGCCCGAGCATTTCGAGATTGGCGAGGGCGATGGCGCCACCAGCTTCAGCGTGCCCGTGCAGTATGCCGAACGCACCGGGCCCGATGCCAGCGCCTATTTCAGCTTCGAAGACGATCTTCTTGCCCTGCGCGTCGACCCCGACATCGCGGCCCGGCTCAAGCCCGGCCAGGCGGTGTCCGTTCGGTATCTGCGGGGCAAGGCAAACCTGTTCGACGCCCAGACCGGGCAGAGACTGTAAGCGAACATCGCAAGGGAGAGAGAGATGTCGAGGACGAAACTAGCCGGACTTGCAGCCGGCCTGATGCTGAGCGTGACCTCGTTCAGCGCCATGGCGACCGATCTTGTCGTCTACCATAGCTGGTCTGCCCCGCCGGAAGTGGCGGCACTCAATGTCATCAAGGCGGGCATCGAAGCCAAGGGCCACGCCTGGACCGATATCGCCATTCCGCACGATACCGGCTCCAATGTGAACCTGATGAGCCTCGTCACCGGTGGCACGCCGCCGAACGTGTTCATGGAGTCCAATCCCGGCGTCTATCGCGACATTGCCGGCATGGGCCTCGGCTTTCCGCTGACCCAGTGGTTCACCGACAATGCCATCGTCGACAAGCTGCCGGCTGCGGTTGCCGCCTCGATCTCGGTGGATGGCGAAATCGTCAAGGTGCCGCAGGCGCTGCATATCGACGGCATGGTCTACTACAATATGGAAGTCGCCAAGGCCGCCGGCGTTGACCCAACGGCCTGGGATTCGATGGACGCCATGTTCGCCGATTTCCAGAAGGTGCGTGACGCGGGCTATGCCCCGCTGGCCGTTGGCAGCCAGCCGTTCCAGGTCGGCTATCTCATGCATGCTCTGGTGGCGGCCGTCGCCGGGCCGGATATCTACACCCGCCTCTACGGCGCAGAGGTCGACCCGGCGGCGCTTGATGACCCGGCCTTCGCCAAGACGCTGGAGACCTTGCGGCTGTTCGCCAATGAGGCAGGCCCCGAGGCGCAAAACCGGCCATGGAATGAGACCACCAACCAGGTGATCACCGGCAAGGCGCTGATGCAGATCCATGGCGACTGGATGAAGGGCGAGTGGCTGGGCGCCGGCAAGGTGGCTGGGACAGATTTCGGCTGCATCGAGATGCCCGGCGCGCAAGCGGTGGTCGTGACCGTCGACGCTTGGGGTCTGCTGGGCGGTGTGTCCGATGAGTTGAAGACGGCCGAACTCGACTTCGCCTCGGTCGTACTCGATCCGGCGGAACAGGCCAAGTTCGCGGCTGCGAAGGGCTCGACGCCGGTCCGGCTCGATGCGCCGGCCGAAAGCCTCGATGCCTGCTCCGTCGAAGTGCTGCGCATTCTCGAAGACCCGGCGCAGCAGGTACAGAACCCGCACAATACGGCCGATGCCGATTGGCAGAATTCGATCTGGGACGTGGTGTTCAACTTCTGGAGCGACCCGAACATGAGCGTCGAGGACGCCATCACCCAGATGCATGAGAACTACGAGACAATCCTGGGCTGAGCGAAGTCCCTCCCTGGGCCGGCGACCTGCACTTCGGGCCGCCGGCCTCCCTCACACTCAATTGGACCGACACAATGGACAAGCGCCTGCTTGATGAAGACGCGGTGATGCAGATCTGCTTCGTCACTGATGACGTGGTAAAATCCGCACAATGGTTCGCCGACCTGACCGGGAAGCCGGTGCCCAAGGAGGGCAAGGCGGCCGAGCCGGAAGAGGCCCAGGCGATCTATCACGGCAAGCCCGCTTCAGTCGGCTGCCGCATCATGATGTTCAAGTTCGGCAATATCGACGTTGAGTTTCTCCAGCCGGGGCCGGAAAAGAGTGCCTGGCGCGACCTGCTCGAAGAGAAGGGCCCGGGTTGCCACCACATCGCGTTCAAGACGCGTAACCTGACCAAGCGCGATGCCTATCTCGAATCCAAGGGTCACAAGCTGCTGCAGCGCGGCGAATTCGACGGCAGCCATGGACGCTATGCCTATTACGACACGGTCAAGGCGCTGGGTGTGATGGTGGAATTGCTGGAATTCGACAGCGACAAGGAAGTCCAGCTGTAAGATGCCCCAAACGCGGTGCCATCCCGGCGAAGGCGAGATCCTTCCCCGGAATGACATCTCATATTTTGACGATCCAGCGGCAGGATTGCACCATGCCCTACCCCATCGCTTACCAGCTCTATTCCTCGCGCAACTTTCCGCCGCTGGCGGCACAGTTACCGGTCCTCAAATCCATGGGTTATGAGGCCATCGAGCCATGGCTACCAGCGTACGAAGCCGATCCGGCGCTGTTCCGCCGGCAGCTCGATGATGCGGGGCTGGCCTGCTACGGTTTCCACATGCCTCTGGCCGGGCTCGTGGACGAACCGAACCGGTTCATCGATGTCGGCCTGACGCTTGGCGCGACGGTGATGATTCCGCCCTATGTAACGGTGGAAGAGCGTGAGCCGACGCCCGGTTACTGGCGTGGCCTGGGCGAGAAACTGGCGCGAGGCGCTGCAGCCGGCAAGCCGCATGGGCTCAAGGTTGCCTGGCACAATCATGATTTCGAGTATTACGCCCTGCCGGATGGCACGCGGCCGATCGACCATATCTTCGCGACCGGTGGTTCCGATGTTCTGTTCGAAATCGATTGCGGCTGGATCACGCGGGCCGGCGCCGATCCGGCGGCAGAACTCAGGCGCTATGCCGACCGGATCATCGCTATCCAACTCAAGGACACTGCACCGCTCGGTACCAAGGAAGACGATGGCTGGACGGCAACCGGCGATGGCATCATCGACTGGCAGGCGCTGGCGCCGCTGTTCGGGCAGACCAAGGCCCATCACATCGTGGCGGAACACGACAATCCGAGCGACTGGCGGAGATTTGCGCAACGCTCGATCGACTATATGCGCAGGATCGGCCTCTGATCATGCGGTGACGCACCCATGTCGGGCGGAGGCGCCAGCTTTGCTGCGCCCCCGCCCTGCGTCTAGACCGTCATCGATATCTCAAACACCCAGGCATGCTGGCCCGGCAGGTTGTCGGGGACTTCAACGCGGAGGCCATTCGCCGTCGTTTCCCAGGCCAGCTTGGCGTCGGAGCCGAGGACGCCAACTTTGCCGATGTTCTTGTCGGTTACCTGCGAAAACACGACCGCGCCTTCGGGCCTGGCCAGCACGATGCCGTACACCGAATTATCCCGGCTCGTGTAGCGGATGTCCTTGTTAGTGAAGTCCTTCTGGTTCTTCTCTGTAAAGGCGCCCTCTTCGACCACTACAGGCCCTTCACCGAAAACACGCCAAGGCCTGGTATCGTAGATCGCCGCTCCATTGACAGCGAGCCAGGCGCCAATCTCGCGCAGTAATTGCTGTTCCTCTTCGGGGATGGTGCCGTCTGGCTTGGGGCCGATGTTGAGGAGGAGGGCGCCATTCTTGGACACCACGTCTGCCAGCATCGCAATCAGAGATTGGGCGGTTCGATACTCGTGATCCCTGATGTAGCTCCAGGAGTTGAGTGAAACCGATGTGTCGGTTTGCCAGAAATCCTTGCGGATATCGCCAACCTGCCCGCGCTCGACGTCGAAGACCGCCGTGCCCGGTTCGAAGGCGTCGTACTTGTAGTTGATCGCGACCTCCCTGCCCCACTCGGCGGCGCGGTTATAGTAGAAGGCGGCGAATTTCTGCAGGTAGGGCTTGAACGCCAGGTTCTGGATCCACCAGTCAAACCAGACGATGGACGGCTGATACTTGTCGACCACCTCGCAGGTCCGCTCGAGCCATTCCTGTAGGAATTCATCGCTGGGCCTGGGATCGGTGAGATCGTGACTGTGGTCCTCGGGCCCCAGGGCGGCAGGCCCGTAGAGGCCACGGTTGGCGTCGTCTCGCACATCGGTGTCGGCGAAACGTCCTCCTTCAAAGAACCAGTAGTTTTCGGCACGGTGAGTGGAAACGCCGAGTTCCATGCCCTCTGCCCGCACGGCTTTGGCCAGGTCGCCGACGAGATCGCGCTTCGGGCCCATCTTGACCGCGGTCCAATCGGTCATCGCGCTATCGTACATGGCGAAGCCGTCATGGTGCTCTGCGACAGGAACGACAAACGTTGCGCCAGCATCCCGGAACAGCGTGGCATATGCCTGGGGGTCGAACTTTTCGAAGGTCAGATCGGGAATGAAATCCTTGTAGCCGAAGGTTTTGCGCGAACCGTAGGTTCGGAAATGGTGCCGGTATTCCGGCGTGTCCTTGAGATACATCCGGCGGGCGTACCATTCGCTGGCAAACGCGGGGACTGAGAATACGCCCCAGTGGATGAAAATGCCGAACTTGCCTGAGATGTACCAGCCGGGAACCTTGTAGTTCTTCAGCGAGGTCCAATTCGGCTGAAACGGCCCCTGCACGGACGTGTCATCTATCGTCTGGCCATACGAAGTCTGGATCGCGTCTTCCGTTATCATGACTACTCCTGCGCCGATCTCGATTGGATCGGAAGTCAATGGTGAGAGCTTTTGTCAGGCCACAATCCTGACGCCCGAGGCCTTGTCGAACAGGTGGGCGCGGCTGGTGTCAGGGCGAACATGGAAGGTCTTGCCCAGATCGATATCGGGCCGGTCGCGGAAGACAGCGGTGAGAACCTGCTGGCCGACCCGCATCTGGACATGAGTTTCGGCCCCGGTCGGCTCAATGATAACAGGTTCGGCGGCGAGGCCGCCGGGGTCGAGGAAGATATGCTCGGGACGAATGCCAAGCTGCACTGCAGTGCCCGTTGTCACTTTGGCACCGGCCGGTAGCGGCCAGGTCGTGCCGTCGGCGGTCTCGATGACCCGCGCGCCATCGCTGTCCTTCACGACGCCATCGATGAGGTTCATCGAGGGCGAACCGATAAAGGCGGCGACGAAGCTATTGGCCGGGGTGTCATAAATCTGCAGCGGGGTGCCGACCTGCTCGATATTACCAGCGCGCATGACCACGATCCGATCGGCCATGGTCATGGCTTCCATCTGGTCGTGGGTGACGTAGATCATGGTCGAGCCGAGGCGCTGATGCAGCGCCTTGATCTCGCCGCGCATCTGCACGCGGAGCTTGGCATCGAGATTGCTGAGCGGCTCATCGAACAGGAAGACCTGTGGATTCCGCACGATGGCCCGGCCCATGGCGACACGCTGGCGCTGCCCGCCGGAGAGTTGACGGGGATAGCGATCAAGGAGCGCCGATAGATCGAGAATTTCGGCCGCTCGGTCGACCATCTGGTCGATCTCGGCCTTGCTGCGGCGCGCCAGCTTGAGCGAGAAGGCCATGTTGGCGCGCACGGTCATGTGCGGATAGAGCGCGTAGCTCTGGAACACCATGGCGATATCGCGTTCCTTGGGCTCGAGGTCATTGACCACCCTGCCCCCGATCTCGATTTCGCCATCGGTGATGCTTTCGAGGCCGGCAATCATGCGCAGAAGGGTGGACTTGCCGCAGCCGGATGGGCCGACCAGCACCACGAATTCGCCGTCGCCGACCGCGGCGGTAACGCCGTGCAAGACTTGGAGCGCACCGTAGTCTTTGACAACACCGGTGATTTTGACGTTGGCCATACTCTGGCTCCCTGCGGTTTGTGGGCCTGGCGCCTAGCGCCCGCCCATGCCTGCGTTCAAGGCAATCGAGTTGTAGATGAGCTTTTGCAGCACGATGGCCAGGATCACGCCGGGGATCATTGAGAGTGCGGCGCCGGCCATGATGAAGTTCCACGCCGTGCCCTGCTGGGTCTGGAAATAGGTCAGGCCGACTGGCAGCGTGGCGTTATCGGACCCCGTCATCACGATCAGCGGCCAAAGGAAGTTGTTCCACTGACCAATGAAGGTGAAGAGCGACAATAGGCCGATGGCGGGCATCGACAGCGGCACGATGATGCTGACCAGAATACGGAGCCGAGAGGCGCCGTCGATGCGCGCGGCTTCCTCCAGCTCCAAGGGAATGGAGAGGAAGAACTGGCGCAGCAGGAACGAACCGAAGGTGCCGAAAGCGACGGGCAGGATCACGCCCTGGAAGGTGTTCACCATGCCCAGATTGTTGACGATCAGGAACAGCGGAATGATCAGCATGATGCCGGGGATCATGAGCGTTCCCAGATAGGCCATCAGCAATTGATCGCGGCCGGGGAATTTGAGCCGCGCGAAGGCGTAGCCGGAGAGGCACGAGACCACCACGGTGATGACGGTGACGCTGACCGAGACGATCATGCTGTTGAGGAAGAACCTGCCGAACGGCAGTTCCGACCAGGCCTTAGCGAAGTTGCCCCACTCATACACGTTGGGCAGGATGCGCACGGGAATGGCCAGCACTTCCGCATTGCTGCGGACGGCATTGGAGACCATCCAGAAGAACGGGAAGAGAAACAGCAGCGCCACGAGGGCCAGCGCGCCATGATTGAGAATATCCAGCGCCAGCGTGCGCTGGGCGTCGGCCTTGGCTTTTGCCCTAGTTGTCATAGTGCACCCATTTCCGCTGGAGCCAGAACTGGAAGGCGGTCAGCGCCATGATCATGGCGAACATCACCCAGGCGATGGCCGACGCGTAACCCATCTGGAAATTCTGAAAGCCGCGCTGGTAGATGGCGTAGCCCAATGTCGCCGTGGCGTTTCCCGGCCCGCCGCGGGTCATGACGTAGATCTGGTCGAAAACCTGAAGCGAGGTGATCGCCGTCATCACTGTGCCGAAGAACAGCGTCGGCGAAATCAAGGGCAGTCGGATCTTCCAGAAGCGGTCCCAGGCCGAGGCGCCATCGATGCGCGCGGCCTCGAGGTAGTTGGCGGGGACCATGTCGAGCGCGGCGTTGAACAGGACCGTGTTGTAGCCGACGCCAGCCCAGAGCGAGACGATGATGACCGCCTGCATGGCGAGGGTCTGGTCGGTGAGCATGCTCGGGATATGGATAGAGAGCGAGCTCATGACGAAGTCGAAGAACCCGTCGGGGGCAAAGATGAGCATCCAGACGATGGCGACAGCGATGCCCGGAGTGAAAGTCGGGAGGAAGAAAATCACCCGGAACCATCGCTGCCCCATCTTGAGGCTGGAAATCCAAACCGCCAGCCCCAATGAGATAATGATGTTCAGCACCAGATATTCGGCCGTGAAGAACAGCGTATTGCGCAGCACCGGCCAGAATTGCGGGTCGGCGGTGAATAGCCGCGTGTAGTTGGCGAAGCCGACGAAAGCGGGTTGGCCGAGCAGCTTCCAATTGGTGAAGCTGAGGACCACCGAGGCGATAATCGGAAAGACCAGAAAGAGCATGACGCCGATCAGGCTAGGCAGGAGGAAGAAGAACGCCGTTCTTCCCTCCCCGGCATCCAGCCGGCTCTTGCGGCGCTTGGCCGGGACGGCATTGGCTACGGCTGTTTCGTGCATGACGGCCACGGGTACGCTCCCCTCTGGCGACAATTCAGATGCCTGAATGTCAGGTTAGCACCTGGCCGGGCGGGCCGGCCAGGTGCCGCGAGACTTACGGAAGCTGGCTCTGGATGTCGGCCAGAACTGCCTCTGTCGTCGAGTCCCCGTTCAGGGCCAGCGGCATGTACTGGGTCAGCAGGTTCTCGAACTCGTTCCAGTTCTCGTTGAGGCGGAACGGCGTGGCATGCTCGAAGGAGTACTCCAGCGTTTCGCGCGTGCCGCTGATGTCCTTGGCAGCAACGTCATACCAGAAGGACTGCTCGGCCAGCCGTCCGGGCAGGGCACGGCCGGCCGAGGCCAGGATTTCTGCTGCCTTGGGGCCAGTCAGAACCTGGAGTGCTTTGTAAGCTGCTTCCTTGTTGGCGCTTGTCGCCGAGATGCCCCAGCCGGAACCGGCGGTGATGAAGCGCGATTCGCCCTCGCCACGCGGCAGCGGCGCCACGCCAACCTTGAAGTCCACCGCACCCTGGGTGGAGATCAGCGACCACGGGCCATCGATATACATCGCGGCATTGCCCGAGGCGAAGCGGCCGCTTGCTGTGGTTGCACCAGCGCCGGACGCAAAGACCGGCGAAGCCTTATCCACGGCAACCAGGTCGGCAAACTTGCCGACATCGGCGACATAGCTGGCATTGGTCAGATCGAACTGGTTGGCGTCGTTGAAGTATTCGGCGCCGAGCGAGACGGGTCCGGCAATGAAATCGAAGGCCTGAGTGGCATAGCCGTAGTTTTCGCCGCTGGTCAGCTTCTGCGCTGCCGCCTTGAAGTCATCGAAGGTCCAATCCGGCGCGGGCTCGGCCACACCGGCCTCGGCGAACTTGTCCCGGTTGTAGAAGACCAGCCACGGGCCGACGTCATAGGGCAGCGCATAGGACGTGCCGTCATGCGACAGGCCACTGATAATCGACGGTTCGAACGGAGCGAGATCGAAGCTATCCCCCTCGAAATGCGGATTGAGCGGCTCCAGGATCGAATAGAAGCTGGGCATGCGCATGGACTGCATGGCGACCAGGTCGGCAATCTGACCCGACGAGGCCAGCACCGGCAGGCGGGTCCAGTAGTCGGTCCAGCCGGAAATCTGCGGGGTCACGGTAATGTTTGGATATTCCTCAGTCACCAGCGCGGCCAGGCTTTCCCAGAGCGCGGTGTCCTTCTCGTCGCCCCACATCTGCCAGGTCAGATTGACCGGGGCATCCTGGGCCTGAACCTGGATGGCAAAGACCGAGCTGCCCACCAGGGCGGCGCCCGCCAAGATAAGAGATAGTTTCACGATAGTTCCTCCTCAGTGACTGTTGGTTTGTTGTTGGCTTTGGTTCGGCACGTTTTTCGTTTGCTCACTCCCCCGCCCGCTCCTCGCAGGGCGAGAGTTCGCGGCATTAGTCGATGGTCAGGGCCTCCAGATCGGCGATCAGAGCGATCAGGGCCAGGCGCTGCCGCTGCCAGCAATCGGCGTCATTGCCAGGCTGCAACACGGACGTCATGCGAGCGATGAAGTCGGCTGGAAGACGCGCCAGGTCCTTTGCGATCTCCAGGTTCCAGCCATCGCCGGGGTAGTAGGTACGGTTGACGGCGAAGACGACGTGAAGGATGGCGTTCACCAGCTTGCCGGTCAGGCCGACCAGAAACACCAAATCGCGGCGGGTGACCTTGCTGGCATAGTGGTAATCGGCAGCCCAGTAGCGCAGCACCTCGAGGTTCTGGTCGATGATCGACGTCCGCAACGCATCGGGATAGGTGGCGAGCTGGGCCTTCCAGCCCGCCAGGATGCCCAGCGGATCGGCGATGATCTGCTGGTGCGCCAGGTCCGTGGGGAGGTGGTAGCCCCAAATGGTCCACTCGTAGTGCTTGGGGACACCCCGGCCTTCCACCCAGGCGTCCAGGTCTGACTGGACGCTGGCATAGCGGCGGGCCCAGACACCATCCAGGCGCAGCCCCTTTGCCTCCCAACCCTGCAGAACGGCATCAAATTGCTGCCAGGCCTTGGTCTGCCTGAGCTCGGGGCCCTTGAACTGGTCGGCATAGACGCGGAAATCGTAATCCGACTGCGTATCCGACCGGCGCTTGGCCCGCGAGCCACCCAAAGACACCGCTCCGTTCCCGCTTTCGGCGAGTTCGGCAATGACCGGCGTCATCGTGGCGAACAGCTCTTCTTCGAT
Organism: Devosia lacusdianchii; assembly: GCF_022429625.1. NCBI lineage: Bacteria > Pseudomonadati > Pseudomonadota > Alphaproteobacteria > Hyphomicrobiales > Devosiaceae > Devosia > Devosia lacusdianchii. Next base: position 703,489 of record NZ_CP092483.1, on the reverse strand, counting down.
GCTCATGCCGCACGCATCACGGATTGAGGATCAGCTCGATCACCGGCACGACCACGTCCGGCTTGATGACCGGCAGTTCGAGCGTGAGGATACCATCACCCACGGCTACGCCGATATTGGAGTCCACGTCGGCCTTTGGATCGAGCCAGTGGATCTCGCTGCCGTCATGCAGGAACTGGGCATACTTAACCTTGCCGCCCAGGCCCGGGATGTGGATGTGCCGGAAGGGCCAGGTCTGCACGTGCACATAGAGCCGGTTGCCGGACTGGGTGAACTTGCAGCCATTCGGCGCCGTGAATTCCGAAGCACCCGCGCCGTAGATGGAGCGGCCGTTGACGTGCAGCCACTCGCCATAGGTTTCGAGTGCTGCGATGGCACGCTTGTCGAAGGCACCGCGGCCGGTGGGCCCGACATTCATCAGCAGATTGCCGCCAAGCGAGACGGTGTCGATCAGGATGTTGATGAGCTGACCCGCATCCTTCCAGGTGGTTTCGTCGCGGTGATAACCCCAGGAGCCACTGAAGGTGTGGCAGACTTCCCAGCGCACCGGCTTGCCGTCGATGGTGGGAGCAACGCGCGGCGTGTACTGCTCGGGGGTCGCCAGATCCTTGGGGAAATTGCCATCGGTCGGAAGGTCGAGGCGGTCACCGACGATGATATTGGGCTGCAACTGGCGGACGAGACCAATCAGCTCTTCGCTTTCCCAATCATTGCGGCCCTTGCCGGGCATGCCGCGATATTCGCGCTTGGGATAGCTGAAATCGAACCAGATGACGGAAATCTCGCCGAAATTGGTCAGCAGTTCGGTGACCTGATTGCGCATGTATTCCGCATATTTGCGGACATCGCGGGTCTTGTTCATCTCGATCGCATCGGGGTGGTTGCGCAGCGGATGAATGCCGTCGATGGGGAAATCGGCGTGGTGCCAGTCGATCAGCGAATAGTAGAAGCCGACCTTCAGCCCCTCGGCACGGAACGCCTCGACATAGGGCTTCAACAGGTCCTTACCGTAGGGCGTATTGGTCGCCTTGTAGTCGGTGTACTGGCTATCCCAGAGCGCGAAGCCTTCGTGGTGCTTAGCCGTCAGCACCACATATTTCATGCCCGCCTCACGAGCGTGACGCGCCCATTCGCGCGGGTCATAGAGGTCGGGATTAAAGTTCTCGAAATACTTGGCGTAGTCCTCGGTCGAAATCTCCTCGCGGTGCTGCACCCATTCGTGGCGCGCCGCACCTGCATAGAGGCCGAAGTGAATGAACATGCCGAAGCGGTCATCGGTGAACCATACTTTTCCACCCGACGTGTCGACACGACCGCTGCTTACCAGAGCGCTATCCAATGCTTCCTCCATCTGCCGGCTTCGCGTCAAACACATATCGAACCGGTTCGATAGCAATCTGATTTGGGACGACTGGAGAGTCAAGTCACTTTATCTCAGCCCTCGTCATCGGAGATTTCTCTTGCAGAATGGCGAGCGAATGCTAGGTATCCAAAGGTACATTCATGGGTGCAGGCAGGCATTTGCCTGCCACCAAAGTCATAGAAGCGGTTCGACAATGTAATGGCTACAATTCGCGATGTTGCCAAACTGGCCGACGTTTCAGTCTCTACGGTGTCGCTCGCGCTGAGCAATCCGGGACGCGTGAGCCAGAAGACGCTCGAGCGAATTCGCGATGCCGTACAGACCGTTGGCTATGTAGCCGACCCCTTGGCGCAGAGCTTAGCGCGAGGGCGCAGCCGGCTGATCGGCTTTGTGGTCGGCAATGTGGGTAACCCGTTCTTTGGCGATATCCGCCGCGAGCTCGAAAACTATGCCATTGAGCACAACCACTTCGTGCTCATCACCGACTCGTCTGGCAAAATCGACCGTGAACGTGCACTGGTTGATCACCTGACGGGTCTCAAGGTCGCCGGGCTGGCGCTAGCGCCGTCCGGCCACGATCAGGATTATGTCGACTTCATCCAGGGGCTGCGCATACCGACCGTGTGCTTCGACCAGAAGGTGCATGGCATCGAGCGCGACTTCGTCGGCTCGGATAACCACCTGGCCGGGGCCATGCTAACCGAGCACCTGCTGCAACTCGGTCACCGTCGCATCGCCTTCATTGCCGGCCCGAAGCATATGAACACGGCATCGGAACGCCTGCGGGGCTTCATGGATACAATGGCCAGCGCCGGGGTGGAGGTGAACCCCAATTTCGTGGTCGATGGTCAGTTTACCCGGGGCGCCGGCTATGAGGCGGCGATGCGCCTGCTGATCCAGCCGGACCGGCCGACCGCGATATTGGGCGCCAATAATGCGGTGGCGTTAGCGGCGCTACAGGCCATGCAGGAACTGGGCTTCAACTGCCCGGAAGATATATCGCTGGCCATGATCGACGATGTGCAGTGGAGCAGCGTGATCACCCCGAGGATCACCATGGTGATCCAGGACACGATGAAGCTGGGCGGGATCATCGCGCGGCGCATCCTGTATCGCATCATGAGCCCGGAAGGTGCCGCCGACCCCGCGCAAGACTTTGTTCTGGCACCTAAATTTGTGCCGGGAACGTCCTGCAAACGGCTTAGTTGAGGAAGACCGTCACCGTATCGCCGCGCCCCTCGGCGTCGACCACGGACAGCGTTACGAAGCCCGGACCATCGGGGGACCAGGTGCTTTGGCGGGCAAATTCGGGCCGGCCGAACGGGGCGCCATTGGCGAAGAAGGTGAAGGGTGGCACGCCATTGCGGACCTTGACCATCAGGGGCGAGATATCGCCGGACGTCAGGCCCAGATCGACATCGACACCATCGCCGGGGAAGGCGATTTCGGGGGCGGCATCGCGGGCAACCAGGCCCTCATCGGGGTGGCGGAAGCGGCGCAAAGGCCCGGGAAGCTGGGTGTTTGAGGCGAAGACGACACCCGGCGGCGCCTTGGGAAGCGGGGCTTTGCGGCTGCCGAGGCGGTCGAAGGCTTCGAACAGAATGGGGGCCGCGCCGGTGATGCCGGAGAGGCCGGGAACCGGGGCGCCGTCGGGGCGGCCGACCCAGACGCCGATGACGGTTTTGCCATCAAAACCAATGGCCCAGCCGTCGCGATAGCCGTAGGAGGTGCCGGTTTTGTAAGCGATGCGGCCGGGGGAGCCGTTGAGCGGCGGCGGCACGTCGGCGAGAATATCGGACACGTACCAGGCAGAAACCGGGTCAAGCACCGACGGATTGCTGCCAGCATGCTGGTCGTCTGCTGGCGGTTTGACGCCATCATGCAGGTCTATCGGCGTGCCGGCATTGGCGATGGCAGCATAGACCGAGACCAGATCGCGCAGGCTGATGCCGACACCACCCAAACCGACGGCCAGGCTGGGCGCCGTGTTGACCGGCAGGCGCGGGTCGGCGTGGGCGCGGCGCAGGCGGGAGACCAGGCGCGCGGGACCGACGGCATCGAGGACGACGACGGCGGGGATATTGAGCGATTCCGTCAGCGCATCGTGGATGGTGACGGTGCCGCGGCTGAAGCCGTCGAAATTGACCGGGACGTAGCCGCCAAAGGCGGTGGGGCGATCTTCGATCAGGCTTTCGGGATGGGCGAGGCCGAGTTCGAAGGCTAGGCCATAGATCAGCGGCTTGAGGGTCGAGCCGGGGGAGCGTATGGCGCTGGTCATGTCGACGAAGCCGGCACTTTCGGTGGCGAGCAGGCCGGCCGAACCAACAGAGGCCAGGACTTCTCCGGTGTCGATATCTGCGGCGACGATGGCGACCGAGACCTTTGGATCGATGAGACGGGCGCGGGCGGTGCCGAGGCGTTCGAGGGCGTCCTGAAGGCGCTTGTCGATGGTCAGTTCGATGGCGCGCGCGGCGGGTTGCGCCTTCAGCGCCTGCTCGGCCATGTGAGCTGCGAGCATGGGGAAACCGCGGCGGGCCGTGGGCACCGGTTCGAGCTTGGCGGCGATGGCCTCTTCGCTGGGCAGAGCGCCCATGGCGACGAGGCGGTCCAACACCATATTGCGGCTGGCCTCGGCGGCGCGGGGGTCGCGGTCGGGGCGGCGGGCCTCGGGCGACTGTGGGAGAGCCACCAGGAGCGCCGCCTCGGCGGTGGTGAGGCGGGTTGGCTCCTTGCCGAAATAGGCGAGGCTGGCGGCGCGAATGCCTTCGATATTGCCGCCATAGGGGGCGAGGGTCAGGTAGAGGTCGAGGATCTGATCCTTGTCGAGCTCCTGCTCAAGCTGGTTGGCATGGACCATCTGGCGCAGCTTGCCCCAGACATTGCGGGTGGGCTCGCCTTCGATGAGGCGAGCGACCTGCATGGTCAGGGTGGAACCACCGGAGACGACACGACCGCCTGCCCCGACATATTGCCCGGCAGCGCGCAGCATGGAGTTCCAGGCAATGCCGCCATGGTCAGCAAAACCACGGTCTTCATAGGCGATGAGCATGGCGAGGAAACGCGGGTCGACGGCGGTGCGGTCGACCGGGAGGCGCCAGCGTCCGTCTGATGTGGTGAAGGGCCGCAGGAGCGCCCCGTCGCGGTCGGTGACGGCGACGGAGACCGGCAGCGTGGCGATGTCGGGCGTTGGAGGCAGGGTGGCGGTGATGCCCACAATGGTGGAGTTGAGCTGGATGGCGCCGGCGCAGGCGAGGACGAAGAGGGTGAAGCCGGTCAGGGTGAGCCAGCGGGTCCATGCGCGGGGTTTTGGTTCGGGCAGATCGCTCATGGATTTGGCACGAACTGGTCACGTCCACAGGGCGGCATCTCCCCCTTGATGGGGAAGGCTGGGAGGGGGTGATACGGAACCCCGATACGGGGGCTAAACAACCCCCACCCTTGATCCCTCCCCACAAGGGGGAGGGTGTCGACTGCTAAATGCAGGCGATCGCCAGTACAGAGCCCTCGGGTCAAGCCCTGACGTGACGGTTGGTGGGTGGGAGAGCATGTACTTCCTTCACCTCTCCCTTTGGGGGAGAGGTCGACCGTCTTCGGTTGGGTGAGGGGGCCTTTCCTTAACTCTGTGCAAGGGGAAGGCCCCCTCACCCGGCCTGCGGCCGACCTCTCCCCCAAAGGGAGAGGTGAGGCGGGGCGTGCCCCGCCTGCCCAATATGCCCCTGCCTCACTCATGGCCCGGTCGCGGTGACCTCGATTTGGCCGGCGGCGAGGTTTGCCCGGAACTCGGGGCGGTACATGTCTTCGACCGTGGTGCCGGGCAAAGTGAAGGTGCCTGGCGATACGGCGCGGACCAGGTAAGCCGTGGTGAACGTGCCCGCATCCGAGAAGTAGCGGAAGGCGGCGACGTATTGGTCGGTGCGCGATTCCACGTGGTTGGGCACGTCGAGGGTGAGCCAGGCGAAATCGGAGGCGCCCTCCCCGGCCGACAGTTCGGGGTTTTCGATCTCGAAGCCGGCCGGCAGCGGATCGGCGACCACATATTGCCCGGAGCCGAGATTGGTCGGACGGACGGTCAGTACGACGACCAGCCGTTCGTTCTGAGCAATCGGATCGCTTTCGGGATCGACCGGCGTGCCATCGGGCAGGAAGTATTCGCGATAGAGCGTGAACCCCTCGCTGGAGGCCTCTGGCGGGGTTGCCGGGTAACCCGTGACCGTAACCTTGGCCTCGGTGGCCGCAGTGCCAGTATTGCCGATCTCGACCGGGGCGAAACCGGCCTGCTCGTACTTGCGATAGACCTGACCCGTCAGGGCCTCGCCATCAAGGGTGATCGAGCCATCGGTGCTGGCGGCGCCGAGTGCGGCAGCGGCCAACAGCGTCCAGCTATCTTCCTGGGTGGAAGTATAGCGGGCGCGGTCGCGCAGCTTGGCCAACTGGTTGGCGAGCACCGTGAGGTCGACGCCTTCAGGCTTGAACTCAGCGGCGAGAGCCAGGACGCCAGCAGTGTCGCGCAGGCGGCTACCGTAATCGGCGCGGTAGCGGTTGGGGTTGCGTTCGGCTTCGGCGAGGCTTTCTATCGCGGCGGCGAAGGCCGTCGCGGAACGGGTGCTGTCACCATAGAGGGCGAGAGCGGCGCCAAGCTGCGCCTGAGCCAGCGGCGAACCGAAGGCGTTGAGGCGAGCTTCGAGGTAGTAGCGCAGATCGCCCATGGCGGCACGACCGGCGCGGGCCAGATCGTAGAGCGCGTAGGCGATATCCTCGCCGCCATTGTCGAAATCGGCGGCATAGGACAGCTGGTTGGTGAGGTTATCGAGAGCCATGGTCATCGCCTGCTCGGGCACCTCGTAACCCGCTGCCTTAGCGCGCAGCAGGAAGTCGGTGACGAAGCCATCGAGCCACATGTCGCCGCCATCGAATGGACCCCAGAGACCGAAGCCGCCGCCAGAAGTCTGCTTGGACAGCACACTGGCAATGGCGTCGGTGACGGTCTTGTTCAGCTCTTCGTCGCCTTCGAGGCCAATCAGCTTGGCCACGTCATTGAGATAGAGCAGCGGGAAGGCACGGCTCGAGGTCTGCTCGGCGCAACCATAGGGGTAGCGATCGAGCGAGAGCAGCAGGCCGGGCACGTCGAGGCGAGCCAAGGGGCCGATTGCCACGGTCATAGCGCCGGTATTGGCCATGTAGCTGTCGAAGAAATCGTTCCCGACAGTGATGGTTTCGCCAGCAGGAATGGGCAGCAGGCGGCTGGTGGTCACAGGCGCAGAGGTGGGACGGACCCCGAGCGTGAGCTCCTTGGTCTGCGTTTTTCCATCGGGCGCGGTGATGGTCAGCACGACGGGCCAATCGCCGATCTGCATGCCGTTTAGGGCCAGGTTGAGGGCGGTTCGGTCGCCCGTTGCCAGTTCCACATCGGTGTTTTCGGCCGGCGTGGCGATACCGTCGCCGGTGGCCAGCGACACGCCATAGGTGCCAGCAGCGCCTTCGATATTGTTGATTTCGACGAGCAAGCGGGACTCGTCGCCAACGCGCAGGAAGCGCGGCGGGCTGAGGGTGACGACGACGGGATCGCGGACGATCACATCGGCGGAGGCGTGACCCACCGCAGTGTCGCTCCAGGCCATGGCCATGACCCGGACGGTGCCGGAGAAGTCGGGCATGTCGAAGGTGATGGTGGCCTTACCCTCAGCATCGACCTGGACGATGCCTGAATGGAGGGCAACGAGGACCGAGGTGGCAGGCGGCGTGCCGGTGCGGGACGAGCCGCCGTCACCACCGGAGCGCATGGCGCCGGCGAGGCCCTGGGTGGGATCGATCAGCGAGCCATAGAGGTCGCGGATTTCCATGCCGAGCTGGCGCTGGCCGAAATACCAACCGTCGGGATCAGGCACCTTGAAGTTGGTGAGATTGAGAATGCCCAGATCGACCGCCGCGACGGCGACATAGGCGGTCTGGCCGGCGGCCAGATTGCCAAGATCAACCGTGGTGGTGAAGCTCTGGCGCGGCAGGGTGACTTCTGGTGTTTCCAGGGTCACGTCGAGCTTGCGGTCGCCGGGTTCGACATCGGCGAAGGCGAGGCCCAGAGCACGCGAGGGCATGCGCTTTTCGGCGGCGTCGGAGGCGCGATAGAGGACGGCCGTGACATAGGCGCCGGGACCCCATTCGTCGGTCACTTCGAGCGGCACGGTGGTGCCGCCTTCGGGGACTTCGACGGCCTCCATGGCGATGACGCGGTTGTCGATGACCATGACCAAAGCAGTACCGGCAAATTGCGGATCGAGCTTGAGATTGGCGGTTTCGCCAACGCGGTAAGCCGGCTTGTCGAGGGCGACCTGCAGGGTATCGGGCGTGTCGGAGCCAGCATCGGCGTAATAATAGCCGGCGTAGAATTCGTAGCTCGACGAGGTGGCGTCAGCGCCGGTGCTTTCGACCTCGACCTGGTAGAGGCCCCAATCGACATTGGCGCCTATCGTGACCGGGCCGCCATCTGGCGTGTCGACGGTACCGGTGGCGATTTCGCGATGGGTGGTGATGCCTTCCCACTTCCAGGTGCTGCCGTCGCGATACCATTGGTAGTTGGTTTCGACGCGCGAAATGGTCCAGTTGAGGCCGGTGGCGGCGACGGCTTCGCCCTCGGGCGAGACGGCGACGATGTCGAACTGCGCCTCGCTGCCCTCGGTGAGGCCCGTCGGGTCATCGAATGTCGGCTTGATGCCGATGCGGTTTGACGTAGCCAGGACTGGACGGGTGACACTGCGCTCAATGGCGCGGCCATTGGTATCCACGAGACGCAGCAGCACCTGGGCTTCGAGCGGACGCGTGGTCGCCTGCGGTTCGGGCAGGACTATCTCGGCCACGGCATTGCCGGATGCATCGGTGGTGCCGACGACGCCGAGCGGCTCACGAGTGGTTTCGATGGTGTCATCGAGACGACCGAAGGTGTAGCCGGGGAAGTCAGGCAGGCCATAGACCGGGCGGATGATGGCATCGGCCTCGATCGCCAGATCGGGCGCGGTGGCGCCGTAGAGATACTTGGCGGCGACGTCGATTTCGTTGGCGATGCCGGTTTGGAACGGACCTTCGGCGGCGGTGATATCGAAGGCCAGGCGCTCGGGCTCAAAATCTTCCACGAGGAAGCTGGTGCTCGAGAGCGCTTCGGCATTGGGATCGGAATAGAGGCGCAGGGTCCAGGAGCCGCGCATGGCTTCTTCGACCATGGGCAGGGCCGCGAAGTAGCCGCCGGCGCCCTGGTCGTTCAGCACCTGCTTGGAAGCCACGACGCCATCAGGACGCTCGACTTCAAGCGTCAGCGGCAGGTCGGACACCGCTTCTGCCCGCTCATCGCGCAGCAAAGCGGTGAGGAAGACGGTTTCGCCGGGGCGATAGACGCCGCGTTCAGTGGTGGCAAAGAGATCGAGCGGGCCCGGGGACGGGCGGCCCTCAACGCCACGATCGGTGAGATCGAAGGCGGGCTTACTGAGATCGAGGAAGGCGTAGTCGCCGTCGGCGGTCTCGGCGACCAGCAATTGTGGCGCCCTGCCCCCTTCACCACGGGCCAGGCCCGGCGCAAAAGTAGCGCGGCCTTCGGCATCGGTCGTGGTTTCGCCGAGGATTTCGTTGTTGACGGCCACAAGGCGGACGGTCGCGCCAGCGACAGGCTTGGCATCGTCGAGGCCGCGGACAAAGGCGTGGATGCCGTCATCGCCGGCAATGGTGGTGAGGCCGAGATCGGTGACGATGAACCACTGTGTGGCGATCTGGTCCCAATATTCGCTATCGTCCTTGTCCTTCACCTTGGCGGTGATGACATAGGCGCCCGCCTGCATCTCGCCGAGCGCTTCGGCAACCGGGATGGCGGTGGTGATCAGATCGTTGGGCTTGCCCTGGGCGAGGTCGACCTCGCCCTTCCAGACCTCTTCGCCGACAGAACCTGCAATGTTCTCGGCCGAGTAGCCGTCGAGGTTGCCCTGGAAGATGCCGTCACGCACGGCCGTGGCGATGGAGCGGTCACCGATGCGGTAGATCATCACTTCGGCGATTTCGGCATTAACCGAGGTGATCGGCAGACCGCCGCCGAGACCAGCGGGCATGACATAGGCATTGTTGGCAAAGCCGACGAAGGGCGAGCGATCGGGCACGTAGACGTCGAGGTCAATGTCCTTGGCGAGGGTCTCGCCATCGGAGGACGGCAGGCCGGCGCGCAGCTTGATGTTGTAGCGGCTGCCATGCAGCACACCTTCGATACAGATCTGCTCCTGTTCGGTTTCGACCGAGGCCTGCGGGGCGTTCGGCACAACAACAAAGGCGGAGAGATCGGTCGAGCCGAGCGGGCTTGAGAAGACGGCGCAGATGCGCGGCGAAGCGGCCTCGGCATCGACGACGTGATTGACGACGCGGAAGCCGTTCTGGGCCACGACATCGTCGAGATGGGCAGCAATGGCCTCGTTGGGCACCAGCTTAAGGCTGAGGCGGTAGGTGGCGATCACCTCGCGCCACATGCCGCGATACTCCATGCCATTGGCGAGCGTGGCCAATGCGTTGGCGCGGTCCTCGTCAGCGGTGGAGCGCAGGAAAGCGTTCATCGACGCAGAGATGGCGGTGCTGGCCAGATCGTAGCTATTGTCGCCTTCGGCCTGGCCGGCGACGATCTCAGCGCGCGCCAGGGCGGCCTGTGCCAAAGCCTGCCAGACGGCGCGATCATTGGCGTTGATGGCGAGAGCCTGACGATAAGCGACGATGGCGCCCACCTGATTTTCCTCGGCCACAGCCTCGTCGGCAGAGGCGACGAGATCGGCATAGGTCACCTTCGGCGGTGGCGCGTCGGTGCTGGGCAGGCCACTGGCGAAGCCCTTGGCCTCGTCGATCAGGCTTTGCGGCGGAAAGGGCAGTTCGGCCTGGCGAACGGCTTCGGTCACCGCCGGGGACGGCGCGCGGCTGACACGGCCTGAGGTGGCGCCGTTGAATTCGGTCTCCTCGCCGGCAGTACCCTTGAGGAAGCACCAGTTGGACTGGGCGTTGAAGGTAAAGGCGCGGCAGATATTGTCGTCGGCACAGGCGGCGGTGCAGGCGTCAAGGTCGACGTCCTTGACGATGGCATAGTCGAAACCCGGAAGGTCGGTGTTCTCGAGCAGGGTAATCTTCTGGTCCTGGGCGTGGGCCATGGACAGGCCGAGGCCCATAATCATCGCGGCGCCAAACCAGCGGATCGCACCAAAACCACGGAGCATGCTGCCCTCCCAAAAACTACCAGCCAAGCGCAGCATATCGCCCTCATGCGCCAGGAGAAAGCAATAGTCCCGGGTCACGATTGCGGCTGTGGTTAGCGAATTTGATGGGATAACCACTGGGGATCGGGAGGACCGCTTTTGCGGGCAGAGGCAGCGCCTTAGCCGATGCTCCGCGGAGAGCATCATCCGATCGGCCTCTGCGCAGGATCGGCGCTTTATGTATTGCAAACCCACTCTCATCCGTGGCAGTTTCGCGATCCAAGAAAACGTTTTCCCAAATTGAGAGGCAGGCCTGATGGTCACGTGTCGATCAGGACGGGAAAAGCTTTGCGCAGTCGTTCGGGACTTATCGGGGCGTTGAATGGATAGCGACGGCAGCCAGGGCAGCTATCCGGAGCGTGCCACCATCAGGGATGTGGCGCGGGCGGCGGGCGTGTCGATCGGGACGGCCTCGAAGGCGCTCAACGGCAATGGGCGACTGAAGCAAGAAACGCGCGAGAAAGTCGTCGCCGCGGCGCAGGCGCTGGGGTTCCGGCCCAATGCGATGGCGCAGAGCCTGCATCGGGCCAAGTCGATGACTGTGGGTATCCTCACGACCGACAGCTTCGGACGCTTCATCTTCCCCATCGTCGAAGCGCTGGAAGAGCGACTGGCCGAGCACGGGATTGCGGTCTTCATGTGCAATGCCACCGACGATCCGGTGCGCGAGAAGCAGCATCTCGACCAGCTACTGGGCAAGCGGATCGACGGCTTGCTGGTGACGGCACGCCGCATGGATACGCGGCCGGCCATCGCGGTGCCGGGCAAGTCGATGCCTGTCATCTATGTGTTTTCGCAGACCGATGACCCGGACGCGCTCTGCCTGCTGCCGGACGACCAGGGCGGGGCCGTTTTGGGGGTGGAGCACCTGATCAGCCTCGGCCGCAAGCGCATTGCCCATATCAGTGGGCCGGCGAGCTTTGCTGCTGTCGTGTTGCGGCACCAGGGCTATGCCGACGCGCTGGCCAAAGCCGGGCTGCCTGAGATCGATGGCTATTATCGCAACGGCGAATGGTCGGAGGCCTGGGGCCGGGAAGCGGTGGCCGAGCTGTTCGACGGCAAGGCGGAGATACCCGACGCGCTGTTCTGCGGCAATGACCAGATCGCCCGCGGCGCCACCGATGCCTTGCGCGAGCGCGGCTTGCGCGTGCCGGAGGACGTGGCGGTGGTCGGGTTCGACAATTGGGACGTGATGACCCTGGCGGCGCGGCCACCGCTCAGCAGCGTCGACATGAATTTGCGCGAACTCGGCCGGGTGGCCGGGGAGCGCCTCATCGCCATGATTGCCGGGGAGCGCCTGAGGGGCGTCGAGCGGCTGCCATGCTCATTGGTCGTGCGACAATCGTCCGACCCAACGTCAGCTAAGCCTTCTGGAGGACTTCAATGAGCCGCTATGCTCCCGTCAATTTCCCCGACGTGAAGCTTGAGGGAAAATTCTGGCATGAGCGGTTGGAAACGGTGCTGACCCGCACCATTCCCAGCCAGCACAAGAAGCTCGCCGAATATACAATCCTCGACTCGCTCAAGCTCCCCAACCCGCCGCCGCCGCTGCGCTTTCCGCGCCATGCCAATGGCTTCACGGTGCAGGTGTTCTGGGACAGCGACGTGGGCAAGTGGATCGAGGCCGCGAGCTATGCGCTGGCGCATCGGCGCGACGCCGATATCGAGGCCAAGATCGAAGCCATCGTCGACGATTTCGAGAAGGCGCAAGCGCCCGACGGCTACCTCAATTGCTGGTATCTCGGGCACGAGCCAGACAAGCGCTGGACCAACCTGCGCGACAACCATGAATTCTACAATGCCGGCCATATGCTGGAGGGCGCGATCGCCTATTTCCGGGTGACCGGGCGGCGGCGCTGGCTCGACATCATGGAGCGGTATCTCGACCACATCTATTCTGTGTTCGGCACCGGGCCGGGGCAGAAGCGGGGCTATGACGGGCACGAGGAAATCGAGCTGGCGCTGATGAAGCTCTACTACCTCACCGGCGATCGCAAACACCTCGACTTCGCTACCTACCTCATCAATGAGCGCGGAAATCCCAATCCGCACTATTTCGATATCGAGCGCGAAGCACGCGAGGGCGGTGACAGCAAGCAGCGCTATGTGCACGGCGACTATGAATATAGCCAGAGCCACAAGCCGGTGCGCGAGCAGGACAAGGTGGTCGGGCACGCGGTGCGCGCCATGTATCTCTATACCGCCATGGCCGACCTCGCGGCCGAGCTCAATGACCCGGCGCTGAAGCGCGCCTGCGAGGTGCTGTGGGACGATGTGATGGAGACCAAGATGTATGTGACGGCGGGCCTCGGGCCGTCGGCGCATAACGAGGGTTTTACCCACGATTTCGACCTGCCCAACCAGACCGCCTATGCCGAGACCTGCGCCTCGGTAGCGCTGATCTTCTGGGCGCAGCGCATGCTGCATCTCGATCTCGACGGCAAGTATGCCGACATTCTCGAACTGGCGATGTTCAATGGGGCGCTGTCGGGACTGAGCCGTGATGGCGAGCACTATTTCTATGCCAATCCGCTCGAAAGCGACGGTACGCCGACGCGCTGGGACTGGCACACCTGCCCGTGCTGCACGATGAATGTCAGCCGGCTGGTGGCGTCGGTGGGCGGATATTTTCTATCGACGGCCGACGACGGGGTGGCGTTTCACCTCTATGGCGGCATCGCCACGGAAGTGGAGATCGCTGGCGCCAAGGTGGGGCTGCGCGAGGTGTCGACCTATCCGTGGAACGGGGACATCAAAATCCATGTGGACCCGGCGGCGCCGGCCGCGTTTGACGTGAAGCTGCGCGTTCCGGGCTGGTCATCGGGGGCGAAGGTGTCGGTCAATGGCGAGGCAGTGGATGTGACCAAGGCGGTCAACGGGTATCTCACCATTCACCGGACCTGGGCCAAAGGCGACGTAGTGAGCCTCGACCTGCCGATGCCGCCGGTGCGGCTCTATGCGCATCCCGGCGTGATCATGGATGCCGGCCGCGTGGCACTGAAACGCGGGCCACTGGTTTATTGCGTCGAGGAAATCGACAATCCGGGCGGGCGGGTGCAGCGGCTCAAGCTGCCGCGCGAGGCAGAATTGCGGGCGGAGACGCGCGCGGATTTGTTCGATGGCGTGGTGACGCTCAAGGCCGACGCCCTCGCCATCAAGGAGGAGGATTGGCAGACCCTGTATCGGACTGCGCCACCGCAGGATGATGCGGCGACGATTACGGCGCTGCCGTATTACCTGTGGGCTAACAGGGGGCAGGGATCGATGGTGGTTTGGGTGCCGGAGGTGCAGTAACCGTCGAGCCTCACCCGTCGCCACACCCACTGCACGTCACCCTCGGGCTTGACCCGAGGGTGTTCCACTTGCGGACGCCCAGTAAGTGAAGAGCCCTCGGGTCAAGCCCGAGGGTGACGATCGAGTGCGTGAAGCATCGGGCGCCTCAACGACAACGAAATACCGACGCCCCTTACGGGACGCCGGCCGCAGTATCATTTGGTCATGAAATTCCCGGCGTGGTCAGATCCAGTAGGGAGCCACACCGTAATAGTCGTAGACGCGCCGACCGTTTTCGGCGGTCCAGTAATCGTCGTCGTCATTGTCGTATTTCGGCGCGCCTTCGAGCTGCGCCTTGGTGACGTCGACGCGGTAACCGCCCAGGCTCTCGTCATAGTTCAGCTTGGACCAGGGCAGCGGATAGTGGTCGTGGCCGATGCCGAGGAAGCCGCCAAAGCTCAGGACGGCGTAGGAGACCTTGCCGCTGCGCTTTTCGACCAGGATGCGCTCGATCGAGCCGATATGCTCGCCGCGCGGATCGTAGACCTTAGTGCCTTCAACCTTGTCGGAGGCGATGAGATCGTGGGTTTCCTTGACGTTGGCGTCGCCGGTACGAATATCTTCGTAAGCCATATTCGAGCTCCTCTTGGTTACGTGTGAAGGGTCAACGTCACGCGCGGGAAACAGGTTCCGGCTGAACGAAATGTGATCGGCTTCGTGGGATTTGGTTAAGGGAAGCCCGCGTATGAAAGCAGCAAGGCGAGTCGCAGCGCCGACCCACTCCTCGCTATTTTCAGTCGATTTGCGTAATGGCCCAAACCCTTAAAACCTCCCCTGCCCTTGTTGTATCGCGTCGCGGTTTCCTCGCCGGCGGCGCCAGTTTCGGCGCGCTGGCCCTGGCCGGCTGTGCCACCGTGCCGGACCCACGACCGATCGAGCCGACCTTCGATCGCGCCTATGTCGAGATGTATGCGGCGCTGCCCTATGAAAAGTTTCCAGTGCCGGCAGTCGATCTGCGGCGGCTGAAGCCAAGCCATTTCCGCCAGTATGTGGCCGACCCGACCGGCGAGCGTCCGGGCACGATCGTGGTCGATACGGCCGCCCGCTATCTCTATCTGGTGCAGGAACGTGGCCAGGCGCTGCGCTACGGCGTCGGCATCGGCCGCGAGGGCTTCACCTGGTCCGGCCGCGCCGAGATCGCCCGCAAGGCGCAGTGGCCGACCTGGACGCCGCCGCCGGAAATGGTGGCGCGTGATCCCGTCGCCGCGCCATGGGCCAATGGCATGCCCGGCGGGCTCGACAATCCGCTCGGCGCCCGCGCGCTCTATATCTTCCAGAACGGGCGCGACACCATCTATCGCCTTCACGGCACCAATGATCCGTCGACGATCGGCGAAGCCGTATCGAGCGGCTGCGTGCGCCTGATCAACCAGGACATTATCGACCTGCATGCGCGGGTGCCGGTGGGTACGCCTATCCTGGTGATGTAGGCCCGCCGGAACCGGCGCGCTGGCAGTGCATTGAGTCTCCTGAGTATCATCAGGAGGCGCACCATGGTTTTCGACAGTCTACGCGACCGCATGGGTGGGCACGCAAATCTCTCGCCCATGCAGATCGCCCATAACAGCCTGTTCACGGCCAAAGAAAAGATCGAGCTGCTCAACCAGCTGAAGGCCGAAGTGACGGGCGTGCAGCAGGAAGGCGACGAAGTGGGCTTCGATGCCGAGGAGATCGACGCTGCGATTGCCGAGATTCGTGAGGGCGTCGAGAATGGCGTCGGCACGGGCACCGTGCTGAGGGGGGATTTCTGATGGCCACCGCCCCCAAGCAACCAACGCCGACCGTGGCCGCGGTGGATAATCTGATCGACGAGAACGGCGCACGCGTCGATGTGCCCGATGGTTCGGCCATAAAGGTGGCCGGTGAGCACGAGGCGACAGTGGGCGCTACCGGCCCCACCAATTGGTGGCTCTATGGCGTCATCGGGTTGGCCATCGTCATCGCCGTGCTGTTCCTGATGCAGATGTTCCAGGGCGCGCCGGCAACAGATGTGCAGCCCGGCACGCCGACATCGGAGAGCGTGGTCGCCCCCGCAGCGCCGGCAGCGCAGTAGCCGGGCGGGACCACAAGGACCCGCTCCGGCTCAGCCTAGCGTCTGAGGTAGCTGACGCTATCGCAGAAGACGACGGCGGCGCAGACTTTCATGTCGAGCCGCTCCGGATGCGGCATGGACAACGTGGCGGGGAGGCGTGCGCCGCTTGCCGCGAGCACAGCGCCCTCCCACGTGCCATCGCTGCGCTGCACGAAATCGACACCAACCATTTTGCCGGCGAGGCTCGGCTCACCTGCTTCGGGCTGATCGGCGAGGATGGTGGCGCAGGTCGCGCGTTCGTTGGATGGGCACGCCGACATCTCGACCACGGTCTTGCGGTCGTCGGATATCCACTCACCAGCTAGCAACAGGTCGAATGCCGTGGCGGGGGATGACGAGGACAGCAGTCCCGCCAGAAGCAGCCATTTGATGTGATGGTGCATCGGCTCAGAACCTGAAATTGATGCCGGCGCGGATGGAGTGGTCGATCAGGTCCTTGGTCTGCGCCAAGCCGCCTGAGGTGAAGGCCACGTTGCCGTAGCGGGCCTGCTGATATTCGAGCTTGAGCGTGAGTTCCTCGGTGACCGCATATTCAACGCCGCCGCCGAAGACGAGACCGCCGGCATTGACGGCGCCCGAGGTGACGCCGGTTCCCGGCTCGAGGCGTGCCACGCCGTAGCCGGCCATGCCGTAGACCAGCAATTGGTCGATAGCCAGGCCAGCCCTGACCTTGGCCGCGCCGCTCCAGGTCTGCTTGAGCTGAGCGCCACCGCCCATGGCGTGGTTGTAGTCGCGGCCATAATTGGCCTCGAGCATGCCGCCGAACACCAGACTGCCGACCTGCATGTCAGCACCCAGGACCAGGCCGCCGGTGAAGGATTTCGTGCTGCCGAACAGATTGGGCAGCTTGTCGCTTTCGACGATGCCGCCATGCACGCCGGCATAGAATCCGGACCATTGCTCGACCGGAGTGAAGTAGTCAGCGCTGGATGCTGGCAGACTTTGCGCCTGCGCCACCGACGACAACAAGGCGAGCGTCAACGCGCCCGCGGCCGGGGCGGAAAGAAAAAGCTTCATGATCAAAACCTCTTGGGCCGGCCCGGCGCGCGCCGCATGGGCAGGCCGCACCGGAATCGGGCAGCGCGCAGGAGAGGTTTAGGTCAGAATATCTTATTAAACAATAAAATTATCATGATAATCATGAAATCACTCGTCCGCCGGCTCCACGAGATCGTCCGGCGAGTACTCGTAGGCGAGGATGTCTGCGGGCTGGCAATCGAGCACTCGACAGATGTGATTGAGAGTCGAAAAGCGGATAGCCCGGGCCTTGCCGGTTTTGAGGACGCTCAGATTCTGCATCGAGATGCCGATGGCCTGGGATAACTCGCCGAGGCGCATCTTGCGGCGGGCCAACATGACGTCGAGGTTGACGATAATCATGGTCGCGCTCCCCTAGATCGTCAGCTCGGCGTCTTCGGCAACGCCAGCGGCTTCGCGCAGCACGAGGCCCACGACATAGATGACGCCGGCGGCCAACAGCCCGCCCAGATCAAGATCAACCACAGCACCGTCGGTAATGCCGGCCAGCCCGATGCTGAGCAGAAACGGGAACAGCGTGGCGGTCAGGGCGGCGGCAAGGAGGGATATACCGGTAAGACGGATGGCCTTGGCGGCGGCCTGGGTCAGGATCTCGCCTTTGGCCCACAGGCCAAAAAGCCGGCGCAGGAAGTATAGCGGCAGAAGGTAGAAAGCCACCTGGAGCATGACCGTAGAGGCGACGATCACGGCGGCCCACCCCGACAGCAGCGACATATCGACCGGCTGCGGCCATCCAACCAGCACGAACTCTCCGAGGGTGCGGCTGGCGATCAGGGCCGCGAGCATTCCGAGCGGCAGCAGGACCATGACCAGGGTGAGACCCCAGCCGAAGAACCGGCTCCAGGTCTGGATAGCGGCGATGCGAACCGATGCTGGGTGGGGCATGGCGATGTCCTTCCTGAGCGATTGATCGAAAATCAATAAATCAATCACGATAAACGGGAAAGACGGAACGCACGAAAAAGGCGCGGCCCTTGGGGCCGCGCCTTTCGGCATCACGTGTGTCTGAACGGGCTTAGCCGTTGATCGGCGCGATCTGGATCTCGACGCGACGGTTCTGGGCGCGGCCCTGCTCGGTGGCGTTGCTGGCGATCGGGGACGATTCGCCCTTGCCCTCGATGTAGAAGCGGCGCTGGTCGATGCCCTGATTGGCCAGGATGGTCGCAACCGACACGGCGCGACGCTGGCTGAGGCTCAGATTGTAGGCATCGTCGCCCTGGCTGTCAGTGTGGCCATACACGTCGACGATCGACTTGTCGTACTTCTTGAGCACGAGCGCGACCGAGACCAGCGTCGAGTTGAAGCCCGGGTTCACCGTCGACTGGTCGGTGGCAAAGGTGATGTTGGACGGCATGTTGAGAACGATGTTCTGGCCAACACGGGTCACCGAAACGCCGGTGCCCTGGAGCTGAGCGCGCAGCTCGGCTTCCTGCTGGTCCATGTAATTGCCGATGGCCGCGCCGGTGAGACCACCAACGCCAGCGCCGATCAGCGCGCCAATGCGCGGATCACCGCCAACAGCCGCACCCACCAGAGCACCAGCAATAGCACCGCCACCGGTGCCGATCAGCGCGCCGCCGGTAGTGTTGGAGAGTTGGCTCTGCCCGGTATAGGGATTGGTGGTGGTGCAGGCGGTCAGCGCCAGCGTCGCCGCGAGCGCGACCAGAATCTTCGACTTCATCAGATATCCCCCTGAGGATGGTTAATGGCCCCGTTGGTGACCATTGAATACGGCAGGACGGTGGTGAACGGAAGTGCCTGAACGGGTGATGAACGAATGATCTCAGGCGCTGGCCCAGCCGCCGTCGACCACGAATTGCTGGGCCGAGATCATGGCGCTGTCGTCGGCGGCGAGAAACAGGGCCATGCGGGCGACGTCGTCGGGGTAGACATGACCAGCCAGAGCCTGGTTGGCCTCGATCTGCTTGAGGGCGGCGGCGTCGAGCCAATGGCTGAGTTGCCGCTCGGTGAGGACCGCGCCGGGGATCAGCGAGTTGACGCGAATTCCTGATTTGCCGAGTTCACGGGCCATGGCGCGGGTGAGGCCGTGCGTGGCGGCCTTGGCCGTCTCGTAGATCGGAATCCGGGGCGTCATGACCATCCAACTGATCGAGCCGGTATTGATGATGGAACCGCGCCCGGCCGCGATCATGCCTGGCGCCACGGCCTGGATGGCGAAGAAGGCGTGCTTGAGGTTGACCGCCATGCGGTCGTCCCAATAGGCGAGCGTGACCTCGGCCCAGTCGTGCCGCTGGTCGTGGGCTGCATTGTTGACGAGCACCAGCGCGTCACCATGCGCCGCTGCGAAGCCGGCAATGGCTGACTGGTAGGCTGCGGTATCGGTAACGTCGCAAGGGGTGAACTTTACGACACGACCCGCGGCGGCCAGTTCCTCCGCCAGCCGGTTGCCGGCGTCGACGGCGATATCGACGAAGCCGACCCGGGCGCCTTGCGCCGCGAAATTGCGCACCAGCGATTCACCGATGCCAGAAGCGCCGCCCGAGATGATCACGGCGGTGTCGGCGAGGCTCGGATAGCGGGCGAACTCGGTCATGGCTTTGGTCCGGAGGTTGGCGGCTGCCAATGTCATTACCGCTCCAGCATCCGCCTCGCAAGTGATCTGATGTACGTACATCATTTCTGATTTGACTGATGATCTGTCACCAGTACGACATGCGCCCGGGCTAGGCAGGCGCACCACATCGCGAAGAGCCTCTCATGCCCTATCCCCAGCTCGCGCCTGCTCAGGCGATCGCCCTGCCCGTTCCGTCTCAGGATGTCCGCAACCAGATGCTGGCGTTGGATCGGACCGAGGCCAACCATGTCGATGCCATCGCGAAGCTGGCCTGCATGAACCGGGTCGAAGCGCCGCCGGCGCCGCACCTCGCTCGGCTGCAATTTCCGTTCACCACCGTGGCGTGGAATGTGGAGCGATGCCACGTGCTGGAGCCTTCAGCGGCGCTGCTGGCCGAGCAGAAGGCGGACCTGGTGCTGTTGTCAGAGATGGACAACGGCATGTCCCGAACCGGCCAGCGCCACACGACGCGCGAGGTCGCCGCGCATCTGGACATGGCTTACGCCTATGGGGTCGAGTTCCTGGAGCTCGAACTGGGCACCGGCGTGATGTTGCCCTATTGCAAGGACCCACAGAACGACAAGGGTTTCCATGGCAACGCGATCCTGGCGCGTACCGCCCTGCAAATGCCCACAATGCTACGCCTGCCGGACCAGTTGTTCTGGTTCAACCCACAGGCCAAGGCCGCACGCGTGGGGACGCGATGTGCGATCATGGCGGTGATCGCCACAGAGCAGGGTCCGCTTTGTGCTGTGTCAGTGCACCTCGAAAATCTCGGCGACACGGCGCACCGAGCCCGCCAGGTGGAAGCGATCCTGGACGCGATCGAAGAAACCTATGGCGAGATGCCCGTCATTTTGGGCGGCGACCTCAATACCGGGCTCGCCAATGGTGGAGACTTCGAGAAGGAAGAGCTTTTCGAACTCGCGCGGCAGCGCAGCTATGTCCGCCACAGCGGAGAGATCGATCAGATGACGACGCGACCGAGTCGGTTCAGCCAGAACCCACAGGGCCTGCGCTTCAAGCTCGACTGGTTCCTGACGCGCGGCGTTAGAGTCGGGCAGTCGAGCATCATTCCGTCGCTCGGGCCGGATAACGAAGTGCTGTCCGACCACGACATGATCCGCATCGAGATCGAGGGGCTCGAATAGGCGCTACATGCCCTCGACAGAGGCCATCATCTTGTGGGGCGTGACGTCACGAGCCTCAACCTCTTCGAGCAGGCGCATGACCTTATCGACATTGGCGATGTGACGCGTTTCCATGGAGAAATTGAGCGTCACATATTCGCGGCCGGGGCAGAAGGTGCAGATGTTGGTGGCGCTGTGCCAGGCGCCGCAATAGATCGGCTCGACCATGCCATTGGTCATGGGGCCATAGGTGCGATGTGGCGGCACCAGGGTCAGCACGACATGCATGCCGCCATTGAAACGCCAGAACCGTTTACCCGGCAGGAAAGGCAATAGCCGATTGGCGCTGCGCAGCGCCTTGAACATGGCGTTCATCGTCACCTGGAACTTGGTGATATCCTTCTGCTCGATCTGGGCAACGGTGTCGTCCACGGCGCGGACATACTCCACGAAGTCCTCGATGACGGTGAACTTGGCTTCGAGCGCGCGGACGCGGAAGAAGTCGTCGTCGGCGTCGTTCCTCTTGGTATCGAGCATGGTATAGGCCGCGCCGATCACCTTCTTGCTCATAGCCTTTTCCTCGCCCTCGCCATTGAGGGCGTGGGTTACCAGGGCAAAGAGCAGCGAGCGTTGTCTGACGCCGAGCTTGTTGGCGAGGAGGCGCAACCGGTGCCGCTTGATGGCCAGCGTGCTAAAGCCCCAGGGCTTCTCCTTGGGGGCCAGCAGATTGGCGATGGCGATATAGATGAACGCAGTCATGCCGCCGCGAAATGCGCTGTGCAGACGCGATGTCCAGGGCAGCTTGTTGGCCTTGTTCGACATGGTGCCATGGCCGGCCGACTGGGAGCGCGTCAGCAGCGCCGAATCTGAGCCTTCGAGCAGCGCATGGCTCGAGCGCACCTGGATGACTGAGGCGCGCCCTTCGGCGTCGGGTCCGTCCCGGCGCACCGCCACCATGACGCGGAATAGCGGCAGGTCCTCATGCGCAAAAATGTCTGATGACTTGCCGATCCATTTGTCCGGGTAGCCATCAAAGTCATCGACCACTTCCACCGAGGTAATGGCGTCGAGCACATGCTTAGGAAAGGGCTGGCCTGGCCGGGCGCCCATATAACCGTGGGTCAGTTGCGGCGCCAGCGCGACCATTTCGGCGACCAGATTGCCCAGGCCGTCCTTGTCGAAGGTGTTGCGCGAGAAAGCGGTGAAAAAGACGGTGTCTTTACCCGCATAGAGGAACCACTGGAAGTCGGTGAACAGCGCCGTAGGATCACGACTGACAGCCGCTCGCGCCAGAGCCAGGGTCTCGGCATTATCGCCAGCGAAACTGGTAGAAGAAAAACTCTTCACGACTTTCCCCTCGATGCCCAATTGAGGCTTTTTTGTGATGCTACCCGCAGAAGGTTACCTCGGCAACAACGGCGCGGATTGGCCGTTAATTCGTGAATACCGGCATGCTCACGAAGGAGAGAGGGCCTCGCCATGGGCGTGGTGCGAGGCTCTGACGCATTGGCAAAACCGGCTTTGCAGTTTAGAACGGCTCTCAAGTTGGCGCGCGAAGGGACGGCGCGAGAATGGCTTGGAGGCGTCGCGGCGAATTGACCTATGTCAATGTGCCGGGCGCAGGACTAGGCAAAGACTGCAGGCTGAAGCGGAGCGTTTTCCGCCGGCGGGCAGTGCGCAAAGGACGTTTCGATGGACTATCGCAGTATATTCGAGGACGCGGTTGATACGCTGCGGGCGGAGAAGCGTTATCGCGTGTTCGCCGACCTCGAGCGAGTCGCCGGCCACTTCCCCCGCGCCGTCTATCGCGATGACGCCGACAACCAGCGCGAGATCACCATCTGGTGCTCCAACGACTATCTGGGCATGGGCCAGCATCCCAATGTGATCGGGGCCATGCAGGACACGGCGGGCAAGCTCGGTGTCGGCTCGGGTGGTACGCGCAATATTTCGGGCACCAATCGCCCACTGGTCGAGTTGGAGCGCTCGCTCGCCGACCTGCACCGCAAGGAAGGCGCGCTGGTCTTTACGTCGGGCTTCGTGTCCAACGAAGCGGCCATCGCCACCATTGCCCGGCTGCTGCCCGATTGCGTGATTTTCTCGGACCAGCTCAACCACGCCTCGATGATTCAGGGCGTGCGTCAATCGGGCATGGAAAAGAAGATCTTCCGCCACAATGACGTCGCCCATCTGCGCGACCTGCTGGCCGCCACCGACCGCAAGCGCCCCAAGCTGATCTGCTTTGAGTCGGTTTATTCGATGGATGGCGACATCGCACCGATCAAGGAAATCTGCGACCTGGCATCGGAGTTCGGGGCGCTGACCTATATCGACGAAGTGCACGCAGTGGGCATGTATGGTCCGCGCGGCGGCGGTATCGCCGAGCGCGAAGGCCTGATGGATCGCATCGACATCGTCGAGGGCACGCTGGCCAAGGGTTTTGGCGTGATGGGGGGCTACATTGCCGCCAACAAGGCGATCGTGGATGCGGTGCGTTCCTACGCGCCCGAATTCATCTTCACCACCTCCCTGCCCCCGGCCCTCTGCGCCGCGGCCCGCGCCTCGATCGAGCACCTCAAAACCTCGACGCATGAGCGCATCATGCATCAGCGCCAGGCGCGGCTGACCAAGGCCATCCTGGCCGATGCCGGCCTGCCGGTCATGGAGACCGAGACGCATATCGTGCCGCTGCTGGTGGGCGATGCGCGCCAGTGCAAGGCAGCGAGCGACATGCTGCTCGAAAAGCACAATATCTACATCCAGCCCATCAACTACCCGACCGTGCCCAAGGGCACCGAGCGCCTGCGCATCACCCCGACGCCGCTACATACCGACGAGTCGATTTTCGCGCTGCGACACGCGCTAGTCAGTGTGTGGACGAGCCTCGAACTGCCGCGCGAGAAGGCGGATGCGAAGATTACGGCCAGCAAGCTGACTTCGGGCGACCTGACCCTGCCAACCGTCGGCGGTTAAGCCGACAGCCTTCAGGCTGTCGGAACAGACCTGCCTCGACCGTCATTCTGGTATCAAAACAGAATGGAGGGTGAGACCATGGCTGATGATCAACGCATCTTTGGCGGAACGGGCACGGACGTGTTCGCGGGCATTCCGGTCAGCAATTTCCGAGCGTCGCTGGACTGGTACCAGCGCCTGTTCGGCACCACGCCGAGCTTCTTTCCAAACGAGACCGAAGCGGTCTGGGCCATCGGCGATCATCGTTGGGTCTACATCATCGTCGACCCGGACCGCGCCGGAGGCGCGATCCAGACGATAATGTGCAGCGATCTCGAAGGGATTATCGAGCAGATTTCCGGCCGGGGCCTCACCTTCGGCGCGGAAGAAATACCCGGAGAGGGCGTGCGCAAGGTCATGTATTATGATCCCGACGGCAACGAAATCGGCCTCGGGCGCATCCCCGCTGGATAGTACCAGTCCGGCGCTCGGGACTTGACCCCCGCGCAGCGGGACCGCAACGTTACCGAGTTGCCGCTCGCGAAGGCGAGTGCGAAGACCACCGCGAGCGAGCTGACGCTGCCGACCTTTGGTGGCTCGTTCGCCAGAGCCGGCCTGTTGCCGGCGTGGTTTCGCCATGGGAGGACCCGATGGCAGACCGGCCTGCTACGCAACAGGACATGATCAAGCTGATCGGCTTGACCATCAAGAGCCGCCGTGTGCTTGACGCCATGGCCCACGTTCCGCGCGACTGGTTCGTGCCGGAAGCGCAACAGCATCTGGCCTATGCCGACCGCGCCGTGCCGCTGGGGGACGGGCAGACTATTTCCCAGCCGCTGGTGGTCGCGACGATGCTTGAGGCCATTGCACCGCAGCCCCACCATCGCCTGCTCGAAATCGGTACCGGCTCGGGTTACGTCGCCGCGCTGTTGGGCGAACTGGGCGCGCGGGTGGTGAGCATCGAGCGCAACCACAGGCTGGCCAATGATGCCCGGCAAAGGCTCAGGGCGCTAGGCCATGCCAATGTCAGGGTGATCGAGGGTGACGGCACACTGGGCTGGCCGGATGGGGCACCCTATGACGGGATCGTCGTATCGGCCTTCGGCCCGGCAGTCCCAGAAGCGCTGCGCCAGCAGTTGGCGTTGGGCGGACGGTTGGTGATGCCGGTGGGCAGCTCGCGGGGAGAGCAACAACTCCAGTGCATGACCCGCATCGGCGACATGGCGCTTGCCACCGAGGATCTTGGACCGGTGCTGTTCGTGCCGCTAATCGGCGCCGAGGGCTGGCCCGAGCAACCGGCCACTTGACGGTCTGAGGCACAAGCCACAAACGTTGTCCCATCATCCGCCCCCATCGGGGGTTCTTCATGCGAGCGGGACGCCCATGGTTGCCGACGGAACGCTCTACCTCAGGACCGCTATGGCAGACGACGTCCCTGCCATTCGTGATCTGGTCCGTGCGGCCTATGCCAGGTGGGTGCCACTGATCGGCCGCGAGCCCCGCCCGATGCTCGCGGACTATGCCCTCGCGGTGGTGGAGCACAGGATAGACCTGCTGTGCATGGACGAACGCGGCGTCGGGTTGATCGAGACCGTGCTGCATGACGATCACCTGTGGATCGAGAACGTGGCGGTCGATCCGGCCGAGCAAGGCCGGGGGTATGGGAGACGGTTATTGGAGCATGCCGAGCAGTTGGCCTTATCGGCCGGGCGCACGGAAATCCGGCTGCTAACCAATGCCGCCTTCGCGTCCAATGTCGCGCTATATGAGCGGGTCGGTTACGACACGTTCAAAAGCGAGCCGTTCATGGGTGGCGAGACGCTTTACATGCGCAAGGTCATAGCGGCGCAGCATGGCGGGGACTATCCCTTCACGTAGCCCAGGCCTTCGACGATCTTTCCATCTCGAACGCGCATGATGTTGACGCCCCGGACCTGATCTTCCTGGCGCGCGCTCCAGCGCAGCCGCCAGCGGATGATCCCCCGATCCTCGCCGACCCAGATATCCTCCGGTTCGAAGGCAAGATCGGCGTTGGACGCGATACCCTTCCAGAATGCGAGGCACGCCACCCGTCCTTCATAGCGCGCGCCATCCGGAGCGGGCGCCGTGTTCTCAAGCACGCAGCCCTCCCCAATCAGGTCGTCGAGGTCGTTGGGGCGATGGGTCTGAAATGCGCCGTTGAAGCGCTCGAGGAGCGTGCGAATAGCGTTGCAGTCTTCGGTCATGTCTTACCTCGTTGAGGTCGGTTGATTGGTGTCATCAGGAACCGGTGCTGGGGCGCAGCGGGCTGCCGCAGGCAGCGGCGCGGGTCATTCAGGCAAGGGCGCGGCTTGACCCGGCGACTTGGCATAGGCCAGTGCTTCAACGATCTTGCCTTCGCGGGCCCGCATCAGGCTGACACCGCGCACCGAGCCGCCGTCGGCGAAGTGATATCGCCATAGGACGTTGGCCCGGTCTCCCATTACGAAGGTGTCCTCCACCTCGAAGTGGTTCGCCCGGTCCAGGGCCATGGCCCTCCAGAACGACATGTTGACATCGTAGCCTTCGTAGCGCGTGCCGTTTGGCGCCGGCTGCATGGACTCCATGACGCAGTCGGGCGCGATGAGATCGTCGAGGAGCGCCGGATTGTGCTCCTGAAACGCCCGGTTGAAACGGTGCACGATTTCAAATGTGTCACGCGGCTGCATTCTTCACTCCATAGCCAGACAGGTCTGTCTATTGACGTTGTACAGACCTGTCTGTTAGGCGTCAAGCAATGAAAAGGACAGCTATGCCAGGCGATCCCGCGACCAGCGCCGCAAGGCTCCGCTTACTCGACACCGCAACGCGGCTCTTCTATGCGGAGGGCATCCATGCCGTGGGCATCGACCGCATCATCGCAGAAGCGGGCGTGGCAAAGGCCACATTCTACAATCACTTCCCGTCGAAAGATGACCTCGTCCTCGGCTACATCGAAGCTCAGGATCGGATAGGGCGGGAGGCCGTTGCGGCGCTGCCCAAGCAGGCGCCACGCCAGATGATCGCCGCTGTAATGGCACGCATCAGCGACGCCGTCGTCATGGGAGACTACCGGGGCTGCCCATTCCTCAATGCGGCGGCCGAGTATCCCGACCCGCAAAGCCCCGTGCGGCGGGCTATTGATGCTCGCCGCGCATGGTATCACGGCGTTCTGCAGCAATTGCTGACCGAGGACGGCGATCCCACGCCGTCTCTCACGGCCTCGTTGCTTGTGGCTCTTTCGGATGGCGTGCTCGAAAGCGCCTATCTGGACGACCCCAAAGCCACTGCTGGCCTGATTTCAGAGGGGTTGTCCCGGATCCTGGTTCGGCACTAGTCCGAGTTCAGCGAGGAGACCCGCTTCTAGTGCAAAGCGGGTCCAGAAGGGCCAACTAGCTCGTCAGCACGATCCGCATCAGGTCGGCGGTGTTGCGGGCGCCAAGCTTTTCCATGACGCGGGCGCGGTGGACTTCGATGGTGCGTGGGGAAATGCCCAATTCGCGGCCGGCTTCCTTATTGGATTGGCCGTTGGTGATGAGCTGCAGCACCTCGCGCTCGCGCGGGGTGAGCTGAGAGAAGCCGCGCACTTCGACCGGCCGGCGCCCGCCATGCATGGCGCCGAGATGCACATCGCGACGCAGGGCATCGCGGATGACAGTCAGGAAATGCTCGGTGTCGATCGGCTTGCTAATGACATCGGACGCACCCAGCTTCATGGCGGTGACGGCCGCTTCGATCTGCGGATGATCGGCAAGCATGAAAACCGGCGTGCCCGTCCGCATCGCCTTGATCCGGCGCAGAAGGCTGAGGCCGCTTTCCTCGCCCACGCGCAGGTTCAGTACGACAATATCGGGTCGTCGGCGCTCAAGGCTGACGATGAAGTGGCCAGCTTCCAGCGAGAACGTCGTCTGGAAGCCCTCGAGGCGGAACAATACGCTCAGCGCCTCGCAGGTGGCCGGATCACTATCGATTATATGGATCAGTCGGTCGCGGTTCAGAAATGAATGGTAGTAAATCTCTTCGCTCATGTTGCCCTCTGCCCAGTTGGCAAATTTCGCTCAATCGCGCTCACCGTCCCCTCGGGAAGGCTTCGCCATCGTGCAACCTGCCCAAGCAGTGCCGGCGACGCAGCCCCTTCGATGAATCGCTATGGTAGTTTGCGCTAAGTGTTCTTGCCGTCGAGACGGACAACCCTTATGGCTCACTACCAATACCATAGGCTTATTTGCCTATCATCGCCCTGTCAATGACTATTTTCCTAGGAATTGATGCAAAAAAGGCCAGTCCGAAGACTGGCCTACAATCCAGTGCGGGTTAACGCGGGCTGGCGCGGAGCGCGTCGCGAATTTCGGTGAGCAGAACTTCTTCCTTGGTCGGAGCCGGCGTCGTTTCGACGGGTTCCTTGGCGGCCTCACGCTTGAGCGAATTGATGCCCTTGACCACGAGGAAGAGCACGAAAGCGATGATGGTGAACTTCACCACGGCGTTGATGAACAGACCGACATTGAGGGTGGCGACACCGGCCGCCTTGGCGGCGGCGATGGACGGCACCGGGACATTGTCGGGGTTGGACAGCACAACAAACAGGTTGGAAAAGTCGATGCCGCCGATGATGAGACCAATGATCGGCATGAAGATATCGTCGACGATCGACGATACGATGGCGCCGAATGCAGCACCGATAATCACACCGATCGCGAGATCGATCATGTTGCCCTTGATAGCGAAGTCCCGGAATTCCTTGAACATAGTAAGCCTCATTAATATCGATACGCCCTGCCCGAGGCGGCCCGCGCGACCCGCGGATGTTAAGAATTCATTAGGTCAAACGTAAAAGCAATGGTCCTAGAGTTGGTCTTGCGCAGGTTTGATCACGGGCGGATAGTCCAACCCGCACTCAGACGGTCCCGGATCGAACGCCCATGCCGACCCATCACACCCATGCGAAGGCAAGCCTGAGAGAGGCGATCGACCATATCCCGCAGGGCATTGCGGTGTTCGATGCCGGGTTGCGGCTGGTCATGTCCAACGCGCGCTACAACAGTCTGCTCGACCTGCCGGGGGCACTGACGAAGGCGGGCACGCCCCTATTCGACATTGCGCTGTTCCTGGGGGATCGCGGCGATCTGGGCGCTGGTGATGCGGCACGGCTGGCCATCGAGCGGATCAACCTGCTCACGGCATCGCCCACCACGGTAACGCAGCGCATGGGCAATGCCGGCCAGACGCTGGAGTTTCATTCGAGCCGCCTGCCCGATGGCGGACTGGTCATCAGCTTTGCCGACGTGACGGCCCGGGTGAAGGCGGAACGCGAACTTGAGCGGGTGAACCAGACACTCGAAGGGCGAGTGCAGGAGCGCACGGCGGCGCTGACGCGGGTCAATTCCGAGCTCGAAAACGCGCGGGCCAAGGCCGACGCCGCCAATCACGACAAGACGCGCTTTCTGGCCGCTGCCAGCCATGACCTGCTGCAGCCGCTCAATGCGGCGCGGCTCTATACGTCGACGCTGATTGAGCGGGCCAAGCTGACGGGTCTCGCCGACCTCGCCAATTCCATCGAGGCGTCACTGACGGCGGTGGAAGACATCATGTCGGCGCTGCTCGATATTTCGCGGATCGACAGCGGAGCGCTGAAGCCGGCACCGGCTCCGGTTGCCGCTCGCGACCTGCTCAAGAAGATCGAGGTCGAATTCGGCCCGCTGGCGCGCGAGCGCAATATTTCGCTGCGCATCGTGGCGACAGATTCCACGGTGCTGGTCGATCGCACGCTGGTGGGCCGCATCGTGCAGAACCTGGTATCCAACGCAATCAAGTACACAGTACCCGGCGGCAAGGTGCTGGTGGGGTTCCGGCGCCGGGGCAGCCGCATGCGGCTCGATGTGATCGATACCGGCATCGGGTTCAACAAGGACCAACACCGGCTGCTGTTCGCCGAATTCTCGCGGCTCGAGCGCGGCGCCAGGATGGCCCAAGGACTGGGACTGGGCCTATCGATCGTGCAGCGCCTGGTGGCGGCGCTGGGGCTGACGCTGGAGCTCGATAGCCGAGAGGGACACGGATCGCGGTTCTCCCTGTTCCTGCCGGCTACCCGAACCATCCGCGCCGCACCCGAGACTGGGCAAGCGCCGGCGGAAGTGAGCTTCGGTACACTGGAACTCAAGGTGCTGTGCGTCGACAATGAACGCGCCATCCTCGAAGCGATGGAAGGCCTGCTGACGCATTGGGGATGCGACGTGCGGACGGCGCTATCGCTGAAGCAGATCGACCGCGAGCGCTTGCTGGAGGGTTGGTATCCGGACCTGGTGCTGATGGATTATCATCTCGACCAGACATCGGGGCTCGATGCCATCGAGTGGCTGCGGCACAATCTGGGCGGTCACCTGCCGGCGGCACTGGTCACGGCGGACCGGAGTCCGGCGGTTCGAACGCTGGCGGAGGACCGTGGTATCGCCGTGGTGACCAAGCCGGTCAAACCAGCCGCGCTGCGGGCGACGATCAGCGGGCTGGCCAATCAGGGCCGCAGCCCGACCAAGCGCGCCGGCTAGATGTCGAATCCACGGCTCCCCGTTCGACCAGCTTCCGGTAAAACCAGAACCGGAGAACACTACCATGAGATATCTGTGCCTCGTCTGTTTCGACAATACGCTGATCGACACGCTGCCGCCGGGCGAGTGGGCGCAACTGGTGCGGGAATCGCAAGAGTATGACCTGGAGCTGCAGCGCAGCGGCCATTTCATCGCGGCCGAGGCGCTGAAATCGCCTGACACGGCAACCACGGTGCGCATGCGGCAGGGCCGAATGAGCGCCACCGACGGTCCGTTTGTCGAGCTCAAGGAGCAGGTCGCGGGTTTCATTCTGATCGAGGCCGCAGACCTCAACGAAGCCATGCGCATCGGCGCCAATATTCCGCTGGCCAAAATCGGCTGCGTCGAGGTGCGGCCGGTACTATGACTCAGGAGGCCGTCAAGGCCATCGAGGCCGTCTACCGGGCCGAGGCGCCGCGCGTATTGGCGACCCTGATCCGCCTGTTGGGCGGCTTCGAGCGGGCCGAGGAAGCACTGCACGACGCCTGGCTGGCTGCGCTGGATAGTTGGCCGCGCAATGGCGTGCCCGCCAATCCGCGTGCCTGGCTGGTTTCGGCGGGGCGCTTCAAGGCGATCGACCGCATCCGTCGCGAAGTGCGCCTCGATGCGGCGACGGACCAGCTGGTGCAGCAAATCGAACTGGCCGCCCTGCCCGAGGATGAGGATGCGCCCGATATCGCCGACGACCAGCTGCGGCTGATCTTTACCTGTTGCCACCCTGCCCTTTCGCCCGATGCGCAGGTAGCGCTGACCTTGCGGGAGATTTGCGGGCTGACGACCGAGGAAATCGCCGCGGCGTATCTCAGCAAGCCGGTGACAATCGCCCAGCGCATCGTGCGGGCCAAGGCCAAGATCCGGGATGCGGGCATTCCCTATGCCGTGCCGGAACCGGCGGAGCTGCCGGACCGGATCGAGACGGTACTGCAGGTGATCTATCTGGTGTTCAACGAAGGATACCTGTCTTCGTCGGACGGACCGGCGCTGCGCACCGACCTGTGCGCCGAGGCGATCCGGCTGGCGCGCCTGCTCGATACGCTGATCGACGAGCCGGAAGTGCGTGGCCTGCTGGCGCTGATGCTGCTGCATGATGCGCGGCGGGCAGCGCGGGTGGTCGATGGCGATATCGTACCGCTGGACGAGCAGGATCGCGCACTCTGGGACCAAGGGCAGATCGCTGAGGGACAGGCGCTGGTGCGCAAAGTGCTGGCGGGGCGGTTCAGCATCTATTCGCTCCAGGCGGCAATCGCCGGAGCGCATGCGGATATGCCGACGGACTGGGACCGGATCGTCGTGTTCTATGATCTGCTGTTGCGGCTCGATCCATCGCCGATCGTGCAGCTCAATCGCGCCGTAGCGGTTGCCATGCACGACGGGCCCGACGCCGGTTTGGTGCTGATCGACGCGCTGGCGGGGGAACTTGCCGATTATCGGTTGTTCCACGCCGCGCGGGCCGATCTGCTGCGGCGGCTCGGACGGGTGGATGAGGCCAGGACCGCCTACCACGCAGCGCTGGTGTTGACCGTTTTGCCGGCGGAGCGGCGCTATATCGAGCGAAGGCTGCGCGAGCTCTAGGCTGGAGCGACGAAGAGGCCGGCCTTGCGGCGTTCGAGGGCCCACCAATAGATGCCGCCGCGGGCGATGAACCAGCAATGCAGAGCCGCCCATAGGCCCCAATTACCGAAGACAGGCTGCAGGGCCAGAGCGGCGGCGAGGAACACAATCAGAGACACGACCATGCCATTGCGCATCGTCGTATTGAGCGTGGTGCCCACCAGGATGCCGTCGAAGACGAAGGCCGGCATGAAGGTAACGGTGCAGAGCGCGGCGATGGGCAGGTAGGTCAGCGCGTAGGCCTGCACCTCGACATTGGTGGTCATCAGGCCGATGACCAAGGGGCCGCTGAAGTACCAGGCCAGGCCCAGAGTCAGCGTCAGAATCAGGCCCCAGAGGAAGCTCAGGCCGTAGGCCTGGTCGAAAGCCGGGCGCCAGTTTGCGCCCACGGCCTTGCCCGTGAGCTGCTCGGCGGCCTGGGCGATGCCGTCGAGAAAGTAGGCGACGATCATCAGGAGGTTAAGCAGGACAGCATTGGCTGACAGAGCCACTTCGCCCATGCGCGAGCCTTGGGCGGCGAACCAGGCATAGGCGCCCATCAGAGCCGCCGAGCGGATCATCAGATCGCGGCTCAGGCCGAACATGCGCTGGAGCGCGGCAGCGTCCATCAGCTCGCCGGGAGCGATCCTGTGGAGCACCGCGCTGAGGCCACCGTAGTGGCGCAGCAGCAGGCCCAAGCCGACAAGTGCGGCCACCGCCTGCCCGATGACCGTGGCAATCGCCGCTCCGGGAACGCCCCAGCCGAGGCCATGCACGAACCAGATGGACAGCACGATATCGAAGCCATGCAGCAGCAATTGCAACGCCATGCCCGTCTTGGCCGAGGCGCGCCCATAGAACCAGCCCAGCAAGGCATAGTTGACCAACGAGAATGGGGCCGACCAGATGCGATACTGGAAGTAGTCGGCGAGAGCGGCTGAGGCGCCGGCCTCGGGCGCCAGCAGACTGGTCGCCAGCCAAAGGATGGGTCCACCCAGGGCAATCATCAGCAGGCCGATGCCGACCCCCAGAACGATGGCGCGGCTGACATGCAGCAGGCCGTCGCGCGGGTCCCTGGCACCAACGGATTGCGCCACGAGGCCCGCCGTACCAATGCGCAGAAAATAGGCCAGCGAGAAAATGATATCGAAGAGCAGCGCGCCCAGCACCAGGCCGCCGAGCATGCCAGCGTCACCCAACCGGCCAATGACGGTAATATCGACCAGGCCGACCAGCGGTTCGGTTATGAAGGCCACGGAGGCCGGAAGTGCGATCTTCCACACATCGGCGTGGCGCACATCAAAGGGATGCTGGGGGCGTGGGGACGTCATGGTGGGGACCGGATTCGCGGGCTGCCACTCTCTCTATCTCAGGGCGCCGTTCCGACGAAGGAAATTGCGTGGGATTTCGCTCTCCCACAATCGCTTGGCGCGATGGTGGACCGTTTGCCGATTTAGCTCGCCGTCGCGCTGCCCGCGCAAATCTTGGCGGCCTGGACCTCGACATCACGGGGATCGAGCGTGGCGCCGGCGAGTTTGACGGGATCGTCGATGTCGCGGCTGACGATCGATACGCAGCGATCGAACCCGGTTGGCCGGAGCGCCAGCGTGGCCGCGATTACACCAGCGCCGAGCAGGATCGAAAGGGCAATCACGGCAGTTCGCATGGTCTAGCGCTCCACATCCATGGTGATCACAACATCGGCGCGATCCCGCGACAAGCGTACCAGGTCATAATTCGGCAAGTCATTGCGCTCGATATGGGCGCGGTTGCGCTCTTCTGAGAACAGGCCTTCCTCGCCATGGCGCTTGAGCAGGCGGGCCTTGACGATGTCGCGCGGGACATCGACGAAAACCGCGTAGTCGAGCAGCGGTTTGACATCGGCCCAAGGTGCCTCGGCGAGCAGCAGGTAATTGCCTTCGACCACCAGAATGCGGACTTCGGTCGCAACGGCGAAGGCGTTGTCGACGACATCTTCGATCTTGCGGGAGTAGCTGGGGCCGCTAACTGCGGTGGTCGCGGTTTTCAGGGTGCGCAGGAAATCGACGAAGGCAGCGCCTTCGAAGGTGTGCGGAGCACCCTTGTAGTCGACCTGGCCCATAGCCTCGAGCTTGGCATGCTTCATGTGGAAGCCATCCATCGGCACCAATTGCGCGCTGCCGGGATGAACGGCATTGAGCATGGTCACGAGCTCGGCGGCGAGGGTGGACTTGCCGCTGCCCGGGCCTCCGGCAAGGCCGATGGCGATGCGGTGGCGGGCCTGGCTTTCCATTTCGAGGACGTGCGGAACCAGCCGCTGGAGTGCCTGCTGCGGGGTCAGTCTCAGATGCTCGGGGACCATCAGCGCGCCTTGGTGAGGCGGATGATGAGCCAGATCGGAACGACCAGCGCGGCACCGGTCAGGATATAGGCGCCAATGCTGCGGAAGGCGCCGAACCCGTCGCGCAACGCGTCGCGGAACAGGTCCACAGCGCCGCGGATAACGCTTTGCGGGCTGATGCCGAAGACACTCATGACAAAGCCGACCACCAGCGAGAGCAGCACGAGACGGATAACGACGCCGGTGGGGCTGCCACCAAAGAAGCGCTCGAGGCCCGTGCGGCGGGGCGCTTCGCTCTGGGATTGATCGGTCATGGCATGTCCTCCGGCGGCCTGTTGCGGTGCTGGGGGATCATATAGGCTGTTTTTTGATTTGCAGAAGGTGTGCCTTGCGAACTTCGTGGCCGACCACCACGCTTCCCCCCGTTATCACCGACTGGTTCGCCCGCAAGGGCTGGGCGCCGCGGGCGCACCAGCTCGACGTGCTGGAAAGCTGGAAGGCGGGAGCGTCGGCGTTGCTGATTGCGCCGACCGGGGCGGGCAAGACGCTGGCCGGTTTCCTGCCAACGCTGACCGACCTAGCGGATGGCTCGTTCGATGGGTTGCACACGCTTTACATTTCGCCGCTCAAGGCGCTGGCGGTGGACGTGCAGCGCAATCTGATGGCGCCGATCCTGGAGATGAACCTCAAGATCAAGGTGGAGACGCGGACCGGCGACACGCCCGGGCACAAGCGGGCGCGGCAGCGGTCCAACCCGCCGCAAATCCTGCTGACCACACCGGAGCAGTTGTGCCTGCTGATCGGCCATCCGCATGCCGACCTGTTCTTCGGCTCGCTCAAGCGCATCGTGCTCGACGAGTTGCACGCGCTGGTGACCTCGAAACGCGGCGAACTGCTGTCGCTGGCGCTGGCCCGGATCGCCAAGCTGGCGCCGGACCTGCAGATCACGGCGCTGAGCGCTACGGTGGCGCGACCGGACCTGCTACGTGACTGGATCGCCCAACCGGTGCCGGGGCGGGAGACGCATCTGCTGACCGCGTCGGGCGGAGCGCCGCCAGTACTCGAAATTCTGGAGACGGAGCAGCGGCTGCCGTGGGCGGGGCATTCGGCCAATTATGCCCATCGCGACCTCTATGAGATCATCAAGCAGCACAAGACCACGCTGCTGTTCGTCAACACGCGGTCGCAGGCCGAAATGCTGTTTCAGGGGCTGTGGGCGGTCAATGACGACCTGCTGCCGATCGCGCTGCATCATAGTTCGCTGTCGGTGGAGCAGCGGCGCAAGGTCGAGAGTGCGATGGTGGCCGGCGACCTCAAGGCGGTGGTCTGCACCTCGACGCTCGACCTGGGCATCGACTGGGGCGATGTGGACCTGGTGGTGCAGGTGGGGGCACCCAAGGGGTCGTCGCGCATGCTGCAGCGCATCGGCCGCGCCAACCATCGGCTCGACGAACCATCGAAAGCGGTGCTGGTGCCATCCAACCGTTTCGAGGTGCTCGAATGCGAGGCGGCGCTGGAGGCGGTGGCCGAGAACCACCAGGACAGCGAAGACCCGGTCAGCGGCGGCTATGACGTGCTGGCGCAGCACATCCTGGGCATGGCCTGCGCCGAACCGTTTGCCGCCGACGACCTCTATGACGAAATCCGGCGCGCCTGGCCCTATCGCGATATCGAGCGCGGACAGTTCGACCGGGTGCTGGATTTCGTGGCGACCGGTGGTTATGCGCTGCGCGCCTATGAACGCTATGCGCGGCTGAAGCCGACCGCGGACGGGAGGTGGCGTATCGCCAATCCGCAGGTGGCCCAGCAATACCGGCTCAATATCGGGACGATCATCGAGGAGCCGATGGTGCGGGTGCGGCTGATCCGGTCGCGAGGTCTCAAGAAGGGGCAGTCCAACAGCCCTATTGGAGCCGGTGGCCGCGTGCTGGGGGAGATGGAGGAGTATTTCTTCGGCACGCTGCTGCCGGGCGACACCTTCATGTTCGGCGGCGAGATCGTGGCGTTCGAGGGGATGAAGGACAACGAGGCGTTCGTGAGCCGGGCCCAATCGGCCAACCCCAAAATCCCCTCCTATATGGGGGGCAAGTTTCCGCTGTCGACCTATCTCGCCGAACGGGTGCGGCGAATGCTGGATACGCCCCAGAGCTGGTCGGTATTGCCCGACCAGGTCAGCGACTGGCTGCGGCTGCAACGCGACTTCTCGGTCATGCCCAGGCGCAATGACCTGCTGGTCGAGACGTTTCCGCGCGGGGCGCAAAACTACCTGGTCTGCTACCCGTTCGAAGGGCGGCTGGCGCACCAGACGCTGGGCATGCTGCTGACGCGGCGGCTGGAGCGGGCGCGGGCACGGCCACTGGGTTTCGTTGCGTCCGAATATGCGCTGGCCATTTGGGGACTGGGCGACCTTTCGGCCTTGATCAAGACGCAACGGCTTTCGCTCGACGAGCTGTTCTCGGAGGACATGCTCGGTGAGGATCTCGAGGACTGGCTCGATGAATCGGCGCTGATGAAGCGGACGTTCCGCAATTGCGCGATCATTTCGGGGCTGATCGAGCGGCGCCATCCGGGCAAGGAGAAGTCCGGCCGGCAGATCACCATGAGCAGTGATCTGATCTATGACGTGCTCTACCAGCACGAACCGGACCACATCCTGATCCAGGCGACACGGCGCGATGCGGCGCGGGGATTGCTCGATATCGAGCGGCTGGGCGACATGCTGCGGCGCATTCGCGGGCACATCGTGCACAAGCCGCTGGAGCGCATTTCGCCGCTGGCGATACCGGTCATGCTCGATATCGGCAAGGAGCCGATTTTCGGGGAGGGCCGCGAATCAGCTATGGCGGATGCTGCCGACGAATTGATGCGCGAGGCCTTGGGCCGCAGTTGAATCAGCTTCATTATCGAGCCGAGATCACGGAGACGCCGATCTTGCGCTTTGCCGGACACAATTTCGAACCCCTGCCCTCCGGCGGCCTCTACTGGCACGCCCAGCAGACGCTGCTAGTGGCGGACTTGCACCTCGAAAAGATGAGCAGCTTTGCCCGGCAGGGCCAGATGCTGCCGCCCTATGACACAGGGCTGACGCTGGCGCGGCTCGAAGCCGATATGCGCCGGACGGGGGCACAGCGGCTGGTTTCGCTCGGCGACAGCTTTCACCGCGACGAGGGCACGACGACGCTCGGTGACGCCGACCGAGCCCGGCTCGACATGATGACCGATATGGCCGAGTGGATCTGGCTATCGGGCAATCACGATCCGCGCCCGCATGCCCTGGGCGGGCAATGCCTGAGCCGCGTCGAGTTCGCCGGGTTGACGCTGACGCATGAGCCGGAGCGCGGAGCCTCGGGGCTGGTCGCGGGGCATCTGCATCCAGCGGCGCGCGTCTATATCGAAGGTCGTTCGACGCGCCGTGCCTGCTTCGTGCATGACAACCGGCTGATGATCTTGCCGGCCTATGGCTCGTCGACGGGTTCGATCAATATCCTGTCGCCGGCATTTCTGGGGCTGTTCCAGATGGCGGGGCTGGAAGTGACGATGCTGGGCAAGGACCGGACGTATCCGGTGAGCCCAAAGCGGCTGGTGCGGGGATAGCAGGGGCTCTCTCGTATACCCCCCTCCTAGCCTCCCCCTGACAGGGAGAGGGACCGCGCGGTGGACGGGCGAAATCGCATTTAAAGACTCGATCTGTTCCTCCCCTATCACGGGGAGGTTGGGTGGGGGTTTCTACCGCTTGAACAGGACGCCGCCGAGCCAGCCGGTGAACAGGGCGAGGATGACGCAGACCAGGCCGTAGAGCAGTGGGTATTGGACGGCGGACAAAGCCAGAAAGCGCTCGAAGCCGATCTTGCGCACGGCAAAGCCCTCCGACTTGCGGGCGATGATCTCGCCGTCCTTGAACACATAGGTCAGCGCCAGATAGGGGCCGGGCGGCGCATTGCTCGGCAGAGTGAGGCGCGCGGAATAGAAGCTCTCCGAGAGGAAATTGACGCCGTTCTCCTGCATGCCGAACAGGCCCTCCTCGCTCATCAGCCGGACGAGTTGCCGGCCGAAGATGGCGCCCTTCCACCAATCGCCACTATTGGCCACCAGGGTATGGGCTTCGGGCAGGATGTAGTTGGTGGTGAGGGTGGTGACGTCGGTGATGTCGGTCAGCTTGCCGCTCGACAGGACGTGGAAGTAGCTCGGGAAATTGTCGAATTCGACCTGATCGGTGTTGAGCCAGATGCCGAAATTGTGGGTCTTCTGGCGGGCGACGCGGTTCTGCGTCGGGCCAAGCACGACCACCACGACATGGAATGGGCCCTGGACGAATTTCTGGTCCGAGCCCGCGTCGGGGGCGATAGAACCGAAAAAGGTCATGCGCTCGCCATCGAAGCTCGAGGTGATTTCCACCGAGTCGTTGGAGAGCTGGGAGACCAGCCGCTCGGCCTGAACGGGCACGACGAGGATCAGCAGGACTGCGGCGAGAGCCGCCAGCGCCCTCATTTGGCCGGTCCCAGCACGGCCATGCTGAAGACATCGGCAGGCGCCAGCACCAGCGATAGGCCGAAGCGGATGGCGACGGCCAGCACCAGCAATGCCAGAAGGCCCCGCAGCTGCTCGCCGCGCAGATATTTTCCGGCCGAAGCGCCGAACTGGGCGCCAGCGGTGCCGCCGACCATCAGGCAGAAGGCCAGCATGATATCGACGCTCTGGCTCTGCACGGCGTGAAGGATGGTGGTGGCGGCCATCATGGCCACGACCTGGGCCAGCGACGTACCGATCACGACATTGCCCGGCACGCGCAACAGGTAGACCAGCGCCGGCACCATGATGAAGCCGCCGCCAATGCCCAGCAGCGAGCCAACGAAGCCAATGAACAGGCCAATGACCAGCACCGGCAGGACACTGATATAGAGCCGCGACTTCTTGAACCGGACCCGCATGGGCAGGCCGTGAATCCAGTTATGCTGATTGGGCAGGCGCTCGCGCACCACGATGCCCTTGCGCGCCTTGAGAATGGCGCGCGTACTCTCGATGAGCATGAGGACGCCGACAAAGCCGAGCAGGACGAGGAAGCCGACGGAAATGAACAAATCCAGCTGGCCGGCATCGCGCAGGATGGCGAAGGCCGCGACACCGCCAAAGGCACCGAGAATGCCCGAAAGCACCAGATACATGGCCAGATGCAGGTCTATGCCGCCGCGCCGGTAGTGACTGAGCGCCCCCGACGTGGACGCGGCCACGACCTGACCGGTGACCGAGGCCACGGCCACGGGTGCCGGCACGCCGGAGAAAATCAGCAGCGGCGTCAACAGGAAGCCGCCGCCAACGCCGAACAGACCCGACAGGAAACCGACCGCCCCTCCGATCCCCACGAGAAAGAAGAGGTTCACGGACATCTCTGCGATCGGCAGATAGATCTGCAAGACCTTGTTCCGTCAAAAAACTTGTTCCGTGCAACCCTACAGGGTCGTACGTCAACAATAGGTCAAAGGTTCCCGCTTTTCGGCGGGAACCGGACAATGTTTCGGGCTTAGGTCCGGCACCCAGGGGTGTCAAACCAAGATTTTATGTCAGACGAGCCCGTTCGTGGCCTCTCAGACGGGCTGACTGCCCAGCACCGCCAGCAGCCGCGGATTAATGGCGCCGCTTTCGCTCATGCCGGTGCTGCGCTCGAAGGTTTTGATGGCCTCGGCGGTCTTGGGCCCGGCCAGGCCGTCAGGCGTGCCAACATCGAAGCCGAGCTTGGCCAGCGCCTGCTGCACCTTGGCAACGACATCCTTGGTGGAAATCGGCTCACCCGGATCAAAGGTCGGCGACCAGGTGCCAAGCGGGGCGAAGTTGGCGGCCAGATCGATCGGCTCGGCCTTGAATGCGGCGACTTCGGCACCAACGCGGCTTACGGCATCGGCGCTCAGCGACTTGGCGATATCGTCCCGTGCCTTGCCGGCGTCGGCATCGCCACCCTGAGCGGCCAGCGAGAACCACTTGTAGGACTGCTCGAAATCCTGCTCGACGCCGAGGCCACGGGCATAGAGCATGCCCAGGTTGAACTGGCTGTCGGTCATGCCGCGGGCAGCGGCCTGCTGGAACCACTCGGCAGCGGTTTCGAACTCCTGCTCGCCCAGCACGCCACCGGCATAAAGCGCGGCCAGATTGTGCATGGCCATGCGATTGCCGGCCTCGGCACCGCGCTGGTACCAGAGCTTGGCGACTTCCATGTCCTTTTCGACGCCGGTGCCGGTCTCGTAGAGATTGCCCAAGCGGTATTGCGCCGGCACGAAGCCCTGAGCGGCGGAGCGCTCATACCACTTAGCGGCTTCGATATAGTCCTGGGTGACGGCACGTCCCTCGGTGTAGATCGCACCGATTTCGAACTGGGCTCGGGCATCGCCGTCGGCCGCTGCCTGGCGCAGTTCGAGCGGGCCCACGCCTTCGGGCGGCAGATCGAAGGTCTGCGGCACGGCCGGCGCGTCAGGAATGCTGGCGGTGGTTTCAGGCGAGACCGCATCGGCGGGTGCATCGAGCGGAGCGATTTGCGCGGCGCTGGCGTTGGCCGACAGTGCGGGCGGCATCGGCGCAACGATTGCTGCCCGGGTGAAGGTTGAGGGCACAGCCGGGTTGATCGACGCCGTGGCCGTACCGTCGATCATGTCGATGATGCGCGGCTCGGGCTTGACCAGCGATACATCGTCGGTCGCGGTGGGTTCGGCCGATGGTGCCGGAACGGCCGGTTCGGCAGCGGGCGCTGGCGCCGGCGTGGCGGCGGGCCGCCGCTGCAGCACGAGGTTGACGGCCAGCACCGAGACCAGAATGACGAGCGTGCCGAGGAGCAAAGCGCGGCGATTGCGCGCGATAAAGCTCTGCTTGACCACCGGATCGCCATCGATGCCGAAAGCGGGTGCGGTGGCTGCGGGTTCGGCCGCCTTGCCGCGCTTTTCCTTGACCGGCTTGGGGGTTTTGACAGGCTTGGCCGGTTTCTCGGCCTTGACCTCAGGGGCGACGATCTCGGCGGTGGTGGCGTCTGCTGCCGGCTGAGCCGTTGTCGATGGCCGGAAGCGCGACAGAGCCCGGCTGATGGCGGACGAACCGGTCGCGGCGGGAGCCGCGGTTTCCTGGCGGGCGCGCTGGGCCCGGCGGGCCGCGGCGACGAAAGTGCTGGTATTGTTCTGGCTAACCGGCGCGTCAACCTGAGGCGCGGCCAGCGGGGCAGCGGGAGCGAAGGGGTCGGTGCTGGTTTCGGCGAAGCTCGATTGCGGGCGCGGCGGACGCTCGACGCTGGCTACGTCGAAGGCGGGACGCTCGGCAACTGCCGGGCGAGCGGGCGCTTGGGCAGGTTGCGGCCGCGCAGCGACCTTGGCGTCGAGCGCGGTGCGTACCGGGGTCGTATCCTTGAAGCCGGGATCGACGAGCGGCGCTTCGTCGGCCGGATTGGCGGGCATGGCATCGTTGCGGACGTCAGCCTGCGGACCGGCCAGTGCGGCCAGCATGGCGTCGAGCTTTTCGGCGCGGCTTTCGGCCGGCTTCTCGGCTTTGGGAGCCGGTGCAGGGATAGCTTCGTCGAGGACGGGCTTTGCCGGCTCGGCGAGTGCGCGGTCGGACCGAGCGGTCAGGGCGGCTTCGAGGCGGGTCAGCCGCTCGGCGGTGTCCTTGCCGGCGGTATTGAGCAGGGCCGAAACGCGCTGTTCGAGCGCGCTCATGCTCTGCTGGCTGATGTCGCCGGAGGTTGTCGCTGGGGCGGTCTTGGCCACGGCGGCCGAGGTCTTCTCGGCCACCATGGTGGCGAGAGCTTCGTAGTCCGGGCCTTTACC
This sequence comes from Devosia lacusdianchii, assembly GCF_022429625.1. NCBI lineage: Bacteria > Pseudomonadati > Pseudomonadota > Alphaproteobacteria > Hyphomicrobiales > Devosiaceae > Devosia > Devosia lacusdianchii. The sequence continues at coordinate 661,459 of NZ_CP092483.1, read as the reverse complement.
AGCGGTCTTGATCAGGCCGGTGATCCGATCCTCGATGCTCTTGAGGCTATCGGGGCCGAACATGGCGACCGGCGCCGGGGCCTTGCGGGTCACGGCATCGCTGGTGCGTTCGGCGACCAGGGTTGCCATGGCCTCCAGATCGGTGGCGTCGGACGGGGCGGAATAGAGCCGGGCCAGACCATCGAGCTGGGAGCTGGTTTCGTCCATGCGCTGCATCAGCAGCTTGAGCTGGCTCTCGACCTCGGCGGTATCGCCGCGCTGTCCGGCCAGCGCCTCAATCTGACTTTCGATGCGATTGAAGCGAGGCTCCATGCCCGAGATGACCGCGTCGCGCAGCGCCGAAATGTCCTGCTTGAGCCCGACAACCTCGCCATTAGAGGTTTCAAAATCGCCTATGCGGGCGGCGAGGGCGTCGACCTTGGCGACAAGCTTGCCGGGGGCAGCGGTGCCGTCATTCATGGCCTGGGTGAACGCCGCCATCTCGGAGGTAAGGCGTTCGAAGTCACCCGATGCGAGGGCGACGGTCTTCTCGATCGAGTCGATGCGGTCGTAGACATTGCGCACGCTCTTTTCGATGGCGTGCATGGCAGGCGCGAGCGTCCCGGCCGCTTCGGCGACCGGCTCGGCGGCCCGGCGGTCTTCGCGAGCAATCTCGCGCTCCATCTGCTGGGCCTGGAGTTCGGCGAGCTTGCCCACGGTGGCCGAAACGTCATCAAGGCGGCCATTGATGGCGGAAAGATCGACCTTGGGTCCGGTTTCAATCAGCGCGGCCAGCGCACCGATCTGCGATTCGAGGCGCTTGACCTGGCCGGTCTCGCCGACCGCGCCGGCCAGCAGTTCCACGACATGGGTCAGTTGCTCGACCTGGCTCGCCACTTCGCGGACGCTGCCATTGCTGGAGCGCTGCGACTTGAGCTCGCCCTCAAGGCGTTCGAGGCGATTGGACAGGCCGCCGACCAGGGCGTTGAGCTCGCGGAATTCGGGTTGATCGGCGGTGCGGCGGCCGAGGCCCGCGACCGAACCGGACATCTGGCGGCCGCGGATTTCGGCAATCGCGTTGCTGAGCGCATCCTGCTCGTCGACCACATCGTCGCGCTCGCTGAAACGGTCGACCGCCCGCTTGACGGTGCGCAGCGCCTCACGGCGGCGCACCGAGGTCTCGGGGCCAACCACCTGGTCGCGCAGGTTGCGGACGCGTTGGGTCAAACCAGCCAGTGCCGGCTCGGGTTGCTCGACGCGGGCGTATCGTCCCTCGACCTGATCCAATAGCGCGACAAGTTCGCCGCGCAAGGCCTGCCATTCCCCGGGCTGCGGATCGGCGGCCGGGTCGGACAATTCCTGGAGAGGGTTAGCGCGGGCCATGAGCGGTACCTGTCGTGAAAAGACGGTCCCCTCGCGATTCAACACGAAGGTATGACGGTCACTCTTGGGAAAACATGGTAAAGAACCCGTTAAGCATTGCCGCATTATGCAAGAGCCATGGCCCCGATGAGCTGATTTTCTGGGGTTTTGACGCGGTTGAGTCGGTATCACCCCGAATGACCGCCGCCGGAGACCATCACGACCATGACCCGCCGCCGCATTATCATCGTCGACGACCACCCTCTGTTCAGGGCCGCGCTGCGGCAGACCCTGTCGGGCGGCGACGCGACGGTAAGCGTCGAGGAAGCGGGCGATCTCAACGGCCTGAGCACGGCGCTGGATGCAGATCGCGACTGCGACCTGGTGCTGCTCGATCTCAATATGCCGGGGGTGCGCGGGTTTTCGGGCCTGCTGCTGTTGCGGGCGCAGTATCCCGATATTCCCGTGATGATCATCTCGGCGGTCGAGGACAATACAGTCATCCGCCGGGCCTTCGAGCTGGGGGCCGTGGGCTATCTGCACAAATCGGTGGGACCGACGGAAATCCGTCGCGCCATCGAGACGGTGCTTTCGGGCGAGGTCTTCGTGCCCGAGGGTACGACACTGGGTGGCGACGATGCCCATACCGCGCTGATGCGGCGGCTATCGACGCTGACGCCGCAGCAGGTGCGCGTGCTGATGATGCTCAGCGACGGGCTGATGAACAAGCAGATCGCCTATGAGCTGTCGATCTCGGAAGCCACGGTCAAGGCGCATGTTTCGGCTATCCTGCAAAAGCTGGATGTCGACAGCCGCACCCAGGCGGTGATTGCAGCGGCCCGCATCGAAGACGGGCAGTTCGAGGCGCTGTTCTCGATCGGGGCGGAAAAGGCCTAGAGCGTCGCCCGTCCCGCGGCCCAATCGGCCGTCTTCGCACCCACCAGTTGCGAAATGTTGGTCTTACCCTCGGCCCGCACGGCGGCAACCAGGCCGCGCTTGATGCGGTCGAGCAGGTCGAGCCCTCCGAAGACCAGAGCCGAATAGAGCTGGATGGCGTCGGCGCCGGCCTCGAATTTGGCGAGGGCCGATTGCGGGGAGTGGATGCCCCCTACCCCGATGATCGGCAATTTGCCGACACGCTGGCGCATCTGCGCCAGGCGGATCGTGGCGAGATCGAAGAGCGGCTTGCCCGAGAGGCCGCCGGTTTCGCTGGCATTTTCCTGACCGGCGACGGCGTCACGGGTAACGGTGGTGTTGGAGACGATGAGGCCATCGAGATCGGTGGCAAGCACCACCTTGGCGATAGCGTCGAGCGCTTTTTCGTCGAGATCAGGCGCGATCTTGAGGAAGACCGGCACGCGGGTCTTGGCCTTGGCGCGGGCGGCCAGGGTTTCACCGAGGAGGCGGCGCAGGGCCTCGTCGGCCTGCAGATTGCGCAATCCGGGCGTATTGGGCGACGAGACATTGGCGGTGAGATAATCGGCGATATCGGCGAAGCGCTTCACGCCCAGCACGTAGTCGGCGACGAAATCCTCGCTGTCCTTGTTGGCGCCGATATTGACGCCCAGCGCGGCGGGAACGCGCAGGCCCTTGAGGCGCTCGAAGGCCGCCTCGTGACCCTGATTGTTGAAGCCCATGCGGTTGACCACACCCTCGGCGGGGTGGACACGGAACAGGCGCGGCTTGGGATTGCCCGATTGGGGGCGCGGCGTCACGGTGCCGATCTCGACCATGCCGAAACCCATCAGCGCCAGCGGACGCGGCACTTCGGCATTCTTGTCGAAACCGGCGGCCATGCCGACCGGGTTCTTGAGATCGAGGCCGCAGAGGGTGGTGTGGAGTTCGGCGCCATCGGGATGACTTTGCTCAGGCGCGAGGCCCAGGCGCAGGGCGGTGATGGTCGCGCCATGGGCCGTCTCCGCATCCATCTTGAGCAAGGCCTGCTGCGTGAGGCCGGACAAAGCCGGCACGCGCAGCAGCGGCGAGAGCGCGGAAAAGATCATCGAACCGCCTCGGGCAAGGTGCAGGAGCCATCGGCAGCAACGCTGAGCGGCGCTTCCCAGGCGATGGCGCTTGATGGCAGCGGCCCGCCATAGAGATGGGGGAACAATGCCCCGCCGCGCGAGGCCTCCCAGACCAGGTCGTCACCGAGATCGGCGGTGCGCACGCCGAGCAGCACGAGACCGGACTGGCCGGCAAAGTGCAGTCGCAAGGTTTCGGCCAGTTGCGCAGCGGTGGAAAAGTGCATGTAGCCATCGGCGGCGTCGATCGGCATGCCGGCAAAGGATGCCGTGCCGCGTGCGGGCGCGTAGGCTGTTTCAGTGGCAATCTTGTAGATCAGGTCGGGGGCGTTCATGGCCGGGAACCTAATCGGGGTCGCAGAAGCTCGCAAGCAGTGCCGAGAGCAGAATCGGCGTCCGCGAAGCTTTCTTCGCCGACGCCGAGACCCGTTCGGAAGCAATCAGTCGCGGCTGAACCGGATGTAAGCGGTGCCGCCAGCGGCGACTTCCACCTTTGCGGTGCCGGTAGAGAAATCGATCGGTGACACGACCTCTTCGAGCGGATTGACGGTATTGGCCGACCGGAAGCTGTGCTGGGGCATGGCGATGCTCACCGCGACAGCCTTGTCTTCCGGATTGACCAGGGTCAGGACCATGCCGTCGGCGTCCCATGCCTTGCGGACACGGCTGGTGACTTCGCTGTTTGCCGCGACCGTTATCAGCGGCGTTGCCGCTTTTTCGGTCGAGGCATAGGCGCGGACGACGACTGGGGCTGTACCGGTGGTTTCGGCGAAGGCGCGGGCGGCCGCGACGTCGAGCTGGGCCTGCGGCAGCAGGCGGAAGCGGGCCGGGATGCCACCACTTTGCGAGATGGCGAAATTGGTGTCCCAGTGATTGTTGAGCACCCAGAAGGCCAGGCTCGGTTCTTCGCCCTGGCGGCCGGAACCGACATTGCCGGTCTGGATGCCGAAGGGCTGCACCAGGGGCGCATCAGGGGCGGCAACGACCATGGCTCCGGCATCGGTGGTGATGGCGGCGAAACCTTGAATACCCACCCAGGCCTCGCAGGACAGCGGCAATTGTTCGGTCACCGGGTCGATGACGCGATCGCCCATGTCGAAGCGGATGCCGGGTGACTGTCCCGGCGCACCGAACTTCACATAGAGCGATTCCGGGGTTTCGATCGGCGTCTTGTGCGTGACGGTGTCCATTTCGACGCCCTGCCCCTGATGCGGGAGGCGGTAGGTAATCGACATCTTGTCGCCGTGGTACCAGGTCAGCGTCAGGGCGATCTCAATGCCCATCGTGTTCTGGGTGACAGCGCCGATGGTGACCGTGTCGGCGGTGCGGCGGGCATAGGCGGTGGTCTTCGGCCAGACCAGAGTTTCCATATGGCTCCAGTCGAAATTGCCGCCGAAAGTGCCGAAGCGCCGCAGGCCGGCATTTTCCAGCGTTTCGTAGACAGCCTGCCCCAGTGGATGGGCGGCAGAGACGCATTCGCGATCGGCCGCCTTGTCGCGCAGGGACTTGATGGAGCCATCGATCGGATTGACTTCGAGCCGGTAGCGTTCGTTTTCGATCCAGGTGGGGCCGGAGGCGAGACCACCGGCGGGACGTGCGGCAACCGGCTTGACCACGGCCTCGCCGTATGGGGGCAGGTCGACGGCAATGACATGGGTCGATGAAGGCTGGTCGGTGTCGCGCACCATCATGCCGGTCAGGTAATGCTCGCAGACATAGGCATCGAGAATGGTTTGCGGTGACGAGCCGGCGTGATCGCGGACCACAGGCCAGTACACCGAACGCGGCACCGAGGACGGGTTCAGCACGTAGTAGGACTGCTCCTCGGGACGCATCGGTAGGCTAACCGAGCTCAGGCCGTTATCGCCGACGCGATCGATGCGGCGCAGGCGGAAATCGCCCTCGACCTTGCCATCCACTACTTCGCGCGCCCGCTTCTGGGCTTCCTTGCGCACCGTTTCCTGGGCCAGGGCGAAACCGTTATGGGCGCGGCTGGTTTTCCAGTTGAGCTGGATGCGGCTGAACGGGGAATCGGGGCGGCTGATGGAGCAGAAGGCGCCCCAGGTATGCTCGTCATAGAGCTGGATTTCGTCGGCCGCACGGTCGAGCAGGGTCACGTCACCCTTGGCGCTGAAGGATGACAGCAGGTCAACCACCGGCAATAGCCGCTCAGCCGAGCGCGCCAGCATGGTCTCGTAGGCGGTGGAACCGACGCCGTCGACCCAGAAATCGGACCAGTCGCCGCGATGGCTTGCTACCGGCTCGGGGCTGGCCGCGACGGCTGCCCGCACCCCGTCCATGGCCTGTTCGATCGTGGCCATGCGCAGCTTGGGCGTACGACCCTCGGCATTCCAGCGTTCGACGAATTCGGAGGTGCCGCGGGTGGCGTAACCATTGTCGGGGGCGGCGATGTTGGTGATCGGAACGATGGCCGTGGGGTAAGGATACTGCGCACGTTCATCAAGCTTGCCGAGCACGCGATCGATGGTGGTCTGGGTGCGCTGGAGGTCGTTGTCGCCGAAGAAGAAGGTGTTGACGCCCACCGAATAGTGCCAGCCATGCACGGTGAACAGGTCGCGGCCCGAAGGCGACTGCCAATTGAAGACGCGCTGCATGTCGTTGAAGTGCATGCCGCGATGGGGATTGGGGCTGAGGAGGAAGCTGTCGACACCCATGTCCAGCAGCAGGTCGGTCCAGTACCAGCCGAGACCGTTGACGTCGCACTGGATGGCGACGCGGGCATCGATGCCTTCGCTTTTGAGGAAATGCAGGTGCTTGAGAGAACGGATGGCATTGGCCGGGCTGATCAACGGCGTCCAATGCACCGGCATGGCGCCGATGCCGATCAGGCCGCGCTGATGGAAGTCGCGGAAGCGATCTTGCTGCTTGCTCGAGGCATTCCGGAACCAGTCGGCGGTGATGTAGGTCACCTCGCAGGTCCAGCGGAACTTGGAGGCCTCGTCGCGATGCTGTTCCTGTTCGATCAGGTCAAGCGCATCGTCGATGATCATCCGCTGGTGGCGGAACAGGGTATCGGCGTGGTCGGTGTAGCCGATATCGGTATGGGTGTGATTGATGATCAGAAGTTCTTTGATGCTCATGGCTATGCTCTGAGGGTGACGTATTGGCGGGATGGATCAGGCGAAATTGGCTAGGACGACGGCCATCGGCGTGCCGATCGCAAGGCGTGAAACCGGGCCGGACAGTGCAGCGCTCGCGGGGTCGATGGCGAAGACGCTGACGCAGTCGGAATCCTGGTTGGCGACCAGCAGGTGACGGCCGGACGGCGACACGGTCAGATCGCGTGGCGTGCGGCCGCCAGCGTCGTGCCGGCTGGATATCGCGGGGATACCGGTTGCCGGATCGATGGCCAAGACGAGGATTTCCTCGGATAGACGCAGCGAGACGAAGAGATGCCGACCGTCGGGATGGACGACGATCCCGGCTGGTTGCAGCGCGCCGCCAGCGGGGGCGGGAATGGCGATCGAGGCCAGTTCGCGCATGACGCCCGTGGCGCCGTCGTAAGACAGAGCGACAACAGTCGGGATCAGTTCGCTGACGACATAGACAAAGCGCCCATCGGCTGAGAAGAGGAAATGCCGCGGTCCGAGCCCGGCGGGAAAGCTGACGTCCAGCGCCGGCCGGCGGACCGGTTGAGCGCCGTCCAGGGCATAGGCGACAAGCTGGTCGATACCGAGATCGGCGACAAACAGGAAGCGCCCGTCCGGAGACGGCAATACGCAATGCGCGTGGGGCGATTCCTGCCGCGCGGTATTGGGGCCGTGACCTTCATGGCGCAGGCGGAAAGAGGCGGGCTCAACCCCGGTGGCGTCAAGCGGCACAATGGCAACGCCGAAATCGGGACCAGTGGTCCGATGCCCACCATAGTTGGCAACGAAGAGAGCGGCCTTGTCGGATGAAAGGCTAGCATGACAGCCGTCGCTGCCGCCGGCCGGCTGGGTGGAGATCAGGGTCAGCACGCCTTCCGCAGCATTGACCGACAGCGCCGCGACGGCGCTTTGCCGGCCGTCGTCACAATCGGTCACCGCATAGACACGCTGCTGAGCGGGGGCGGCGACCAGCCAGGTCGAATCCTCAAGGCGCAGCGGGGCGCCAATTCTCTCAAGCGCGCCGGTCGCATCGTCGAACAGGCAGAGCGAAACACCCTCACCATTGGCCGCCGCAAAGTGTGGCGCGGGCCGCGTGAGGCTGCCGATGACAGCACATAAAGCCAAGTAAACCCCCTCCGGGATGGGCGGCGGCACCGGTTCGGATACCACCGACGTCGCAATTGACAGACCTAGTATGGTAGTACTACAAAAGCTTGGCAAGAGGCTTTCAGGGCTAAAACGTGACCACAAAAACCATCCTCATCACCGGCGCTGCCATGGGCATCGGCCGGGCCGTCGCCGAGCTGCACGCCGCGCGGGGACACAATCTCATTCTCATGGATGTCGATGGGGGTGCCCTGCAGCGCACCGCGGCTACGCTGGGCGACAATGTCGTCGTCAGCGTTGGTTCAGTGGCCGATCCGGAAGCGAGTGAACGCGCCGTGGCTGCGGGCCTGGCGCGCTTCGGCGGGCTTGACGGCCTGTCGCACAATGCCGGTATTCAGCGTTACGGCGATGTGGTCGATACCAGTCTGGCGCTGTGGAACGAAGTCATGGCGGTCAACCTGACCGGCGCCTTCCTCGTCACCAAGGCCGCCATGCCGGCGCTGCGCGCCAGTCGCGGCGCGATCGTGTTGACGGCTTCGATCCAGGGAATGGCGGCGCAGAAGGGTGCACTGGCCTATGTCGCGGCCAAGCACGGCATGCTGGGCCTCGTCGCAGGCATGGCCATGGATGAAGCCGAACGGGGCGTACGCATCAATGGCGTGGCGCCCGGTTCGGTGGATACGCCGATGCTGCGCGACGCCATAGCGCTCGATCCCGATCCGGCCGCGCTGGAGAAGGTCGTCGACGATATGCATCCGCTCGGCCGTCGCGCCCGGCCCGAAGAAATCGCGGCGGTTATCGCTTTCCTCCTGTCGGACGAGGCCTCGTTCATGACCGGCGAGACGGTGCGTGTCGATGGCGGCGTGCTGTCGCGTATCGGCGGCGCTCCCAAGGCAAAGCCGGAGGGCGGCGCATGAAGATCGTCGACATCAAGGCCACCACGATTGCCCTGCCGCTCGAGGCGCCGCTGCGCCACGCCCATGGCGCGCATTGGGGGCGGTTCATCCGCACAATTGTCGAAGTCGTCACCGATGAGGGGCTGTCGGGCTGGGGCGAACTGGGCGGCGGCGGCGAGGCGGCGGAAGCCTCCATTCGCGGGCTGCTGCCTTATCTTAGGGGTCATGACCCGCTGCAGCTGGAGCAGTTGCGCTGGAAGATCATGAACCCGGTCGCCAGCCTCTACAACAATCGTATGCAACTGCATGCGGCGATCGAAATGGCCTGCATGGACGTGGTCGGCAAGGCCAAGAATATGCGCGCCTGCGACCTGATCGGCGGCGCCTTGCGGGAGTCGATCCCGTTTGCGAGCTATCTGTTCTACCGCTATCCGGGCGAGGGCTTTGGCGGCGAAGTGAGCGCTGACGAGATCGTGGCCGAGGCGCAGCGACAGAAGCGGCTTCATGGCTTTGCCACCCACAAGCTCAAGGGTGGCGTGTTTGCGCCGGACCATGACATTGAGGTGTATTCGGCACTGAGTGACGCCTTCCCGGGCGACCGCTTCAGGCTCGACCCCAACAATGCCTGGACCGTCGAGGAGGCCATTCGCGTGGCCGAGGCGATCAAGCCCGTGCGCAACGACTACCTCGAGGATTTCTGCTTCGGACTCGATGGTATGCGCCGTCTGCGGCAGCGCGTTTCGACGCCGACGGCGACCAATGTGGTCGTGGTCAATTTCGAGCAGCTTGCCGCCAATATCCGGCAGGATGCGGTCGACGTCGTGCTCCTCGACACTACGTTCTGGGGTGGGTTGCGGCAGGCGCATCGCGCCGGACAGGTGCTGGAAGCGTTCCAGTTCGGCGCCAGCGTCCACTCGTCGGGTGAGGCCGGTATCCAGCTCGCATCGATGCTGCATCTGGGTGCGGCGCTACCCAATATGAGCTTCGCGGCGGACGCGCATTATCACCATCTGCTCGACGACATCATCGTCGGCGGCAAAATGCAGTATCGCGACGGCCATATCGATGTGCCCAAGGGCCCCGGTCTCGGCGTCGAGGTCGATCGGGACAAGCTGGCCCGATACGCCGAGTATTTCCGCGAGGTTGGCGGCTATACCTATGATCGCGATCCGCAGCGTCCGGACTGGTATTCGATCCAGCCCGAAGCGCGCTTTGCCACCCCTCAATCCTTTGCCGGAGCACGCTGATGGCCAATGTGCAATTGCGCGACATCGTCAAAGTCTATGGGGACTTCGTGGCGGTCAAAGGCGTCGATCTCGACATTGACGATGGTACGTTCTGCGTCTTCGTCGGACCTTCGGGCTGCGGGAAATCCACCATCCTGCGCATGATTGCCGGGCTCGAAACCATCTCGCATGGCGACCTGCGCATCGGCGACCGGCTGGTTAACGACCTGCCGTCGCGCGATCGCGGCATCTCGATGGTGTTCCAATCCTATGCGCTCTATCCGCATATGAGCGTGCGCGACAATCTCGGCTTCGGCCTCAAGATTGCGGGCACCTCGGCTTCCGAGATCGAGAAGCGCCGGAGTGCGGCGGCCAGCATGCTCGGCCTCGACCCCTATATGGATCGCCGCCCCTCGCAATTGTCCGGCGGGCAGCGGCAGCGCGTCGCCATCGGCCGCGCCATGGTGCGCGAGCCCGATGTGTTCCTGTTCGACGAGCCGCTGTCCAACCTCGACGCCAAGCTGCGCAATCAGACACGCGTTGAGATCAAGCGGCTGCAACGGCAGCTCGGCGCCACGGTGATCTTCGTGACGCATGACCAGGTCGAGGCGATGACGCTGGCCGACAAGATTGTCGTGCTGAGGGATGGCCAGATTGCCCAAGTCGGCACGCCGATCGAGGTGTTCGAGCGGCCGCGCAACCAGTTCGTCGCCGGCTTCATCGGTGCGCCGTCGATGAATTTCATCGATGGCGTGGTGGCCAATGCGGGTGATCGCACGGTCATTCGTGCCGGCGGTATCGACATTCCCATCATGGCCGAGCGCTTCGACCTGCCGGCCGTCGGAACCCCTGTTGTCGTCGGCATTCGCCCGGAAGACATCGTGCCGGATGGGCATGGACAGGCTCCGGCGCTGGGCGTCGACATTACCGCCCAGATTGGTTTCGCCGAAATGCTCGGCAATGAAAGCCTGCTGTTCCTCGATTTCGGCGGCACCGAAATGGTGTCCCGCATGCAGCGGCCGCGACTGGTCGAGCCGGGCGAGACGATCACGCTGCGGATCGATGGCAGCCGGGTGCATCTGTTCGACAAGCAAACTGAGAATTCGGTGCTGAAAGCCTAGCGCCGGGTAACACCATGGGAGAGAGATAACAATGAAACTGAACCTGCTGCTGGCCTCGGCCGGCTTTGTGGCGCTCGCCAGCGCCATCACCCCGACCTTCGCGCAAGACATCACCCTCAACTACGACAAGAACGGCTGGGAGGCCGGGTTCGAGGCCCTGGCGAATGGCGCAAGCACCGCGTCGGGCATCAAGATCGTGCCGCAACTGCAGACGCCGACCGATCGCTACCAGGCCTTCGTGCAATCCTCCATTGCCGGCGGCAATACCCCGCCCATGTTCACCTGGTGGAATGGCAAGCAGCTCGACAGCCTCGTCGAGACCGGACAGATCGCCGATCTCTCCGCCGCCTGGGACAAGGCGATTGCCAATGGCGACTTCTCTGAGGCCGAAAAGGCCCTGGTGAGCGTCGATGGTGTGCCCTACGCCCTGCCGCTGAACCTGGCCCGCTGGCCGGTGCTCTATCGCAAGGACGCCTTCGAAAAGGCTGGCATTGCCGCTCCCCCGCAGACCTGGGAAGAAATGCTGGATGCCGCCGAAAAGCTGAAGGCAGCCGGCTATACCCCATTCAACGCCCCCAATGTCGGCGGCTGGATGGGGCTGATCTGGTTCTCCGAACTGATGATCCGCACCGACCCGGACGCGTTTGTCGGGCTGACCGACGGTTCGGTGCCCTATAACGGCCCCGAAGTGCATCGCGCCTTCGAAATCTGGGTCGACTTCTACGAGCGCGGTTACTTCACCGACCCACGCGAACAGGATGACTCCCGCTTTTTCGTTAATGGCGACGCGGCCATGTGGCTGATCGGCGAATGGGCGGCGGGCGTGGTCGAGACCAAGGGCCTGGTGCCGGGCGAGCAATTCAGCGCCTTCATCATGCCGACGGTGACGCCGGATGTCGAAAACTCCGTCATCTTCGAGGCCGCGCCGATCGTGGTATCCAAGCAGGCCATGGAGCAGACCCCGGAACTGGCGGCAGCCGTCGACTACCTGATGTCTGCCGAGGCCGGCAACGCACTGGGCGAAGCGCAAGGCGTCTATACCGGTAATCTCAAGGCAGAGGCGCCCAATGCCATCGTCGCCGAGGTCAATGCCATCGTCGCCGCCGAACAGCCGCGCAGCATCGTGCGGTGGTGGGAGGCCGTCCCGGCTGACCTCCAGGGCGACCTCGTCTCGCAAATGGGCGCCTTCATGCTCGATCCGACGGCCGAAAATGCCGAGCAGGTCATGAACGACATGCAGACGCTCAACGCCGATTATTGGGCCAACCAGTAGTTCCCAGGGCCGGCGCCCAGCGCGCCGGCCACTTCCCTGTCCCGGCGGAGGCCACAATGACAGAAGCCCCGACATTCAAGCTGTCGCCTGCCGTGCTGGAGGAGGCCAAGCGCCGGGAGCATGCGGCCAACCGGCGGACCGGGCGAGTCGCGCTACTGTTCATCGCCCCGGCCCTGCTGATGGTGGGGATTTTCCTGCTGGCGCCGGTGGTTTTCAACGTTGTGCTGAGCTTTACCAAGTGGCAGCGCTTTTCGGGTCTCGACGAATTTGCCGGCCTCGCCAATTACCAGCGGCTGGTCGCTATCCCCTACTTTTCCGAAGCGATGATCAACACGGCCATGTGGGTCGGCGGCGCGCTCATCCTGCCCCTGGCCTTCGGGCTCGGTCTGGCGCTGCTCCTGCGCGACATTCCGTTCCAGGAGACCTTCAAGAGCCTGTTCTTCCTGCCGCGCGTGCTGGCGCCAACCGCGGTCGGCACGCTGTGGTACTATGTCTATGCCCCGCATGGCGTGATCAACACGATCTCGGTCTGGGTCACCGGCCAGCCCAATGATTTCGGCTGGCTGTTCGAGGCCAATACCATCACGCCAGCGATCATCTTCACCTTCGTCTGGCAGACGCTCGGCATCACCATGGTGCTGTTGCTGCTCGGCCTGGCGGCCATCCCCAAGGACCCGATCGAGGCGGCACGGGTCGATGGCGCTTCGTCCTGGCAGATTTTCCGCCACGTGATTTGGCCGCTGCTGCTGCCGACAGTGTTCGTGGTGACCATTCTCAATGTGGCAGCCGGCTTCACCGCCTTTGACCTGCTCTGGGTCATGGCCAATGGCTACCCGTCGCAGCGGACGCTCTCGCTGGCCGTCTACATGTATTACGAGACCTTCTCCAAGAGCAGCTGGGCCTATGGCGCTTCAATCGCCGTAGTGCTGAGCGGCATGGTGGTGATCGTCAGCTGGGCGCTGGCCAGCATGCAAAGCCGCGTCGAAGACCGCATCCGATAGCGAGACCCAAATGGCAGTCGATACCAGCGACCCAGCATTCATTGCGGCCCTGATCGAAAAGGAGAAGCGCTCCAAAAGCCTTGGCCTGCCACGGCTGGTGCCGGCGGTGTTCCTGCTACTGGTCTATCTGGTGCCGTTCTATTACCTGTTCGTCACGGTCTTCAAATCGACCGACGAGTATCTCAATTCTGGTGTACTCGACCTGCCGCGGTCGCTGTCACCATTCGTCGACAATGTGGTCCAGGCCTGGACCATGGCCGATATGGGCCGCGCGGCGTTCAATTCGTTGAGTTACGGCCTGCTCGGTGCGGCACTTGCCGTTGGCCTTGCCGCCGCCGCTGCCTTTGGCCTCACGCGGTTGCGCCTGCGCAGCGCCAATGCCTGGTTCATGCTGATCTTTGCGGGCACGCTGTTCCCATTCCAGATGTATCTGGTGCCGCTGTTCTTCGGCTATCAGCGCCTCGGGCTGATCAACAGCTGGTTCGGTATGCTGCTGATCTACACCGCCATCTGCATCCCGTTCCCGCTGCTCGTGCTGCGCAATGCCTTCAGCTCAATCGGCCGCGAAATCGATGAAGCCGCGCGCATCGAGGGTGCCAGCGAATGGCGGGTATTTCGCTCGATGATCGTGCCCAATGCCAAGGGTCCGCTGATTGCGCTATTCCTGCTGCAATTCACCTTCATCTGGAACGACCTGCTCTTTTCCTCGATCCTGGCCAACGGACCGCAGGTGCGCTCGATCATGACCGCACTGCAGTCGCTGCAGGGAACCTATGCCTCCTCGGGCCCAAATGTTGTGGTCACCGCCAGCCTGATCAGCAGCATCCCGACGGTTCTGCTATTCGTATTCCTGCGAAAGCACTTCATGTCGGGCCTGCAACTGGCCGGGAATTAGCTTCATGACGAGAGGGCGGCCTGTGAGCGCAAATGGTGGACTAGAAGAATTTCAGGCCGTGCATCGGCAGGATCGCGGCTCCATCGCCTCACAGATCTACGAACTATTGCTCCAGCGCATTCTCGATATGGAGCTCAAGCCGGCCGAAGAATTATCCGAGGCACGTCTTGCCAGCGAGATGGGGGTGTCCCGCACGCCGGTGCGCGAAGCACTGGCGCGGCTGGCGCGGCGCAATCTGGTCGACGTCTATCCGCAACGGGGTACGCTGGTATCGCCGATCAGCATCCAGCGCGTGGCCAAGGCGCGGTTCATCCGCGACGCATTGGAGCGTCCGCTGGTAAGGCTGGCGGCGGAAAACCTGACCGATGACATCGCAGCCTTGCTGGCCCGCGAGATTGCACTGCAGAAGACTTTCGCCAATCTGGGCGACGATCGCAGCTTCATGCAATCGGATGACCAGTTCCACGCGCTAATCGCCAAGGCGGCCGGATACGAGTCGATCTGGGAAGATGTGGCGGAAGCCAAGTTCCACATGGACCGCATTCGCCGGCTGTCGCTGATGAGCAAGAAGCGCATGCTGCACATTACCGATGAGCACATGGAAATCTATGACAGCATGCGGGCGCATGATGTCGCACTGGCCGAGGCCAGCATTGTTCGTCACCTGCAATCTGTATTCACCGACATCGACGTGATCCGGCGCGACCATCCGGAGTACTTCTCCAATGCCAAGCTGCCGCGGAACGATATGCCGTGAGCCAGGTGGTCCGTATCAGCAGCGCCTTCTGCAGCGCCGAAATCATTCCGCTCGGCGCCATGCTCGCCCCGGTCGAGTTCAACCTCGGCGAGAAGCGCGTGCGGCCGCTGGCTATCGCCCCTTGGGCTGACGATGCGCCGTCAGCACTCGCGACCATCCCGCCGATCCTGCGCTCGCTGCGCGGCGAGTGGCCCTGCGTCCCATTCGGCAGCGCCGAGCCGCCACCGGGATTGCCTGATGCCTGGAGGGACAGTGCCGGCAAGAGACCCGACTGGCACCAAGACAGCCATGGCTTTGGCGCCAATAACGAGTGGTCTCTGGTCGAGCAGAGCGAGCACGCGGCGGTTCTTGCGATCGACTATCCCTCGACACATCCGATTGCCCGGCTGACCCGCCACGTTTCTTGCGATCTGGGGGCGCCCAGGCTGCGTCTGCGGCTCACTGTCGAGGCGCGCGAGGATGTGGCCATGCCCGTCGGGCTGCATCCGGTATTCCGCCTGCCCGCCAATGTCGGCGGCGCACGATTGGTGCTGCCGCCGCAAACACGGTGCTGGAGTTTTCCGGTCGCAGTGGAGCCTGGCAAGACTGCTGCACAGCCGGATCAGCGGGATGTTGCGCCGGAGCATTTGCTTGGCCGCGATGGGGCGGCGTTCGACTTCCGGAACCTGCCCCTGCCAGGGAATAGCGAGGATCTGCTGCTGCTGACCAAAACCGGCGGGCAGATCACGCTTGAGAATCATGCCGAAGGGTATGCCGCCAGTCTCAACTGGGATGCCGGCGCCCTGCCCTCGTGTTCGCTGTGGCTTTCCAACCGGGGACGCGGCTTCTATCCTTGGAACAGCCGGTTCACGGCCATCGGCATCGAACCGGTGGCGGCACCCTTCGACCTTGGACCGTCATGGGCAGAGGGTGACAACCCGCTGCACCGTGCAGGTGTCCCAACCAGCGTGCGGTTGTGCCGGGGGCAGCCATGGAGCATCGAATACAGCATTGGCTGTCAGGCGCTTTAGGTGCTTTGGAGGCACGACCAAAACGTGAACAGCTCTCTTTACAAGGGGGAAAGGGGCGGATAAAAATAGGACTTAATTCCGTCGTAAGACATATTTCCTCTCCTTGAGACTTCGCCATGCTATCACACAGAGCCATATGGGACGGGATCGACGCGCTGGCGCGGCGGCACGGCCATTCGGTGTCGGCTCTTGCCAAGCTGGCGGGACTGGATGCCACGGCCTTCAACGTATCCAAACGCGTCAGCAAGGACGGTCGTGAGCGCTGGCCATCAACGGAGAGCCTGTCCAAGGTGCTCGACGCGACCGGGGAAAGCTTCGACTCATTCTGGTCAGGCGGCACGTTCTTGCAAATGGCCGAGTCCAACACCAAGCAATCGGTACCGCTGCTGGGGTTGGCGCAGGCCGGGTCGGGCGGTTTTTTCGACAGCGCCGGGTTTCCAGCTGGTCAAGGCTGGGATGAAGTCGCGTTGCCCTCGTCGGGCGAGGCGGGCATTTATGCGCTTGAGGTGCAGGGCGATTCTATGGAGCCGCTCTACCGCGAGGGCGACCGGATCGTCGTGTCGCCAACCGAGCAGGTACGGCGCGGCGATCGCGTCGTGGTCAAGACGCGGGACGGCGAGGTGATGGCCAAGATCCTGGCCCGGCAGACCAACAAGCAGATCGAACTGCATTCGCTCAATCCCGCCTATGGTCCGCGTATCATCGAAGTGACCGATGTGGAGTGGATCGCCCGCATCATCTGGGCCAGCCAGTGAGGATCACTGCGGCGACCCAGGCGGACACTGCTGATTGGGCGGCGCTGCGCCAGGCGCTGTGGCCAAGCCATGAGCCCGGCGCACATGAGGCGGATATCGCGGCATTTCTGGCCGATCCGACCGACACGATAAACCTGATCGCCCGCTTGCCGGATGGCCGCGCGGTGGGACTGGCCGAGGCAGCGCTGCGCCACGATTACGTCAATGGGTGCAAAACCTCGCCGGTGGCGTTTCTTGAGGGCATCTATGTGGCGCCGGACTCTCGCCGCCTGGGTATTGCCCGTGGGCTAGTGATGGCGGTGGAGGATTGGGCACGCGCGCAAGGCTGCACCGAATTCGCCTCGGACGCTGCTGTGGGCAATCTGGAAAGCCACCGGATGCACGACGCAT
Organism: Devosia lacusdianchii; assembly: GCF_022429625.1. Lineage (NCBI taxonomy): Bacteria > Pseudomonadati > Pseudomonadota > Alphaproteobacteria > Hyphomicrobiales > Devosiaceae > Devosia > Devosia lacusdianchii. Next base: position 644,556 of record NZ_CP092483.1, on the reverse strand, counting down.
TGGGCTTTAGCGAGACCCAACGCGTCGTCTATTTTCGTAAGGTGCTTGGGCCATGACGGACGCAGCAATCGACGCCAAGCGGATCGCCAGTGTGGCGCGCTGTTTCGATGCGACCGGGCGGTTGCAACGCTGGCCGTCCAAGCGGACGGACCAATTGCTGGTGCTGTGGGTGGTGTGGTCCTACCTGCCAAGCGATGTCCAGCTCAGCGAGCCGGAAGTCAGCTCCATGCTGCGCGATTGGCATGAGTACGAGGACTATGCGCTGCTGCGGCGCGAATTGTGCGATCTCGACATGATGCGGCGCACGTCGAACGGGCGTGTCTATCGCCGCGTTGAGCATGACATGCCGGCCGAGGCGCGCCTGCTGGCGGAGCGGTTTGCATCGCCGCAGGCTCGGGCATAGTGCCGCCGGTAACTGGTCGGGAACCCGCGTCGAAAAGCTGACGCGGGCGCCTGATCAGGCCGATGATTACTCGCAGCCAGCGCGCCGGAACATATCGGCGACGATGATCGGGGTGGCCGGTGTTTCGGACCAGCGTTCGCGGTCAGGCGCCGCGACCGTCAGTGCCGCAAGCGCGACGTTCTCATCCAGATTGAACGAATTGGTGCAGCGCACCGGCTTGGCGCCACGCTGCTGCGCTTCCGAAACCATGAGGCCGGTCGTTTCGCCCACGCCGGCGAGATAGGCGATCAGGGTCATGCGGGCATTCGCGTCCGTTCCGGCGCGGGACGCCATCTCGACGACCTGGGCAACCGAGATCTGCCCTTTGCTGGTGGTGGGTGCCGCCTCGGCAGCGGTGGGAACAGCAAGCAACAGCAGGGTGAGGGCGGCGGAGGGCAAAAGACGCATTTGGACGTTCCTTATGGTTCGATGCGGCCATATTCTTTTGCAGTATTTTATTATTGTCAAACGATAATTCTTGGTCTAGATGTCGATCATTCTGGAGACATGCTCATGATCGATACGAAGGCCGACCCACTGCATGCCGGGCACTTTGCCGGCTTCAGCATTCCCGTGACGTCGCGAACGGCACGCCTGTTCAACCTTCTGGCCGTCGCCGCAGTGGTGATCGCGACGGTGCTGCCGTTGGCGGTGGTGCTCTATTGGATGTTGGTCGAGCAAAGTGAGATCGTGCGGCTTAACGGCTTTGCTGCCAGCGTGCTGGCAGAATTCGACGCCTTGCAGCGGCTAGCTGCGGCGGCGATCAGCGTTGCGACCATCCTCCCACTATCCTGGGGGCTGATGCGGTTGCGAGTGTGCTTCATCGAATTCGCGCAGGGACGACCCTTCGCGGCCAGAGGCATTGCCGGCCTGCGCGATTTCGCCACCGGCATGGCGCTCGCGGCTTTGGCCAAGCTCGTCGGCTTTACCCTGCTCACGCTGGTGCTGACCTGGAATGCTCCGCCCGGCATGCGGCAGCTCGCCATTCAGTTCAATAGTGACATGCTGATTATGGGGTTGTTTGCGGCGACGGTGGCCGCATTGGGCTGGGCGATGGAAAAAGCAGCCGCCATTGCTGAAGAAAACAGCCAGTTCGTGTGACGGCATGGCGATCAGGATCAATCTCGCGGTCATGCTGGCCAAGCGCAACGCCAAGTCCAAGGACCTGGCCGAGTATATTGGCATTACCGAAGCCAATCTCAGCCTGCTCAAGCAGGGCAAGGTCAAGGGCATCCGCTTCGATACGCTGGATGCCATCTGCCGCTATCTCGAATGCCAGCCGGGCGACATCCTGGAGCATGATGCGGCCGTTGTGACGGCCGACTGATTACCTGCCACAGCAGGTATTGGTGGTGTGGCACATGTTTTCGTAGTCCATGTGCCATACCATTTTGACTTAGCCGAGAAACTTGCCAGTCAGGGCGTCAGCAATCAGCTTGCGGGTGTTGTCGACGCCGTAGAGTGCGGCAAACGAGCCGAAGCGGGGGCCGCGCTCCTGCCCGATCAGCACCTGATAGAGCATCTGGAAAAACTCCCCGGAAACGCCGGGGCCACCATTGGGGCTCTTCTTCGTGTGATCCTGGTAACGCTCGAAAGTGCGCGCCACGTCGAGAGCAGTATTCTGGATGGTTTCATTGTCGGCGTCAGCCGGCAGGGCCCCGAAGGCAGCCGACAAAGCTTCGAGCGCGCTCCGTTCGACATCATCAGGCGCGCGATAGGCCTTTTTAGCGAAATCGCGGAAATAGCGCATGGCATAGCCGACCAGTGCGTCCAGATGCGGATGCGTTTTGGCCGAGACACCGGGCGCATAGGCGGAAATATAGCCCCACATCACCTCGGGCGTTTCCGGGTTTGAGGCCGTGGCCAGGTTCAGCAACAGCGCAAAGGTGACTGGCATATCGACCTTGGGCACATTGCCGAAGTGGACATGGAATGCCGGATTTTCTACCCGCTCGGCCGCCTCCTGACGCTCGAAGGCGGCGACGAAGCTGTAATATTCGTCGACGGCGCGCGGGATGACATCGAAGTGCAGCCGCTTGGCGGTACGGGGCTTCTGGAACATGTAGAGGCCCAGGCTCTCATTGCCCGCATAGGTCAGCCATTCGTCAATGGTCAGGCCGTTGCCCTTAGACTTGGAAATCTTCTGGCCTTCGGCATCGAGGAAGAGCTCGAACACATAGTGCTCGGGCGCCTTGCCGCCGAGGATTTCGCAAATCTTGTCGTAGATATGGGCGTTGGTCTGGTGATCCTTGCCGAACATCTCGAAGTCGACGTCGAGTGCGGCCCAGCGCATGCCGAAGTCCGGCTTCCACTGCATCTTCACATGGCCGCCGGTGACCGGAACGGTGGTGTCGCGACCGTCCTCGTCCTCGAAAGTCACCGTGCCGTCCTTGGCGTTGACTTCCTTCATCGGCACGTAGAGCACGCGGCCCGAAATCGGGGAGATCGGCAGGAAGGGGCTATAGGTGGCCTGACGCTCAGCGCCGAGCGAAGGCAGCATGACCTTCATGATGTCGTCATAGCGCTCGGCGGCCCGGCGCAGCACGGTGTCAAACTTGCCGGAGCGGTAGTAATCGGTGGCGCTGGCGAACTCGTAGTCGAAGCCGAAAGTATCGAGGAACCGGCGCAGCATGGCGTTGTTGTGATCGCCGAAGCTGGCGAACTCGTTGGTCCAGGGATCAGGCACCGAGGTCAGCGGCTTTTGCAGATGCGGCTCCATGGCCTCCTTGGATGGCACATTGTCCGGAATCTTGCGCATGCCGTCGAGATCGTCGGAGAAGCAGATCAACCGGGTCGGAATCTGGTCGCGGGTGAGCAGCCGGAAAGCCGTGCGCACCATGGTGGTGCGGGCCACTTCGCCGAAGGTGCCGATATGGGGCAGGCCCGACGGACCGTAGCCGGTCTCGAACAGGGCCTCCTGCTTGCCCGATTTCTCCAGGCGCTTGACCAGTTTCCGGGCTTCCTCAAACGGCCAGGCACGGGCAGTCTGGGCAGCGTCAAAGAACGCAGGGTCGAGAACGGGCAAAGGAGCGGGCGACAAGGGTTACGCCTTTCAGGGATTGCAGGGACCGGCGTGTGTTGCATTCCCGTGCCCTTGCGTCAACGTTTCTGGGCCCTGGAAGCACCGCATTGTCGCAGACGCTTGCCAAGCAGGCGCAGCACGCCTAGCTATCGGCAGCAAAGCCAGACGGGAAACACCTCATGCCCAACGCCGCCCATGACGCGCTCATCCACCTGATGATCCTGGCCGCTTCGTCCGACAGTGCCATGACGGACAAGGAGCTGGTGCGCATCCAGACCCTGATCGGCCGGCTTCCGGTGTTCGAGGGGTTCGACAAGGCTCGCCTGACCGCGGTGGCCAATAATTGCGCCGACAAGCTCAATGGCCCTGGGGGACTCGACCAGGTGATGGACGACGCCATCGCGGCGCTGCCGGTCAAGTTGCAGGACACGGCCTATGCGGTGGCGGTGGAGGTCGCGTCGGTGGACCTCTATCTGGAGCAGGAAGAACTGCGCTTTCTCGAGCTTCTGCGCGACAAGCTCGACATCGACCGTCTGACCACGGCCGCGATCGAAGCGGCGGCACGGGCGCGGCACAGGCGGATGCCAAGCTGACCTGCGTCCACGATGGAGACCTCGCTCTATCCGCCGGTCAAGGCCTTCCTCGAGCAGGCCGGCTATGAGGTCAAGGGTGAGATCGGCGGCTGCGACCTGATCGGCCTGATCCCGGACGACCCGTCGGTCATCGTGGTCTGCGAACTGAAGCTGACCTTCAATCTCGAACTGATCCTGCAGGCGGTCGATCGGGCCGCCATCGCCGACGAGGTCTGGATCGCCGCACGGATTTCCGCCAAGGGCAAGGGCCGCGAGGCCGACACGCGTTATCGCGACCTGTGCCGGCGGCTCGGCATCGGCATGCTTGGCGTGTCCGACATGGGCGTGGTCAGCGTGATCGTCAATTCCGTCACCCCCATGCCGCGCACCAATCCCAAGCGCCGGTCGCGCCTGGTGCGCGAGCATCAGCGTCGGCGGGGCGATCCGGCGCTGGGCGGGAGCACGCGGACACCGATCATGACCGCGTATCGTCAGCAGGCACTGATCTGTGCCGAAGCGTTGTTCGATGGCCCGCTCAGGCCGAGGGACATCAAGCCCAAGGCGCCCGATGCCGGCAAAATCCTGCTTGGCAATGTCTATGGTTGGTTCGAGCGCGTGCGCAACGGGGTCTATCAGTTGACTGAGACGGGTCGCGAGGCTGTCGCGCGGCAGCGGGAATCGCGGCTGGAATTGCCTCAGTAGAAGCCTATGGGGAACCAGCGCAGGTACAATTCGTCCAGCGTACCGTTGTCCTTGAGCCTGATCAGCGCCCAATCGATAGTGTGGCGGATGGCGTCGTTGCCGGCCGGCAGCGCAATAGCAAGACCTTCGCCGAATAGGTTCGGCCGGAAATAGGGGTCGCCGGCAAAGCCGCAGCAGTTGAGGTTTTCATTGAGCCAGAACGAGGCGCGCATGGCGTCACCGAAGAAGGCGTCGGCCTGATCGTTCTGCACCGCGGCCAGAGCCTCGACCTCGCCGGCAAACGGGCTAATCGTGGCTTGCGGCAGGTAGCGCCTGACGAAGGTTTCGTGCGTGCTGCCGGTGCGGACGGCGATAGTCTTGCCGACCAGCGCATCGGGGTCGAAGCCTTCTATGTCAGCGGCGCGGGTGACGAAACGCCCCGGCAGCGCCAGATATGTGGCGGAGAAATCGAAAAGCTCGCCATTGGCGGCGGACATATCAAGGCCGGCAATCAGCGCGTCGCCCTGATTGTCGCCCAGCGCACTGGCCGCCTGCTCCCAAGGCCATGCCTGGATGGTGCAGGCGACATTGACCTCGGCGCAGATGCGCTTGGCAAGATCGATATTGAAGCCGATGAGTTCGCCGCCGGCGTCGCGAAAATTGAAGGGCGGGAAATCGGCGGTGGTCAGGAAACGGATCGCGGCCACCGGGGTGGAGCTGGGCAGCAGTTCGCGCGCGCTGGGGTCGGCGTGGTAAGGGAGGGCTTGGGCGAAGGCGGGGGTGGCGAGAAGCGATAGGGCAAGCGCCACCAGTGCGCGGCTCCACCCCCTCCTACCTCCCCCATCAGAGGGAGAGGTTTCGCTCCACTCGTTGTGCCGGATCGTATGACGAACGCTGAACGGCACCTCCCCCTCGATGGGGGAGGTCGGGAGGGGGTGGGGCAACACACGCAGCACCATGGACAGACCTAAACCTGATCCAACCCATACATCAGATCGGCGATCAGATCATCCGAGCTCTCAAGCCCGACCGACAGGCGCAGCAGGCCGGGGGTAACACCGGTTTCGAGCCGAACTTCCTCGGTGAGGCGGGCGTGGGTGGTGGTGCGCGGATGGGTAATCAGCGACTTGGCGTCGCCCAAATTGTTGGAAATCAGGATCACGGCGAGACTGTCGGACAGCGTGAAGGCCGCTTCCTGCCCACCCCTCACATCGATGGCCAATAGTGTCGAACCGCGCGTCATTTGACGCTTGGCAAGGTCATACTGGGGATGGCTGGGATGATGCGGGTAGATGACCCTCGCAACCTTGGGGTGACCGGCCAGAGCCTCGGCGACCTTTTCGGCGCTATCGGTCATCTGGCGGATGCGCAGCTCGTAGGTTTCGAGGCCCTTGAGCAGCACCCAGGCGTTGAAGGCGCTGAGCGTCGCGCCGGTCTGGCGCAGGAAGGTGTGAACGTCGCCCTCGATCAGGGCCTTCGAGCCCAGAACAATGCCGCCCAGAACCCTGCCCTGCCCGTCGATATGCTTGGTGGCCGAGTAGGTAACGAGATCGGCGCCCAGCTGCAGCGGTTTCTGGTACAGCGCGGTCGAGAAGACATTGTCGACGATGAGCTTGGCGCCATGGGCATGGGCGATATCGGCCACGGCCTGGATATCCACCAGTTCCAGCGTCGGATTGGTCGGCGTCTCGATGAACACGACTTTGGTGTTCGGGCGCATGGCGCGGGCGAAATTTTCGGGGTCGCGGCCATCGACAAGTGTCGATTCCACGCCGAACCGCGGCGCGTAATCTTCCACCACATAGCGACAGCCGCCAAACAGTGCCTGGGCGGCAACGATGTGGTCACCGGCTCGAACCTGGCTCATCACCGCGTTGGTCACCGCTGCCATGCCGGAGGCGAAGGCGCGGCCGGCCTCGGCGCCCTCGATCAGCGCCATGCGCTCCTGGAACATGTCGACGCTGGGATTGGCGAAGCGCGAGTAGTTGTGGCCGCCCGGAATCTTGTTCTGGAACAGCAGCTCGGCGTGCTCTGAACTGGGATAGGAGTATCCCGAGTTCAGGAAGATAGCTTCGCTGGTTTCGTTGAAGGGCGAGCGCTTGCCGCCGCCATGCACCATCTGGGTCGCTGCAGAATGCAGTTTCGGATCGAGCAGGGGGTTCTTTTCTCGGGACATAGGTCACGCTTTCCAACAAAAAACCGGCACGCAAACTGGCGGCCGGTTTCAAACGGTCTTTAGCAACTTGTTTTAAGTGGCTGCAAGCGACCGGCCAAATCACCACTGACTTGTGATGTAAGGCCAATTGGCTGTTGGCGTCAATTGCAGGGGTTGCTAGGGAAACTGCAGAAGCACCGCGGGAAGCGCAAGAGCATGGACAAGCAGCAGGCCTGGCCGCAGGGCGTCTTTCCGGCGCGGTTGATCGAATTGTTGCGCAGCCAGGGCTCGATCATCGCGGCGCGGCCGTTCGATGCCGACCAGGTGCAGCCTGCCAGCCTCGATCTGCGCCTTGGCGATGTCGCCTATCGTGTGCGGTCGAGTTTTTTGCCGGGACCCAGCCATTCGGTCGCCGAACGCATCGAAGCGCTCAAGCTGCACGAAATCGACCTGACCAAGGGCGCGGTGCTCGAGCGGGGCTGCGTCTATCTGGTGCCGCTGCAGGAAAGCCTCGACCTACCCGAGGCCGTCAGCGCCTCCGCCAATCCCAAGAGCTCCACCGGACGACTCGACGTGTTCACCCGCGTCATCGGCGACCGGGCCCGTGGCTTCGACCAGATGCCGGTGGGCTATGAAGGGCCGCTGTATCTCGAGGTCAGCCCCCGCACCTTCCCGGTACTGGTGCGGACCGGCTCACGGCTGAGCCAGATGCGGTTCCGCAGCGGCGACAACCGCCTGACCATTGCTGAGCACCAGGCGCTGCATGCCAGCGACACGCTGGTCTTCGACAATAGCGTGCCGGTGGGCGAGGGTGTGGCGCTGTCGATCGACCTCAAGGGCGCCGGTCGCGACGGGCTGGTCGGCTTCCGCTCCAAGCGGCACACCGCCGTGGTCGATGTCGACAGGAAGGGCGCTCTCGACGTGCTCGACTTCTGGGAGCCGCTACACAATCGAGGTCGCGAAGAGCTGATCCTCGACCCGGACGAGTTCTACATCCTGGTCAGCGACGAAGCGGTGCATGTGCCGCCCAGCCACGCCGCCGAAATGGTGCCGTTCGATCCGCTGGTGGGCGAATTCCGCGTGCATTATGCCGGCTTCTTCGATCCCGGTTTCGGCCATTCCTCGGCCGGTGGCACGGGGAGTCGCGCGGTGCTCGAAGTGCGCAGCCGCGAAGTGCCATTCCTGCTTGGGCACGGCCAGACCATTGGCCGGCTGATCTATGAGCGCCTGGCGGAAACGCCGGACCGTCTCTACGGCTCGGCGCTGGGATCGAACTACCAGGCGCAGACGCTGAAGCTGTCCAAGCACTTCAAGCCCTACCCCGGCTAGCCGGTGGCCTGCTATCCAGTTTTCGCCACATTCGCGCTTTGCGGCGTCGAACGCCGCGCGGTTGTGCACAGCCGGCGACGAAAATCGTGACTTAAATCTTTCTGTGGCACGAAAGGTTTAGATTCACGATCCGGCGCATTTTGCGGTGTCGATCGCGACCCTCACAAAATGGCCGCGTTCACACATTTAGTTTACCGGACATCCAGACGAACAATTCGTGACTGACGCTGGCCTCATGGTCAGTTGTGTGGCTCTCGATATCTGCCTGGAAGCAGTCGTTGTTTGCGTAAGATTTCCAAACTCTGTTCGGCTGCAGGATAATAACCTGCGGTCGGATCGCTTCTCTATGGCTGGAGTGCCTCCGCATGAATTTCTTAGCCCTTCTAGGCGAGCCAAGCTTCCTCAAAGGCGGCATCCGGATCGTCCACTTCATCGGACTCGCGTTGGGGCTGGGCACGGCGACTTTCCTCGATCTGCTGATGCTGCGGTTCATGGTGCGCAGCAAGGTCCGCCCCACCCATGTCCAGGCCTTCAATTTCGGCACCAAGATCGTAACGGCGGGGCTGGTAATGCTGTGGATCAGCGGTCTTGGCTTTCTCGGCTATTACGGCCTGTTCGAGGCCGACAAGCTGGCCAATCCGAAAATCTGGGCCAAGCTCAGCGTAGTGGGCGTGCTGACCGCCAACGCCGTCTATCTCCACAAGGTAGTGCTACCCATGGTGGAGCAACAGGTATCGCGCCCGCTCTTTGCTGGCTTGAGCGTGCAACAGCGCATGTTGATGCTCGTGGGCGGCGCCACTTCGGCCACGTGCTGGTATGTGCCGGTGGCGCTGGCCACGATTCCGCAGTTCAACAATTCGATCCCGGCCAACCAGATCTGGGCCTGTTTCTGTGCATTGCTGATCGCCGTCAACGCCATCGCCGTTGCCGGGCTGTTTGCTGGCAAGCTGGTATCGAGCCGCCGGCCGGCCCCGCTCAACAGCCCAATCATGGACGAACTTCGCTAGGGCATCGCACCTGGCTGCTGGGTCACGCCTGCAATAGCCACACCCGCTTGACGCCCTGCCTAAATTCCCGCATCTATCGCCCCGCAGGCGGGTGTAGCTCAATGGTAGAGCAGAAGCTTCCCAAGCTTACGACGAGGGTTCGATTCCCTTCACCCGCTCCAGAAAATCACGTAAGTGATTGATTTTTCATATCTTTTTCATTTTCTGGATTTTGGCGATGAGTCCTGCGGGGATACCTGCGGTGAGACTTGGCCTGCTCCGAACCGGTGAACACAGGCCGGAGGCACTTGCGGGGCTGCCACAAGCAATTCAGTAATATGAGCATGGTCAGAAAGCCAGTAAACGTTGGCGAACATTTAGAGCAGTTGCGGGAGCCCATAGTTAAATCGGGTGGTTTTACGCCGACCGAACGCCACTTGGCCAAGCTTGCGTCGCGTACATTTCTTGAACTTTGGTCATATCCAAGCCCATTCCGTGACCAGCTCTCTACTGGGATCACAGATGGGAAAGAAATTTGCGACCTCATGGTGGTGTGTGACCCGCACATCATCCTGTTCAGCGAGAAAAACATAAGCTGGTCAGATAAGGCGGCCGATATTGCCTGGCCTCGGTGGTTTAGGAAGGCTGTTCTCGACGCGGCAAAACAGCTGGCTGGCGCAGAAAGGTGGATCCGTGACCACCCTGATCGCATCTACTTAGACCACGCTTGTCAGCACCCTTTCCCGTTGCCGTTGCCGCCACCTGAACGCCGGAAAATTCACAGAGTCGTTGTTGCTGGTGGCGCGGCGAAGGCCTGTGTTGCTCGCTTCAACGGTGGCACCGGAAGCTTCGCCATCGATCCCGAAATTACGGGCAATCAGCATATCGATCCAGCAGGCCAGCCGTTTGTCATTGGTGACGTTCAGCCCGAAGGTGACTTCATTCATGTTCTGGACGAGGCATCGCTCGATGTTGTCATGCATGAAATGGACACCATCACCGATTTTGTTGAGTACCTAGAGAAGCGTGCCAAATTCCTGCGCTCTGGAAATTTGGCTCTTGCGCACGGCGAAGAGGATCTCATCGCTTACTACGCAACGCGCATCAACGCTGACGGTGACCACGACTTCACCGCGCCCCATGGCGGCGCCTGGTCGTCAGAAGACCGGCTGGTCATAGATGGGGACGCATACCCTAGCTTTGTGAATGATCCTCAGTACGCCGCGCGGGCCGAAGCTAACAAGCCGTCTTACTTCTGGGATTTCCTGATTGAAAATTTCACGAAGCACATGATGGGGGGCACCTCGATCGTTCTCCCCGGCTTCGAATACAAGTTGACCAATAGCGAACTGGCCGTGCGTCACATGGCGCTGGCGAACCGTTTCGAAAGGCGGAACTTTGGCAAGGCGTGCATAGGCGCCTTGGAGATTGGCCAGAAAAAGGAAACTTTCTTCCGGGCCATGATCGGAGCCGAAGGCTCAAAGGGCGCGGAGACTGGCTTCTTCTTTCTGACACTCAAATATCTTGATTGGATGGAGAAGAAGGGGGGCTATGAGCACTACCGCTTAGCTCGAACTGCCTATCTACAGATCTACGCTCAGGCGCTGCTGATGAAGCACCCCTATCTGGATAGGGTAATCGGTGTGGCGATGGAGCCGCCAAATCAGGGGAGAGGCGCTTCAGAGGATTGCGTGTATGCCGCGCAGCACGATTGGACAGACGAGCAGCGGGCTCGAAATCAGGCAGACTGCGACCGAATTGGGATCATGCAGCATCTGAAAACGCGCACGCCCCAAGAAAGCGAATTTCCGAAGGTAACACGGCCGCCAATGCATGATCTGGGTTATCCCGGCTACGGCAACCGGAAAGAACGTAGAGCTGCTGCCGCATTGAGAAGGGGGCGTCGCTAGTGCAAGCGTTTACACTGACAGGCACTTCAGGTCGCGGTTGGACAGATGACTGCGTCGCCTGCTTCGCGCGACATTCCTACAGTTCTATGCTGTTCGGCGGGCATAAGCTGCCACTGCACCAGTGGTCTTGGGCCGGTGATACCTGCGGGGGCCCCTACGGTGCTACCTAATCCGCTCCGAACCCATATTGTTCAATGGTTTCAACAGTACAGGTGAAGGGTTACGAGCCCTTCACCCGCTCCAATCCCCAGCATACTGGCTCACACCGCCCCGCCGTAACGCGCCTGGCGCCGCTTGCAAGCAGCGCCATTTGCTCCGGCGGATGTCGTTGGGCGCACTACTCCGCAGAGCCGCTATGCGGTTTTGTGATTAGCTGCTGTGCAGATTCCAAACTTGCACTTGTTTTAGGCTCCGGCATAACTACCGGCGATGCCCAATTGCGATCTGTCCATCCTGATCATCGATGAAAATCGCATCCGCGCCTCCATCATCGAGGATGGGCTGCGGGAGGGTGGGCACACCCGGGTGGCGGTGATCCATGACGTCAACGAAGTGGCCCGCACAATCCAGAGCGAGGCGCCCGATGTCATCGTCATCGACCTCGAAAATCCCAAGCGTGACACGCTGGAGCACTTCTTTTCGCTGTCGCGCGCCATTCAGCGCCCTATTGCCATGTTCGTCGATCGCTCGGATGGGGCGATGATCGAGAAGGCCGTCGAGGCCGGCGTGTCCGCCTATGTGGTGGACGGGCTCAAGAAGGAGCGCGTCAAGCCGATCCTCGACATGGCGATCTCGCGCTTCAACGCCTTCGCGCGACTGACGCGCGAGCTGGAACAGGTGCGCGGCGAACTCGAGGATCGCAAGATCATCGACCAGGCCAAAGCCATCCTGATGAAGACGCGCGGCATGAGCGAGGCGGACGCCTATGCCCTACTCCGCTCCACCGCCATGAACCAGAACCGCAGAATGGTCGACATCGCTCAAAGCCTGATCACGGCCGCGACGTTGCTTGGGCCATCGTAGGAACGCTCATGTCCACCACCCAGATCACCGCCGGCTTCCTGCCCCTACTCGACAGCATCCTGCTGGTACTGGCGCGGGAGAAGGGTTTTGCGGAAGACGAGGGACTGGGCCTGACGCTGGTGCGAGAAACCAGTTGGGCCAATATCCGCGACCGTGCCGCGCTCGGGCATTTTGATATTGCCCAGATGCTGGCGCCGATGCCGCTGGCCACCAGCCTCGGCCTCACACCTTTGGCCATGCCAATGATCGCACCCGTGGTTTTGGGCCTGGGCAATAATGCGGTAACGGTCAGCGATGCGTTGTGGCGGGCCATGGCCGACCAGGGCGCGCCAGATGACCTCGACCCGACCCTGACCGGGGCCGCGCTTGCCAAGGCGGTGCAGGCGTCACCGCGCAAGCTGCGGTTCGGTGTGGTGCATCAGACCTCGTCGCATAATTACGAATTGCGCTACTGGCTGGCGTCCAGCGGCATCGTTCCGGACCGGGATATCGAGATCGTCGTCTTGCCGCCGCCCCTGTTGCCGGATGCGCTGGGGGCCGGCGGGATTGACGGCTATTGCGTCGGCGAACCCTGGAACAGTATCGGGGTGGCAACCAAGGGCGGACATATCGCGACCGCCAAGGCGCTGATCTGGCGATCGAGTCCCGACAAAGTCGTGGGCATGCGCGAGACCTGGGCCGCCGATCATCCGGACCTGGTGGCCGCAATCATCAGGGCTGTCTATCGGGCCGGCCTCTGGTGTGCCGAACCGGACAATCGGAGCGAAGCGGCGGCGATTATGGCGGGAGCCGCCTATCTCAATGCTTCGTCCGAGATTGTCGGCCGAGCCCTGACCGGCACGCTCGATATCGGCGGCGTGTTGCGGCAGGTGCCGGACTATTACATTCCTCACGCCAGTGCCGCCAACTTCCCATGGAAGAGCCACGCTCTCTGGTATTACAGCCAGATGGTGCGCTGGGGTGAAGTGCCGGCGCGTACAGAAAACGCCGCTGTCGCCGCAGCGTGCTTCCGGCCGGACCTCTATCGGAGCGCTCTCGCCCCGCTTGGGGTGGCGGTACCTGATGACGACTACAAGATCGACGGCCTGCGCGGCAAGCCGGGCAAAATCGTCACGGGGAACGGCTCCTTGATGATGGGGGCGGACCTGTTTTTCGATGGTCAGATTTTCGACCCGAGTGCGCTGGACAGCTACATTGCCAGCCAAACGGCGCGCGGTTGATTCACATTTGAGCACACCACACACATGCGCATCTTTTAGGCATACTGGTGTAGCTTTGATCTGTCCAAATTGCGGAGGGTAAGCTATCTACCAAGGCGAAATTCGCCAAACTACTGACAATCCACAAAATTGCCGCGCAGTCACGATTTGGCACGCTTCGTGCAACGTCCTTGGCAAAGGCGCTCCTCCCAAGACGCTCCTTGAACAGTCGACGTCCAACGATGGGCGTCATCCAGGCAAAGCTGCCAACAGGTCTTCGCGCGGTCACCACTGCTGCGCTGATCCGTTGGCGGCTTTTTTGTTTTTCCGATCGGTGCAGATGGAGAACTTTATGACGACGCTGACCACCCGCCGCAGCTTTCTCAAAGCGGCCACGGCAACCGCTGCGACCCTGGTCGCAACCAGGGCGCTGTTCCCCTCGGGGGCCTTCGCCCAAAGCAATGGCCCCGAGGTTACCGGCGCCAAGCTGGGCTATATCGCACTGACCGACGCATCAGCGCTGATCATCGCGCAGGAGAAGGGGCTGTTCGCCAAGCATGGCGTGCCCGACGTACAGGTGCAAAAGCAGGCATCGTGGGGTGCAACGCGCGACAACCTCGTGCTCGGTGGGGCTGCGAACGGTATCGACGGCGCGCACATCCTGACGCCCATGCCCTACCTGATGACCGCTGGCACCGTCACTGGTGGCACGCCGGTGCCGATGTCGATCATCGCCCGGCTCAATCTCGATGCGCAGGGCATCTCGGTCAGCCAAGCCTATAAGGATTCCGGTGTCGGCGTTGACGCGTCGCCGCTCAAGCAAATCTTCGCCGAGCGCAAGGCCGCTGGCACCGAAGTCAATGTCGCCATGACCTTTCCGGGCGGCACACATGACCTGTGGATGCGGTACTGGCTTGCCGCGGGCGGCATCGATCCGAACAGCGAAGTTTCGCTGATCACCGTGCCCCCGCCGCAAATGGTCGCCAATATGAAGGTGGGCACCATGGACGCGTTCTGCGTGGGCGAGCCGTGGAACGAGCAGCTCGTCAACCAGGGCGTCGGCTTCACCGCCACCACGACGGGCGAGTTGTGGAAGGGTCACCCTGAAAAGGCGCTGAGCCTGCGCAACGACTTCGTCGAGGCCAATCCGGTGGCAACCCAGGCCATCCTGATGGCGGTTATGGAAGCGGCGCAATGGGCTGACCTCACCGAGAATAAGCAGGAGCTGGCGCAAATCCTGGGCAAACGCAGCTGGTTCAATATTCCGGCCGCCGACGTCGCCGGTCGCCTCAAGGGCGACATCAACTACGGCAATGGCCGCGTGGAGACCGCCACCGGGCTGGAAATGAAATTCTGGAAGGACCATGCGTCCTATCCGTTCAAGAGCCACGATGCCTGGTTCCTGACCGAAAACGTGCGCTGGGGCTATCTGCCGGGCACGACCGACATCACCGCATCGGTTGATGCGGTGAACCGCGAAGACATCTGGCGCGCTGCCGCTGCGGCGCTGGGCGTTGCGGCTGCCGACATTCCCGAGGGTACGTCGCGCGGGTCTGAGACCTTCTTTGACGGCAAGGTGTTCGATCCGGCCAACCCCTCGGCCTATCTCGAAAGCCTCGCCATCAAGGCAGTGGTCTAGGGCGATGACGTCTCCGTCGACACCCTCCCCCTTGTGGGGAGGGATCAAGGGTGGGGGATGGGAGCTCGAATATCGTGGCTCTCACACCCCCGCCCAGCCTCCCCCATCGAGGGGGAGGTGCCGCCCGGTGGCACGGCAAGATCGTGCGCCGACGCGAATGGGGTTTCCGAAAGGACATCGATCATGACCGCCACAGTTCAGCGCCTGCCCACGACGACCGCTCCGATGCCCACCAAAGCCGAGGTCTTCGCCCTGCCCAAACCGCCATCGCGCCCTGGCTCGTGGTCCAAGACATTCGGCACGCTTGCGGCCAACATCGTGCCGCCACTGGTGGTGATCGCGCTGGTGCTGGTGATCTGGCAAATCCTGTGTGCATCGCCGAGTGCGTCGCTGCCGTCGCCGAGCCAGGTGTGGACCGATGCCGGTGAACTGCTGATCAGCCCGTTCTTCGATTATGGGCAAGGTGATATCGGGCTCGGCCTGCGGGTGCTCACATCGCTGCAGCGTGTCGCTATCGGCTTCGGCATTGCGGCGGTGGTGGGTGTCACCATCGGCGCCGTCATCGGTCAGTCGATCTGGGCGATGCGCGGGCTCGATCCGATCTTCCAGATCCTGCGCACGGTGCCGCCGCTGGCCTGGCTGCCGCTGTCGCTGGCTGCATTCATGGATTCGGCGCCCTCGGCGATCTTCGTGATCTTCATCACCTCGGTCTGGCCGGTGATCATCAATACGGCGGTGGGCGTGCGCAACATTCCGCAGGACTACCGCAATGTGGCGCGCATCCTGCAGCTCAACCAGGCCGAGTTCTTTTTCAAGATCATGATCCCGGCCGCTGCGCCGTACATTTTCACCGGCCTCAGGATCGGCGTTGGCCTCAGCTGGCTCGCCATCGTCGCGGCGGAGATGCTGACCGGCGGCGTGGGCATCGGCTTCTTCATCTGGGATGCGTGGAACAGCTCGCGTCTCTCCGACATCATCGTGGCGCTGGTCTATATCGGGGTCGTGGGGTTCATCCTCGACCGGCTGGTAGCTGGTATCGGCGCCTTCGTCACCCGCGGCACAGCTGCGAACTGAGGAGCCAGCAATGACCTATCTCAAGATCGAAAACGTCGACAAACACTTCGACCGTGGCGGCGTACGCTCCGAGGTGCTGAAGGATGTCAGCCTCGACATCAGGCAGGGCGAGGTGATCTCGATCATCGGCCATTCCGGCTGCGGCAAGTCGACATTGCTCAACCTGATTGCCGGCCTCACCGAAGTTTCCTCGGGCGGCATCCAGTTGGAGGGGCGCGAGGTCAACGGCCCCGGGCCGGAGCGCGCCGTGGTGTTCCAGAACCATTCGCTGCTGCCCTGGCTGACCGTCTACGAGAACGTCAACCTCGCCGTCGCCAAGGTTTTCGGCAAGACCAAGACCGGCTCCGAGCGGCATGACTGGATTATGCACAATCTCGATCTGGTGCAGATGAGCCACGCCAGGGATAAGCGACCGACCGAGATTTCGGGTGGCATGAAGCAGCGCGTCGGTATTGCCCGGGCGCTGGCCATGCAGCCCAAAATCCTGCTGCTCGACGAACCCTTCGGGGCCCTCGACGCTCTGACCCGCGCGCATCTGCAGGATGCGGTCATGGACATCCAGAAGCGTCTGGGCAGCACGATGATCATGATCACCCATGATGTCGATGAGGCGGTGCTACTCAGCGACCGCATCGTGATGATGACCAATGGCCCATCGGCCCGGATCGGGGAAGTGCTCGAGGTGCCGCTGGAGCGGCCGCGCCAACGCCTCGATCTGGCGGCCGACCGGATCTACCTCAAATGCCGCGAGGCGGTGCTCAAGTTCCTCTATGAGCGCCACCGGTTCGTCGAAGCCGCCTAGGAGCCCGCAATGACCGAAAAACTCGTCATCATCGGCAATGGCATGGCCCCCGGCCGCGCCCTCGAAAAACTGTTCGAGACCGACCCGGGCCGCTACAGCGTCACCATTTTCAACGCCGAACCGCGCGTCAACTACGACCGCATCATGCTGTCGCCGGTGCTGTCGGGCGAGAAGTCGTTCGAGGACATCATCATCCATGGCGACGCCTGGTACATCGAAAACGAGATCATGCTCTACAAGGGGCACCGGATCGTCGAGATCGATCGCGACAACCGCATCGTGCGCTCCGAACAGGGCGCCAGCGCGGAATACGACAAGCTGATCATCGCCACCGGTTCTGTGCCGTTCATCATCCCGGTGCCCGGCCACAAGCTGCCGGGCGTGCTCAGCTATCGCGACCTCGATGACGTGCACGCCATGATGCTGGCCGCCAAGTCGCGCGGCCATGCGGTGGTGATTGGCGGGGGTCTCCTCGGGCTTGAGGCGGCGGCGGGCCTCATCAACCAGGGCATGACAGTCACCGTGCTCCATATCTCGCCGACGCTGATGGAACGCCAGCTCGATCCGGCGGCGGGTTACCTGCTGCAGCGCGAGCTGGAGCGGCGCGGCATCGAGGTGATTACCAAGGCCAATACCAAGGAAATCCTGGGCGACAGCCGTGTCGAGGCTGTGCTGCTGGACGACGGCACGCGTATCAAGGCGGATCTCGTTGTCATGGCCGTGGGCATTCGACCCAATGCCGGACTGGGCAAGGAAGCTGGGCTCGCGGTCAATCGCGGCATTGTCGTCAATGACCAGATGCAGACCTCGGACCCATCAATCTACGCGCTGGGTGAGTGCGCCGAGGTCGGCGGCATGTGTTACGGGCTGGTGGCGCCGCTCTATCAGCAGGCCAATATCGTGGCCGCGCATCTGGGCGGCGATCACGACGCGGCTTTCGTGCCGCAATATACCGCGACGCGCCTCAAGGTGACGGGCATCGACCTCTACTCTGCCGGTGATTTCGGCGAGGGTGAGGACCGCGAGGAAATCGTGCTGCGCGACGCGACGGCCGGCGTCTACAAGCGGCTCATCCTCAAGGACGATCGCATCATTGGCGCCGTCCTTTATGGCGAAACCGCCGATGGCCCCTGGTTCTTCGACATGCTGAAGAACCAGACCGATACACGCGAGATGCGCGATACGCTTATCTTTGGCCAGGCTTATCAGGGGGGCTCCCCGCTGGACCCTATGGCGGCCGTTGCAGCATTGCCGGATGAGGCAGAGATTTGCGGCTGCAACGGCGTATGCAAGGGCAAGATCACTGGCGCCATCGCGGCCAAGGGGCTGACCAGTCTCGATGGCGTGCGCGCCCATACCAAGGCCTCGGCCTCGTGCGGTTCGTGCACGGGGCTGGTCGAACAATTGCTGCATGCGACGCTGGGCGATGCCTATAACCCGGCCGCCGTGCAGCCCATGTGCCCCTGCACCGAGCTGGGGCATGACGATGTGCGCCGGCTGATCATCGCCAAATCGCTGAAGTCGATCCCGGCTGTCATGCAGGAGTTGGAGTGGAAGACCTCCTGCGGCTGCGCCAAGTGCCGGCCGGCGCTCAACTATTACCTCGTGGCCGATTGGCCGGGTGAATACGAAGATGACGGCCAGTCCCGCTTCATCAATGAGCGTGTGCACGCCAATATCCAGAAGGATGGCACCTATTCGGTGGTGCCGCGCATGTGGGGCGGCATGACCAATCCCAAGGAATTGCGCGCCATTGCCGATGTCGCCGAGAAGTTCGCCATCCCCGCCGTCAAGGTCACTGGCGGCCAGCGCATCGATCTCTTGGGTGTCAAGAAAGAGGACCTTCCCGCCGTTTGGGCCGATCTCAATGCCGCCGGCATGGTCTCGGGCGCCGCCTATGCCAAGGGGTTGCGGACGGTCAAGACCTGCGTCGGCTCGGACTGGTGCCGCTTTGGCACGCAGGATTCGACAGGGCTGGGCATCCGCATCGAAAAGTTCATGTGGGGCGCGTGGACCCCGGCAAAGCTCAAGCTCGCCGTCTCCGGCTGCCCGCGCAATTGCGCCGAGGCCACCTGCAAGGATATCGGGGTCATCTGCGTCGATTCCGGGTACGACATCCACTTTGCCGGCGCGGCGGGGCTCGACATCAAGGGCACGGAATTGCTGTGCCACGCCGACAGCGAGGACGAGGCGCTGGAGATTATCGTGGCGCTGACGCAGCTTTACCGCGAGCAGGGCCGCTATCTAGAACGCATCTACAAATGGGCCAAGCGCGTCGGCACGCCGTCGATAACAGCCAATGTGGTCACCGATCGCGAGAAGCGCCGGATGTACTACGAGCGCTTCGTCTATTCGCAGACGTTTGCGCAGATCGACCCGTGGGAAGAGCGCGTCAACGGCAAGGACGCCCACGAATTCGCTGCCATGGCCGAGTTCGGCATGCCCGTAGCAGCGGAGTAGAGCTATGACCAATTGGATCGAAATCGGCACCGTCGCCGCCATTCCGCGCCGTGGCGCGCGTTGCGTCAACACGCCATCAGGCAAGATCGCGGTGTTTCGTACGCAGGAAGACCAGATCTTCGCCATGGAAAACCGCTGCCCGCACAAGAACGGGCCGCTCAGCGAGGGCATCGTGCATGGCGCCTCGGTGACCTGTCCGCTGCACAATTGGGTGTTTGACCTCGAAACCGGCAAGGCCATGGGCGCCGATGAGGGTGAGGTGCGCACCTATGCGATCGACGTGGTCGATGGGCGGATTTTCATCGCTGATGAGATCATGGCGGTGGCGGCGGAGTGATGGTGCGCATGGCCCACCCCCACCCCGCTCTCGCATCCCTCCCCACAAGGGGGAGGGAAGGCAGGGGCCGCAAATCCGGCGCTATTGTGTGGATCGCGCAGTCGTCTCCCTCTCCCTTGTGGGGAGGGATCAAGGGTGGGGGTGATCTCGCAGCAACCCCGGTGTCTTCATGACCACAACCCGCACCACCTGCCCCTATTGCGGTGTCGGTTGTGGCGTCCTCGCCACGCCGCAGCCGGATGGTACCGTCGCCATATCAGGTGATCCAGATCACCCCGCAAACTATGGCCGCCTTTGCTCCAAGGGTTCGGCCTTGGGCGAGACGCTCTCGCTGGACGGCCGCCTGCTCTATCCCGAGGTCAAAGGCCAGCGCAGTAGCTGGGATGACGCCCTCGACCTGGTAGCCACGACCTTCAGCCGGGCCATCGACGAGCATGGCCCCGATTCCGTCGCCTTCTATGGCTCTGGCCAACTCCTCACCGAGGACTATTACGTCGCCAATAAGCTGATGAAGGGCTTCATCGGCTCGGGCAATATGGATACCAATTCGCGCCTTTGCATGGCCTCGTCAGTGGCCGGACACAAGCGCGCTTTCGGCTCGGATACCGTCCCCGGCAATTACGAGGATCTCGAACTGTCCGACCTGGTCGTGCTGGTCGGCAGCAATCTAGGCTGGTGCCACCCGGTGCTTTATCAGCGCATCGTCAAGGCTAAGGCCGAGCGCCCTGATATGCGGGTCGTACTGATCGATCCGCGCCGGACGGTCAGCGCCGATATCGCCGACCTGCATCTGGCAGTGCAGTCAGATGGCGATAGTGCCCTGTTTGTCGGCTTGCTCGGCTATCTCGACAGCAACGGTATCACAGCGCCGGGTTTCGTTGCAGATCACACGTCGGGTGTGGAAGCGGCGCTGCTGGTGGCGGAGGATTGGCCCGTCAGTCGGGTTGCCAGCGCCACGGGCCTGTCCGAGAAGTCAGTCGAGCTGTTCTACACCTGGTTCGGCAAGACCGAGAAGGTCGTCACCATCTATTCACAGGGCGTCAACCAGTCATCCTCGGGCACTGACAAGGTCAATGCCATCATCAACTGCCACCTGCTGACCGGCCGTATGGGCCGGCCGGGCATGGGACCGTTCTCGGTCACCGGCCAGCCCAATGCCATGGGTGGTCGCGAGGTGGGCGGGCTGGCGAACATGCTCGCCGCGCATATGGACTTCACGCCCGAAGCCATCGAGCGTGTTGGCCGCTTCTGGGGGAGCGACAGCGTTGCCAGCAAACCCGGCTTCAAAGCCGTCGAACTTTTCTCCGCCATGGCCCGTGGCGAGATCAAGGCGATCTGGATCATGGCGACCAACCCGGTCGATTCCATGCCCGAAGCGGACGCGGTTCGTGCCGCGCTGGCCACCTGCCCCTTCGTCGTCGTGTCCGACATGTCTGGTCGCACCGATACCGGTATTGTCGCTCATGTCCGCCTCCCGGCGGCCGGCTGGGGCGAAAAGGACGGCACCGTTACCAATTCGGAACGACGCATTTCGCGCCAGCGACCGTTCCTTGCGCTGCCGGGCGAGGTGCGCCCCGACTGGTGGATCATCAAGGAAGTCGGCAAGCGCATGGGTTTTGCGCAGGTGTTCGACTATGCCACCCCGGCGCAAATTTTCGCCGAGCATGTGGCGCTTTCGGCTTTCGAGAATGATGGCAGTCGGGACTTCGACCTCTCCGGCCTTTTGGGCGCGGATTATGCTACTCTGCCCCCAACGCAGTGGCCCGTCCGGAACAAGCCGGCCGCGCGAATGTTCGGCGACGGCCGTTTTTTCACGCGCGATCGCAGGGCCCGCTTCGTGCCAGTGCTGCCGCCGCCGCCCTTCGTGCCAGCGCCGGGCAGCTTTATTCTCAATACCGGCCGGGTGCGCGACCACTGGCATACGATGACACGTACCGGCAAAACCGCACGCCTATCGGCCCACTACGCCGAGCCGTTCGTTGAAATCCACCCTGATGATGCCGAGGCTCTCAATATCCGCCGCGCCACGCTGGTGCGCCTGAGCAATCGCCATGGCAGTGCTGTGGTTCGCGCGCTGGTGACGGATCGGCAGCGGCGCGGGCACCTGTTCGTGCCGATGCACTGGACCGACCACTTCGCCTCGAATGGCCGCGTGGATGCCCTGGTGACGGCCAAGGTGGACCCTCACTCGCATCAACCGGCCCTGAAGATGGCGTTGGCGCATGCCGAGCCGTTCTATACCCGCATGCACGGCTTCTTCGTCGCCCGCACGCGGCCGCTGCTCTCTGGTCTCGACTACTGGGCCACGGCTGAGGCGCCGGGCGGCATGCGGGGCGAGATCGCCATGACCAGCGAACCGACCAATTGGGACGCCTGGATCCGCGCCGCCTTCGAACTCCCGACCGACGCAAACCTGATCTCGCTGCACGATGCCCATTCCGGTCGCCGCAATGTCGCGTTGATCGAAGATGGCAGGTTGGTTTTCGCGCTCTATCTGTCACCCGACCCCGTGCTGGTGTCGCGGCAATGGGCGGTGGGTCTCTTGGCCGCCGAGAGTATCACCGGCTCGGCCGTGCTGGCCGGTCGGCCCGGCGCCGACATGCCTGATAGCGGCGCCATCGTCTGCTCCTGCTTCTCAGTGGGCATCAACACTATCACTGCCGCTGTCATCGCAAAGGGCTGCACAACCGTCGAGGCGGTGGGCGCCTATACCAAGGCCGGCACCAATTGCGGCTCCTGCCGCGCTGAAATCAGGGGGATCATCGATGCACATCGTCTCCAAGCCGCGGAGTAATGCCCGGATAACGCCGCTGGCGGTGTTGCCGTTCTTCTTCGATCTGGCCGGCAAGCGCGTCGTGGTGATGGGCGGCACCGAACCGGCCTGCTGGAAGATCGAACTCTTGGCCGCCGCCGGTGCCCATGTGGAGGTCTTCTCGCCGATTGCAGAATGGTGCGACGATCTCGTCGCTTTGGCGGAGGCCGGCGCGGTCGCCGGCAGCATCAGCCTGATCGACCGGGAGTGGACCGACGCGGACTTGTCGGGTGCCGTACTGGCGGTGGCCGATATCGAGGATGACGAGCAAGCCGTCGCCTTCACCGCCGCCGCGCGCGACGCCGGCGTGCCCTACAATGTCATCGACCGGCCCGAATTCTGCCAGTTCCAGTTCGGCTCCATCGTCAATCGCTCGCCCGTCGTCGTTGGCATTTCCACGGCCGGCGCGGCGCCAATCCTTGGGCAGGCGGTGCGCCGTCGCATCGAGACGCTGCTGCCGGCGACGCTGAGCGTCTGGGCCCAGTTGGCACAATCGGTACGCGCCAGCGTGATGGATCGGCTCGATGCCGGGCCGCAGCGACGAGCATTCTGGGAACGACTGGTCGATCGTGCCTTCGGCGATGCGGCGCCAACACCCATGGATGGCGACATGGATGCCATTGTCGCCGCGCCGGCGATGGGTCGCGTCACGCTGGTCGGCGCCGGTCCGGGCGATGCGGACTTATTGACCATCAAGGCGGTGCGGGCGCTGCAAGCGGCCGATGTCATCCTGTTCGACGACCTGGTTTCGTCTGACGTGCTGGAACTGGCCAGGCGCGAGGCCAAGCGCATACTGGTGGGCAAGCGCGCCGCCCGCGAAAGCTGCCGCCAGGACGATATCAATGCGATGATGCTGACCCTGGCGCGGCAGGGCAAGCATGTGGTTCGCCTCAAATCGGGCGATCCGATGATCTTCGGCCGTGCCGGGGAAGAGATCGAGATGCTGAAACGGCACGGCATTGCGGTGACTGTGGTGCCCGGGGTTACTGCTGCGCTGGCGCTGGCCAGCGGCCTCGGCATCTCGCTCACGCATCGGGACCATGCCCAATCGGTCCGTTTCGTCACCGGCCATTCCCGCCAGGGCGTGCTGCCAGAGACGCTGGACTGGGCAGCCCTGGCGGACCCTGTCACCACCAGTGTCTATTACATGTCGCGACGGACCATGCCACAGATTGTCCAGCATCTGCGCGACCAGGGGATGCAGGCCACTACGCCCGCGATCATTGCGGCCAATGTCGGGCGGGCCGATCAGCAGGTTTGGCGCGGCACGATCGAGCAGGCGGTGGTTGCAGTCGAGGCTTTTTCGCTGGCAGCGCCAACGATCTTTGCAGTCGGCGACGCCCTGCGGCAGCCGCGAGAGACTTTCGCCCTACCCGATGGCGTCGCGGCGAACGCCTAGCCGATCAGCGCCGCCGCCGGCAGACGCTCGCGCCTGACCTGGGCTTCGGCTGGAAGCGGACCGACGCGCCAGGCGGTGACCAAGCGGCGGTCGGCGCTAATGGCATGCTCCTTGACGAGTTCGGCCGCCACCTCGGGGTCGTCCGCAAGCACTGACATGGGCCAGGTCTGGAGCCCCAGTGCAGACAGTTCGAGCTGGCGGCGATAGAGCGAGCGGCCGGTCTGCACGGGATGCTCATTGATCGGACGATGGAACAGCAGGACAGCCATAGCGCCCAGCGTATGGCGCTCTTCCGACATTAGGCCGCCGAACACCCCAATCAGGTCGAGCACGCCGAATAGCGGCTGGCGCAGCACCATGCCGGCGCCCAATGCCTCGAAGCCCGACATGCCCATGGCTGGGGCCGAAAGGCCGTCGACGCCAAAGCGGGGATCAGATCGTGACAGGCGCATCCAGGACAGGAGTTCGTTGCGGTAGGGGGCATTGCGGTAGAAGGCGAGGCTGGTTCGCTCATTGACCCTGGAGATGACGGCCATGGCGGCGGGCTCGTGGACGAGACCGATATCGTCGTGTTGAGCTGCCCACTGCGTCAGCGACTGCGACAGTGCGATTGCGGCCGGCGCGAAGCCACGGCGCCAGGTGGTACGGCGTGACATTTCGGGCGCAAGCGGGTCGGGCGAGGCACCGCCTCGGGGCACGATACGCAGGCTATCCCCGGGCTCGAGAGCGCCGACCAGCCCGCGATTGGAGAGCGCGATCATCGTGCCTTCAAGGGCGGCGCCAACGGAGACCTCCAGGTCGCGGCCGGTGGGGTCGCCGATCTTGAGACGGCGGGTCTGGTCGGCGCTGAGGCGGATCGCTCCGTCGGGATCGAAATGCCAGCGGGTGGGCTGGGTATTGTGGACGCTGGGGGCGAGATTGGCGGTCGCGGCGATATCCAGAAGATCGGCAGGGGTGATCTTTTCCATGGAATTACAACGACTTGCGGAACAGATGCAGGCGATGCAGCGGTTTGCCGCCGAGGTAATCCATCAGACGCAGGCTGCCCTTGTTCTCGTCCCAGACCCAGGTGATACCGACCTGCTTGTAGCCGGCGGCGAGCATGGCGGGCAGCAGGTTGACGAGCATGGCGCTCATCACGCCCTTGCTGTGGAGGTCATGCCGGACCGAGGCATAGACGACCAGGGCGCGCTTGCGGCGGAACAGGTTGACGATGAAGTGCCACGGAGTCAGCCAGGACATCTGGCTGCGGGTGGCGCGGATGAAGGGGTTGAGATCTGGGATGACCAGGGCGATGGCGGCAGGCTTGCCCTCGTGGTGGATGACCGAGGTGATACGCGGATCGATGATCCATTTGAGCTCCTTGGCCTGAAACTCGAACTCTTCCGCAGTGAGCGGCACGAACATGGGATTGTCGCTGAAGCCACTGTTGAGCAGTTCGCGGGCCTCGGCCAGTCGCTGGGGGATTTCCTTGCGGGTCACGCGGGCGAAATGCCAGTCGGGCGAGCTGAGTATTTCCTGCTGGGCTGGACCTAATATGCTCAGTGGATTGAATTTTTCGAGGTCAACCTCGAAGGTCCGCATAGGGAAGTAAGCCTCGTAGCCGCTGTCGGCGAGGAGGCGGGCGATGTGGGGTGGGCTATAGACCTGGTCGACATAGGGGGTGTGTTCGAAGCCCCCGGTCATGACGCCGATCTGCTGCATGGCGGTCAGGTTGAAATTGCCGGCTATGGTGTCGAAGCCGCGCTGGCGGGCCCAGGTTTCGGCGGCATTCAGGAGGGTTTTGGCGGCTTCGGCGTCGTCGGCGACGTCGAAATAGCCGAAGTAGGCGGTGTTGGTTTTGTGCAGGGCATTGGAGGCGGGGTGGATGTGGGCGCTGATGCGGCCCACAGTTTTGCCATGCCGATGAACGGAAAATAACGCGAAATTGCCGGGCGCAGGGAAGAGCGGATTTTCGCCCACGGTGAAGAAGCGGCGAAGGTCCGATTTCATCGGCGAAACATAGGGCGTGTTCTCGCCATAGGCCTCGAAGGGGGCGGCGAAGAATGCTTCGAAGTCGCCCTCACGCAGCTCCATCGGCACGGTCCTTCCTTGTGGCAATCAGCATGGCCATGCGCTGGACCAGTCCCAGTTCGGTTTCGACCGCAGCGCGGCGACCGATAGAGGGCAATGCCGCCGCTGCAATGACCAGGGGCGTATCGCTCAGCAGGATCAGGTGGCTGGCGTCGTAGGTGGTGAAAAGACTGTCGAACTGTTGGCGGGTCTCATCAGGGATTGTGTGCAGGTCGCCGCGGCTGAGGACGGGTTTGCGGGCAAAGGTGGCGCGCAGGGCGGCGGCGTCGAAATCGGCAAGCTGTTCGCCCTCGATCAAGGTCGAACCATGCAGCGGCGAGTCGGCGGCGATCGAGGCCATGAAGCGGTGGAGATCGGTCGTATCGGCGCCGACCAGGGCCTTGAGCACGTCGTCGCGACGGCTCTCGGCAAAGGCGCGGGCGGCTTCGTTGAGCACGAGGGCGAGGATGCCGCTGCACAGCGCCATGGCGGTGACCTGGACAAAGAAGCCCCGATCCATCTGCGACATCTGGGTCGCTGCGGCGCCGATGATGGCCGCGAGCACGGCGGTGATGATGAAGGCCAGCCCGGCCTCGCGCCGGCTGGAGGTGGCGCTGGCTGGGCCGATGGCCATCCAGCAGAAGAACAGGATCGCCACGCCCGAGGCGCGGATGGGAATGACTTGTTCAAAGATGCCATAATCGCTGGCGAGGAACACGACGAGCACCGGCAGCGCGAAGCGGATGCGGGCGATGATGCGCTGTTCCTGCACGGTCAGGCTATCGTCCTTGCCTGTCAGGGCAAGCACATAGATGGCGACGAAACCGGAAAGCTGGAAGGCCAGCAGCGCATAGAGTGGAAAGGCCAGGCCGAAGCCGATAAAGGCGAAGAGGCTGAAGATGACGCCACCGATCAGCGCCGCGTATTTCAGCAGTTGCGGCGCGTGGCGGCGCTGCAGGCCTTCGAGCACGGTGAGCGAGACCAGCGGTATCCAGGCGGCAGCGAGCCGGGTGAGAGTTTCGAAGATGCCCAGACCCAGATTCCAGAACAGCAGGCGCATGGCTAGCACCAGCGACACCAGGCTCAATGCATAGACGAGGCGGCTCCTGAGGCCATCCTGGGTGGAGCGGGCGCGGATGACGGCGATAGCGGCCAGCGTGCCGGCAAGGGCAGCGGCGGAAACGACGCTATCGGCGAGGAGCGAGTGCTGGATGGTCACGCGGCGCCCGTGAGTTCGGCGATCTTGCGGCGCGCTATGGGGGTGATGATGGCGGAGAGAATGCCCGGCAGTGGCCGTTCGACCTTGCCTTCATAGGGATTGAAGAACCAGCCGCGGCAGTCGGTTTTGGTCTGCTGACCAAGGATCAGCGCGATGGTTTCGTAGGCCATCAGCATGCCTGTGGTGATGACCATGGGAGCGAAGGACATGCGCTTGCGCTTGCCCGCAGCCATTTCGCCGGCGAGCTGCATGTCGATATATTTGCGCGCCGAGGAATGGACCATGACGTGCTCGATTTCGCGCATGAAAGCCTCGCCGCGCTGCTCGGCGGTGAGGGCATTCCAGGCCGTGCCGATGGTC